>JBQMQE010000108.1:0-14477 GCA_052172655.1 Burkholderiales bacterium
TGTCGGGGGCAGGGTGGGGTCCTTCGGTCGGCCCTTCCGGCCGCGCCGCCGCGTGCGCCAATCCGGCAGGCGGCTAGCGGTGTCAGGCAATAGTCACGCCGCCGTCGGCGATGATCGTCTGCCCGGTGATGAAGCTTGCCGCCCTGGAGGCGAGGAAGACGGCGATGCCGCCGATTTCCTCCGCTTCACCCAGGCGTCTGAGCGGGGTGATTGCCTCGCGCGCCTTGCGCGCCTTGTCGTTTTCCCACAGCGCCCGGGCGAAATCGGTCTTGATCAGACCGGGCAGAATCGCGTTGACGCGGACGTTGGACGGGCCCCACTCGCAGGCGTAGTTTCTGACCAATGCCGTGTCGGCGGCCTTGGATACGCCGTAGAGCCCGATCACGGTGTTGCCCTTGAGCGCGGCGATGCTGGAGACGATGATCACCACGCCGTCCTTGCGTTCGGCCATCTGCGGAATCGCCATGTTGCACAGCCACCAGTTGCTCTTGATGTTGTTGCCCATGATCTTGTCGAACACCTCGTCGCCCGCCAGCGCCGTCGGCCCGTACACCGGATTGGCGGCGGCGTTGCATACCAGGATGTCGATTTTGCCCCAGTGCTTCATGGTCGCGTCGACCAGATGCTGCAACTGCTCTTTGTGCGCGATGTTGCAGGGAACCGAGATCGCCTCGTAGCCCTTGCCGGTGAACTCACGCGTGACTTCTTCGCAGGCCTCGGCCTTGCGGCTGGAAATCACCACCTTGGCGCCCGCTTTCGCCATTTCCTCTGCGATGGACTTGCCTATGCCCTTGGTCGAGCCGGTGATCAGCACAACCTTGCCGGTAAGATCGAACATACTTTGCTCCTGATTGAATCGAGCCGGGATTTTCGCACTGTTGGGTGATTCCTGCCGAAAGGCGCAGTGCAGCCTAGATGGCCCCGCTTTTCTTCAGCAATTCGGCTACCGCCGCGGCGAGCTTGGCATAGCCTTTGGCGTTGGGATGCGCCAGGTCGGACTTCAGCTCGCGGTCGCGCAGGATTGCCGTGAGCGCCGCGTCCTCATAGGGAAGCTTGAATTCCCTGGCGATTTCGGCATAGAAATCCGGCGGCGAGGGCGGCAAACCCGGCTTGGGCACGGCGATCAGCACCACGTCTATGCCCCTTTGCCTGGCGAGGCTGATCATCGCGCGCAGGTTTTCCGCCGCCTGAGCGTCGCCGAGCTTGCGCAGAAAATCGTTGCCGCCGTGGCATAGGATGAGCAGCGCGGGTTGGTATTCATCGAGTGCCTCGGGCAGCCGCGCCAGGCCGGCCGCGCTTACTTCGCCCGGCACGCCCGCGCTCGCGACTGTGCGACCGATGAGCTTTTCCAGCACCGCCGGGTAGCTCGTCTCGGGTTGCGCGCCGGTGCCGAACGTGAGGCTGTCGCCCAAAGCGAGAACGACAGCGCCGGGCGGCAATTTGGTCAGCTTCGGCGTGCTGCCGCCACAGCCGGCAAGCAGCGCCATCAGAATTACTCCGATGGCCATAAGCAAAAGCTTCCCCGCGGGCGCGGAGATGCGTTCGGTAGCAGGTAGAATGGCGGCTCGCTTCGCCTCCCGTCTTTCAAGCGCAGACATTTTCATGGAATTCTTCCTGCCGATCGCGCATATGGACGTCAATATCGTCCTGATCCTGTTCTATGGCGCTTTGGTCGGCTTTCTCTCCGGTCTGGTCGGGGTGGGCGGCGGGTTTCTGATCACGCCGCTGCTCATATTCACCGGCATACCTCCCATTGTAGCGGTGTCGAGCGGCGCGGCGCAGATGGCGGGCACGGCGTCCGGAGCAAGCTACCTGCATTGGCGTCACGGCAATATCGACTTCAAGATGGGGCTGATACTGCTGATCGGCAGTTGGCTCGGCGGCGGCTTCGGTGTCTATCTCGCCAAAGTGCTGCTGCGCGCGGGCCAGTTCGGCAATGTGGTGGTTTTCCTCTATGTCATCCTGCTCGGCTTCATCGGCGTGAGCATGCTGATCGAATCGGTGCGGGCCATTTCCCGCGCCAGCTCGGCCACCCCAGGCGCGGCGGGGGAGCCAGACGAGCCGGCCGCGTCGAATTCGCTGTTGCGAACCTGGATGCGGCGCCTGCCCTGGCAGACGGCGTTCCCTGCCTCAGGCGTGCGCATGTCGGCCATCGGACCGCTGCTGCTGGGTGCGGCGGTCGGCATCCTGACCTCGCTGATGGGGGTCGGCGGGGGATTCATCATGGTGCCGGTGATGATCTATGTCCTGAAGATGCCGACCAAGATCGTCGTTGGCACGTCGCTGTTCCAATTGCTGTTCACCACCGCCGCTGTGAGCGTGATGCAGGCCGGCATCAATCATTCGGTCGATCCTTTCCTCGCGCTCATTCTGATTCTCGGTTCGGTGCTCGGGACCAAAATGGGGGCACGGCTCGGCGCGCGCCTGCCGGCGGAAAAGCTGCGCTTTATTCTGGCGCTGGTGGTGGTCGCGGTGGCGGTCAAAATGATCGTGACCCTGCTGATGCCGCCGGCCGACATCTACGGCATGACGCTCGAGGTGCGCTGATGACGCGCTGGCTGCTCTGCCTGTTATTCGCCTCGGGCTGGATGCTTCAGACCCGATCGTGGGCTGAAGAACCGCTGGTCGTCGCGCCGGCGACCAGCGACGTGAAAATCACTACGGATTTCGCCGGGACGGAAATCCAGGCCGTGGGCGCCATGAGCGGTCCGGGCGATCTGATCATTAGACTGGCGGGGCCGAAACAGGAGGCGACCCTGTCGCGCGAAACCAAGCTCGGACCGTTCTGGGTCGGCGGCGACAGGGTGAAAATGGAAGATGCGCCAAGCTTGCTGTTCCTCTACGCTACCGCGCCGATCGCCGCTATCCTGCCGCTCGCCGAGCAGCAGAAATACGGACTCCTCCTCGAAGGCGTGCCGCTGCGCGTCGAGCCGCGATTGAAGGAGCACGCCGCGGACGACTGGCGCAAGGCGTTCTTCCGGATCAAGGAGAGACAGGGCTATTATCACGAATACGACGCCGCGATCAGGGTGTTTGGAAACCGGTTGTTCATCGCCGACATACGGCTGCCGGGTGACTTGCAGGTTGGAAACTACACCGTTGAAACCCTGCTGGTGAAATCCGGGAAAGTGGTCGGCCACACCGTCGGCAATTTCAAAGTGCGCCTGTCCGGCGTCGAACGTTGGGTGTGGAATGCGGCACACGACCACTCCTGGCTTTTCGGCACACTGTTCACGTTACTGGTCATGTTGCTGGGATTCGCGCTGAACGCGCTTCCCTACCGCCGCGCGCGATAAGGCGCGCGCGCTCGGGCGCGGGCGGGGCCGGCGGATCCTGCGGCGACCGGCCCAATCTTCAGCCCGGTTCCCGCGCCCTATTCGGCTACGCGCGCGAGCAGTCCGGCGACCGCGAGTCGGTCGGTGGTGTAGATATTCTGGCTGCCGATCGCTGCGTCCAGGCCGGTTCGTTCGATGACTTCCTGCACCTGCTTCTTCGCGGCGCTCAATGCCAGCGTGATGCCGTTCTGGCTCAGCCGTTCGGATAGCTTGAACAGCAACTCCGCCCCGGTCGCATCCAAGTCGTTGATGCCGCCGGCTGTGAGCAGGATGAATTTCAGCTGCGGTTTGTCGCGCTCGAGTTTCAGCACGGCGTCCTCGAGCGCGGCGGCCGTGACGAAATTCAGCGACGCGTCGAGGCGCACGATGCCTATCGCTTTATGCAGGGGCGGCAGGTGGAAACGTTCCGCATCGCGCAGCGTGCCGTCTTCGTGCAGGCTGACGACCGCCGCGCGCGGCTGCATGCCCCGGTACAGGTGCAGGCAAAGCGAGACGATGATCCCTGACAGGATCCCGTCCTGGATGTTGGGCGCAAACAGCAGAGTCGTGGCGAAGGTGATGGCGGCCGCGATGCCATCGTCGCGGTGCGCGCGCCAGGCGCGGCGAAAGTTCTGGAAATTGATCAGATTGAACACCGCCAGCATGATGATCGCCGCTAGAACCGGCTTGGGCAGGTGATACAGCAGCGGCGTGAAGAACAACAATGTCAGCAAGACGACCAGGGCGGTGACCAGGCCAGAGATTCCGCTGTGCGCATTGGAGTGCAGGTTCAGCGCGGAGCGGGAGAAGGATCCGCTCACCGGCATGGTGTGATTGAACGCGGCCATGATCTTGGCCAGGCCCTGGCCGATCAATTCCTGGTTTTCGTTCCAGGGGCGCTTGGTCTTGATCGCGATGACTTTGCAGCTCGACATGGCTTCCATGAAGCTGATCAGGGCGATGACGAATGCAGCCGGCAGCAGTTCCTTGGTCGTTTCCCAGTCGATCGTGGGGGTGACGAACTTGGGAATGCCGCTCGGAACGGCGCCCACTACGCGGCCGCCGAGGTCGGCGAATCCGATCGCGTAGCTCACTGCGGTCAGAATCACCGCCGTGATCAGCACCCCCGGCAGCTTCGGCGTATAGCGTTTGAAACAGAGCAGCAGCGCGATCGCGCCCGCGCCGAACAGCAGCGATATCTCGTGCATCAGGTCGAGGTTGGCGATCACGTGCCAGGTATCGAGCAGGAAGTGCTCGGTATGCCTGGCGGACATTCCGACCAGCGGCGGCAACTGCGCCAGCGCGATGATGATCGCAGCGGCGTTGATGAAACCCATCAGCACCGGTTGCGACAGCAGATTGATCGCCATGCCCATGCGCAGAAGACCGAAGCCGAGCTGGAACAGGCCCGACAACAGCGCCAGAAGCACGGCGTGGGCGATGAACGCATCACTGCCCAGCGGCGCAAGCGGCGCGATGCTTGCCGCGGTAAGCAGTGAGGTCATCGCCACCGGCCCCGTCGACAACTGGGCGGAAGACCCGAACATCACACCCACGATAGAGGGCAGCAGTGAGGCATACAAGCCGTAGTAAGCCGGAACGCCCGCGAGCTGCGCGTAGGCGAGCGACTGCGGGATGACGACCAGCGCCACCGTGATTCCCGCGAGCACATCGTCATTCAGAGTCTGTTTGCTCGGACGCGGCCAGGCGAGAAACGGGAAAATGCGCGCAAGGGCGGCTTGACGGGTGGCGGACATTCAGGCGACATGCTCGTGTTTGGCAGCAGACATCTTAGCAAATGAACGCGCGACGCTTGCGCTTTTCGGCAATATGAAATCTTATCGCGCCATTCGATTGACACATCCGGGGCCCGTGCCTAACATGATGCCGTTGGCCGCGGTCCCGCCTAATATGTTCGAATCACGCGTCAATCCCTGGCATCTGCCACTATGAACGAAGGCTTCCGTTTGCTCGATCCGGTGCGCCAGGCCGCTGCGGTGAAAGTGCTGCGCGCCATCCTGCCGGCTGAGGCCGTGATGTACCGGCAGGAGGACACCAAACCCTACGAATGCGACGGGCTGTCGGCCTATCGTGAGCTGCCCATGGTGGTGGCTTTGCCGGAGAATGAAGACCAGGTCGCCCGCATACTGCGCGCCTGCCGCGAACTCAAGCTGCCGGTGGTGGCGCGCGGCGCCGGCACCGGCCTTTCGGGCGGGGCGCTGCCGCACACCAAGGGCGTGCTGCTGTCGCTCGCCAAGATGAAGCGCATCCTCGCGCTCGACCCGGTGGCGCGCACGGCGCGGGTGCAGCCGGGGGTGCGCAACCTGGCCATTTCCGAGGCGGCCGCGCCCTACGGCCTGTATTACGCCCCCGACCCCTCCTCGCAGATCGCCTGCACCATAGGCGGCAACGTGGCCGAGAACGCGGGCGGTGTGCACTGCCTCAAGTACGGACTCACCGTGCACAATGTGCTGCGCGTGCGCGCCTGCACCATCGAGGGCGAGATGGTGGAATTCGGCAGCGAGGCGCTGGATGCGCCGGGCCTCGACTTGCTCGCGCTGGTCATGGGCTCCGAGGGCATGCTCGCAGTGACCACGGAAATCACGGTCAAGCTGGTGCCCAAGCCGCAGACCGCGCGGGTGATCCTCGCCGCCTTCGACGATGTGGAAAAAGCGGGCAATGCCGCTGCGGACGTGATCGCCGCGGGCATCATCCCCGCCGGGCTGGAAATGATGGACCAGCCGGCCACACGTGCGGTCGAGGAATACGTGCATGCCGGCTACGACCTCGACGCGGCCGCGCTGCTGCTGTGCGAGTCCGACGGCACCGCGGAAGAGGTCGAGGACGAAATCGCGCGCATGACCGCGGTGCTGAAAGCATCGGGCGCCTACGATTTCCGCATTTCGCAGAACGAAGCCGAACGCCTGAAATTCTGGTCCGGACGCAAGGCCGCGTTCTCGGCCATGGGCCGCATCTCGCCGGATTACTACTGCATGGACGGCACCATCCCGAGGAAGCGCCTGGGCGAGGTGTTGCATTTCATCGCCACCCTGGAGAAGAAATACGGTCTGCGCTGCCCCAATGTGTTCCACGCCGGCGACGGCAACCTGCATCCGTTGATCCTGTTCGACGCCAACGATCCGGAGCAGTTGCGCCGCACCGAGGCTTTCGCCGGCGAGGTGCTGGAGAAATGCATAGAGGTGGGCGGCACGGTCACCGGCGAGCATGGCGTCGGCATAGAGAAAATCAACCAGATGTGCGTGCAGTTCAATCCGAACGAACTGGAGCTGTTCCGCGCGGTCAAGCGCGCCTTCGACGCGGACGGCCTGCTTAATCCGGAGAAGAACATCCCGTCGCTGCATCGCTGCGCCGAGTTCGGCCGCATGCACGTCGAGGGCGGGCAGTTGCCGCATTCCGGGCTGCCGCGCTTCTGATATGCAAGAGCTCATCGAAGGATACGTCCAGCGGATCCGCTCCGCTGCGGCGGAGAAAAGGCCGCTGCAGTTGCGCGGCGGCGGCAGCAAGGACTTCTACGGCGAGCTCGCCAGCGCAGACGTGCTGGACACGCGCGCCTACGCCGGCATCATCGCCTACGAGCCGACCGAACTCGTGATCACCGTGCGCTGCGGCACGCCGCTGACGCAACTCCAGGATGCGCTGCGCGCGCACGGCCAGCATCTGGCGTTCGAGCCGCCGCACTTCGGTCCCGGCGCGACGGTAGGCGGGATGGTCGCCGCCGGGCTCTCCGGGCCGCGGCGAGCGGCGGCGGGCGCGGTGCGCGATTTCGTGCTCGGCGTGCGCATGCTCGACGGACGCGGAAACGATCTGAGCTTCGGCGGCCAGGTGATGAAAAACGTCGCCGGCTACGACATTTCCCGTCCGATGGCCGGCTCCCTGGGCACGCTGGGCCTGATACTGGAGGTCTCGCTCAAGGTGCCGCCGCTGCCGTTTGCCGAAGCGACGCTCAAGCTGGAACTGCCGCAGGACAAGGCGATCGGGATGCTCAATCACTGGGGCGGCCAGCCGCTGCCGATCAGCGCCTGCGCCTGGGTGGGGGGCGAGCTGACCATACGCCTGTCGGGTGCGGCAAGCGCGGTCAAAGCGGCACGCGAAATTATCGGCGGCGAGGCGATGGAATCCGGGCTGGCCGAGCGCTTCTGGCTGGGAATACGCGAGCAGACGCATCCTTTTTTCGGCAGCGATAAACCGCTGTGGCGGCTGTCGCTGCCCTCGATCACGCCGCCGCTGGCTTTGCCGGGCGAGGAACTGATCGAGTGGGGCGGGTCGCAGAGGTGGCTCGCGAGCAATGCCGATGCGCGCACCATCCGCGAGGCTGCAGCGCAAGCCGGCGGGCATGCCACGCTGTTTCGTGCAGCCGACAAGAGCGTCGGCGTGTTTACGCCGCTTGCGCCGGCGCTGGCGAAAATCCACCGCAATCTCAAGCAGGCCTTCGACCCCGCGGGCGTTTTCAATCCCGGCCGCATGTATCCGGATCTATGAACAGCTTTCACCGCGGTTGATCTTGCTCCATGCAGACCAAGCTGGCTGATTTCATCAAGGACAGCGCCGACGGCAGGGAGGCGGACGCCATCCTGCGCAAGTGCGTGCATTGCGGTTTTTGTACCGCGACCTGCCCGACTTATCAATTGCTGGGCGACGAACTCGACGGACCGCGCGGGCGCATCTACCTGATCAAGGGCATGCTCGAAGGCGACGAGGTTACCGCCAGCACGCAGGTGCACCTGGACCGCTGCCTCACCTGCCGTGCCTGCGAAACCACCTGCCCGTCGGGCGTGCAGTATGGACGCCTCATCGATATCGGGCGCAAGCTCGCCGAGGACCGCGTGCCGCGGCCGCTGCTGGCGCGCCTGCAGCGGTTCGCCCTGCGCTTGGTGCTGCCGCGCAGTTGGTTGTTCGGTTCGCTGCTCAAGCTGGGCCGCTGGCTGCGCCCGGCGCTGCCGTTCGCGCTGCAGGACAAGGTTCCCGCCGCGGTGCCCGCCGCCGGCATCTGGCCGGCGGCGCGGCATGCGCGCAGAATGCTGGTGCTCGCCGGCTGCGTGCAGCCGGCGCTCTCGCCCGATATCAACGCGGCTGCGGCGCGCGTACTCGACCAGCTCGGCATCTCCCTGATCGAAGCGCAGGGCGCAGGCTGCTGCGGCGCGGTGCGCTTTCATCTGAACGCCCAGGAAGACGGCCTGGATGACATGCGTTCACTGATCGATGCCTGGTGGCCTTATGTCGAGGCCGCGGACGGCGGCGTGGAGGCGATCGTCATGACCTCCAGCGGCTGCGGCACCACGGTAAAAGAGTACGGCCATCTGCTCGCGCACGATCCTGCGTACGCGGCGAAGGCGCAGCGCATCGGCGCGCTGACCAAAGACATCAGCGAAGTGATCGCCGCCGAAGCGCCGCGGCTGCAGCCTTTGCTTGCCGCGGGGAAACCGTCGGCCGCGCCCAAGCTCGCGCTGCAACTGCCTTGTTCGCTGCAGCACGGGCAGCAGATCAGGGGCGTGGTCGAAGGCATACTGCTGGCCGCCGGATTCGAGCTGACCCCGGTCGCGGACAGTCACCTGTGCTGCGGCTCGGCCGGCACTTATTCGATCCTGCAGCCGGAGCTGGCGGGCAGGCTGAAGGCGAACAAGCTCGCGGCATTGCACGCAGGTTCACCGCAGGCCATAGTCAGCGCCAACCTCGGCTGCATGAGCCACTTGCAAAGCGGGACGGCGCTGCCAATGGAGCACTGGATCGTGGCGTTGGAACGGCGTTTGGCGCGCTGAGCGTGAAAGAAGCCGCCGCTCGTATCAAGATCAATAAGCTCCTCGAAGCGGCTGGCTGGCGCTTCTTCCAGGATGGCAACGCGCCCGCGAATATTCGTCTCGAACCCAGCGTTACAATCAAGTCAACCGACCTGGAAGCACTCGGCGACAACTTCGAGAAGAACACAAAAGGGTTCGTCGACTTTCTCCTACTCGACGCCGGGGGCTTCCCGCTCCTCGTCCTCGAAGCCAAAGCCGAGGACAAGAATCCGCTTGTCGGCAAGGAGCAGGCGCGCAAGTACGCCAAGTCGCAGAACTGTCGCTTCGTCATCCTCTCCAACGGCAACCTGCACTACTTCTGGGACCTCGAACGCGGGAACCCTTACGTCATCACTTCGTTTCCGACGCCGGAGTCGGTCACCGGCTACCAGAAGGTCACACCCAATCCGCAGCGCCTGATCGAAGACGAGGTGGGCGAGGACTACATCGTTCGCACCCAGCGCCCGAACTACCAATCGGAGGCCGGGTGGCGCAGCGAAGCGGAGCGTCCCGGATACATCCAGGCCAACAAGCTGCGCTTTCTCCGGCCCTATCAGCTCAAGGCCATCCACAGCCTTCAGGCCGCGGTTGGTGATGGCAAGGACCGCTTCCTGTTCGAGATGGCCACCGGCACCGGAAAAACCCTGACCGCCGCCGCCGTCATCAAGCTCTTCCTGCGCTCCGGCAATGCAAGCCGCGTGCTTTTCCTGGTCGATCGACTTGAACTGGAAGATCAGGCCTGGAAAGCCTTTGTGGCGCTGCTGTCGGCCGATTGCAAGGCGGTGATCTACAAGGAAAGCCGCGACGACTGGCAGCGCGCTGAAATCGTCGTCACCACGGTGCAATCGCTGCTTTTCAACAACAAGTACCAGAAGCTGTTCTCGCCGACTGACTTCGATCTCGTCATCTCCGACGAAGCGCACCGCTCCATTGGCGGCAATGCCCGCGCCGTGTTCGACTACTTCATCGGCTACAAGCTGGGCCTCACCGCCACGCCGCGCGATTACCTGCGCCGGTTCGACAGCTCAAAGCCGGGCACGCGCGACCCGCGTGAGGCCGAGCGCCGCCTGCTGCTCGACACCTACCGCACCTTCGGCTGCGAGATGAGCCAGCCGACCTTCCGCTACTCCTTGCTCGATGGCGTGAAGGAGGGCTACCTGATCAACCCGACCGTAGTGGACGCCCGTACCGAGATCACTACCGAGTTGCTCTCCGAACAGGGCTTTGTCGTCTCGTTCACGGATGACACTGGCGAGGATCAGCAGCAGGCTTTCAAACAACGCGAGTTCGAAAAGCGTTTCTTCGCCGAGGCCACCAACCAACTCCTGTGCAAGACGTTTCTGGAGAACGCCCTGCGCGACCCGGTCAGCGGCGAAATCGGCAAGTCGATTGTCTTTGCCGTCAGCCAGGATCACGCCGCCAAGCTGGCGCAGATACTCAATCTGATGGCCGACCGCATGTTCCCCGGCAAATACCAGTCTGACTTCGCCGTGCAGGTGACCTCGCAGATACCCGAAGCGCAGCAGTTCACCATCAACTTCAGCAACAACAAGCTGCTCGGCTCGGGAAATTTTCTCCCCGAATACAAGACCAGCAAGGCACGCATCTGCGTCACGGTCGGCATGATGACCACCGGCTACGACTGCACCGATATCCTCAACCTCGGTCTCTTCCGTCCGATCTTTTCGCCCACCGACTTCATCCAGATCAAGGGACGCGGCACGCGCAAGCACGACTTTCTGGAGCTGCTCTTCGACGAAAGCCGCAAGGAAGGCGTGCAGCATCCGTCAAAAACGGCCTTCAAGCTGTTCGACTTCTTTGCCAACTGCGAATACTTCGAGGAAGAGTTCAACTACGACGAAGTGCTGAAGCTCCCTCCGCCCAAAGGCAGGGGCAGCGACGAAGGGGGAGGCCGAGGTCCGGTGGTCGTAGGAGGCACCTATGAGCACCTCGGCGCCGACATCCTCGCGTCGATGCGCGTCGAGCAGATCACTTCCGAGGGCATGAAGATCGACCGCATGTTTTTCGAGAAGTTCGAAGACGTTATCCGCGCCGATGAGACCGTCGCCTCCGCCGTCGAATCCGGGCAGTGGGACCGCGTTATCGATTACGTCAACCGCGAGGTCTTCGACAAGCCAGAGGAATACTACACGCTCGACAAGCTGCGCAAAGCCGCCGCCGTGGACCGCCGCCTGACGCTGCGAGAGATCCTGGAGAAGGTCTTCGGCCTCATTCCCCGCTTCAAGTCCAAGGATGAGCTGCTGGAGGAGGAGTTCTCCAAGTTCGTCGCTGACACCAAGCCCGACGAGGCCGGGGCCATCCCGGCCATCAAGACCTACTTCAAGGCGTATGCCACCAGCGATGCCGTGCGCGGCATCATCGAGAGCGGGCATTACACCGACCTGGCGACCAACCCTTACTTTTCCACCAGCGACTTCAAGGCTGTGCCTGCGAAATATCGCATGCTCATCCCCAATTACATCAAGGACTATGTCTCCTTGAATCAGTTCGCGCAATAGGTGTATCCATGATCAAGGCCAGTAAAACGACCATAGATGTACAGGGAACCGCTGTCACGGTTCTCAGCCAAGCCAGTGACGACTATATTTCCCTGACGGACATCGCCAAGCATAAAGAGCCGGATCGATCCGATCATGTCATCCAGAATTGGATGAGAAATCGCAATACCATCGAGTTTTTGGGCGTATGGGAGCGGCTGAATAACGCCAGTTTTAAACCCCTCGAATTCGAGGGGTTTAAAACCAGGGCTGGGCTCAACAGCTTTGTCCTGACGCCACGTCAATGGATAGACGCGACCCACGCCAGCGGCCTGGTCTCCAAGTCCGGCCGTTATGGCGGTACTTACGCCCACAGAGACATCGCCTTTGAATTCGCCTCCTGGATCTCGGTCGAGTTCAAGCTCTACCTCATCAAGGAATTCCAGCGCCTCAAGCAAGACGAAAGCCGCCGCTTGTCGCTAGCCTGGAACCTGAACCGCACGCTTTCCAAACTCAACTACCGCATCCACACCGATGCCATTCAGGCGCACCTGATTCCACCCGCAGTCACCTCGGCACAGGCTGCCATCACCTACGCCAGTGAAGCCGACCTGCTTAATGTCGCCTTGTTTGGCCAAACGGCTAAACAGTGGCGCGACCTCAACCCCAAGCTGGAAGGCAACATGCGCGAGTACGCCACGATCGAGCAACTGCTGGTGCTCGCCAATATCGAGGGCATGAACGCCGAACTCATACACATGGGGCTGTCACAGGGCGAACGCCTCAAGCGTCTCAATGAAATAGCCATCCGCCAGATGCAGGTGCTGACCTCTGCGCCGGCCATCAAGCGACTCAAGGGATAGCCGTGCTCGACACTGACACCAAACGCCGCATCGACACCGCCCGCGACATTCTAGTCGGCAAGGTGCCCGACCCCAAGTCCCAGGTCGAGCAGATCACCATCGCGCTGATCTACAAGTTCATGGACGACATGGACGCCGAGTCCGAGGAACTCGGCGGCAAGCGCAAGTTCTTCACCGGGAACTACGCCCGCTACGGCTGGGCCCAGCTCATGGCGCCATCGCTCGGTGGCCACGAGATGCTCGGCCTTTACGGCGAAGGCATCTCAAAAATGCCAGAGAACCCCGGCATCCCACCGCTCTTTCGCGACATCTTCAAGAACGCCTACCTGCCTTACCGCGATCCCGAGACGCTCAAGGCCTTCCTCAAGATCATCGACGAGTTCAGCTACGACCACAGCGAGCGCCTCGGCGATGCCTTCGAGTATCTGCTCTCCGTCCTCGGCTCGCAGGGCGATGCTGGTCAGTTCCGCACCCCGCGCCATATCATCGATTTCATGGTCGAGATCGTCGCCCCACAGAAGAGCGAAACCATCCTCGACCCCGCCTGCGGCACCGCCGGCTTCCTCATCTCCGCCTACAAGCACATCCTGCGCGCCAACACCGACGCCAAGGGCCAGAGCAAACTCACCCCCGACGATAAGGGTCGCCTCGCCAGGAACTTCAAGGGCTACGACATTTCACCCGACATGGTGCGCCTGTCGCTGGTAAACCTGTACCTGCACGGCTTCACCGATCCGCACATCTACGAATACGACACCCTCACCTCCGAAGAGCGCTGGAACGAATTCGCCGACGTCATTCTCGCCAACCCGCCGTTCATGTCCCCGAAAGGCGGCATCAAGCCCCATAAGCGATTTTCCATTAAGGCCAAACGCAGTGAAGTCCTGTTCGTCGACTACATGGCCGAGCATCTCACGCCGAATGGCCGCGCCGGCATCATCGTGCCCGAGGGCATCATCTTCCAGAGCCAGACCGCCTACAAAGAGCTGCGGAAAATGCTCGTCGAAAACTCCCTCGTCGCCGTCGTCTCCCTCCCCGCGGGCTGTTTCAATCCCTACTCCGGGGTGAAAACCAGCATCCTGATCCTCGACAAATCCCTCGCCAAGGCCGCCGACACCATCGCCTTCTTCAAAGTCGAGAATGACGGCTTCGGCCTCGGCGCCCAGCGCCGCGCCTTCGACAAGAACGACCTCCCGCAGGTCCAGGCCGAACTCGCCGCCTATCTCCACGCCCTCCGCTCCAAAGCGTCCACCAAATCCATCCTCGCCGTCGCGTCCACCGCCCAGATCGTCCCCAAAGAAAAGATCGCCGCGAATGGCGACTACAATCTCAGCGGCGAGCGGTATCGGGAGGGAGTGGCTTCCGCGACTGCAGCGTGGCCGCTGGTCCCTCTTGGAGAATTGACACGCCGAGCCAGTGGCGGGACACCATCGAAAGAGAACGACGCGTTTTGGCGCGGTACCATTCCGTGGGTGTCACCGAAGGACATGAAGCAGGACGTGCTTCACGATACCGAGGATCACGTTTCAAAGGCTGCGGTCGAAGGTAGCGCCACGAGCCTCATTCCCGCCGATACCTTGTTGTGTGTCGTGCGGTCGGGGATTCTGAAGCACTCCTTGCCGCTTGCTATTACCGCGCGGGAGATGTGCTTCAACCAAGACATCATCGCGCTCATCCCGACGGATGGCAGACTCGAAGTGCGTTTCCTGTTTTGGATGCTGAAAGCAAGAAGCACCGAGATTCTTGAAAAGGGCATCAAGCCCGGTGTCACCGTTCAAAGCTTTCACACCGGATTCTTCAGTCAGTTCCAAATTCCCCTGCCCCCGCTGGAGGTGCAGAAGGAGATCGTGGCAGAGATCGAGGGCTACCAGAAAGTCATCAACGGCGCCCGCGCCGTCCTCGACCACTATCGCCCCCACATCCCGATCCATCCCGACTGGCCGGTTGAACCGCTATCCGCCCTTTTTGCTACAAAATCTGGGACTACGCCCTCACGGAGTCACACCG
>JBQMQE010000109.1:0-14422 GCA_052172655.1 Burkholderiales bacterium
GCCTTGCCCCGCTGACATGCCGCCGCAACCGCGCGCGGCCGCGAAGCTGCGGGCGAGAATGGCGCACTCGAGATAGCGCCATGATCGCGGAGATAACTGCCTCACTGCTTATCCTGTGCGCCATTTGCTTGGAAAGTGCCATGTTCGCCTTGCGCACGGTAACTTGCGCGCTGCGCCGACCTGGCTTGCGCGTAATTTTGCCTGCGGCGTAACGCGCTTTGCGTGCCGCGCTTTGCGCTTGACAGCCGCGTGTCGCAGCGTCAATATTCATTCGTATCTCAGCGGGACCGAAATCCCGCATATTCTCGCGCCCCTGCGCGCCAAGGAACTCAGTATGCAGCTCGCAGTTATCGTTGCGATCGTCATCGCGATCGCGAGCGTTGCGTTTGCCATGCAGAACAGCGTGCCGGCCACGGTTGTGTTTCTTTTTTGGCGTTTCGACGGTTCGCTCGCCATGATCCTGCTGCTGGCGCTCGCGCTCGGCGCCGTCGTCGTCGCCTTGGTGTCCACGCCGGCGACGCTGCGCGCCAAATGGGTCATCAACGGCCAGCGCCGGGAGATCGACAGCCTGAAGGCGGTCAATGCAGAGCTGCGGGCGCGCGCCGCCGAGCGGGAGCTTCAGTCCGTAACCGGCCGCAGCGGCGAAGCTCCGGATGCACAGCCCGATGCGGGCGGCCCGGCGGGACTCAAGTCCGTTGCAGCCCGATTGGGAACATCGAGGCGCGAGACGGAACCGAAGGCTTGATTGTCAGCGGGTTCCTGCGCACGCAAGATCGCCGATCCGCGTTCCGGTGTCCTGCCAGGGCAACGGCAGATGGTGTTCGAATGTCGCTCGTGAACGAAAACCATCGCATGCGCAGGCGCGTGGCGCGTGTCCTCGCTGCGCTGTTCGCAGCATGCACGCTCCTGCCGTTGCCGCACGCTGCGCTGGCGCAGGCGCAGCCGTCTTCTGCGCAGGCGCAGGCGTCCCCTTCGCCCGCGTCGGCGGTCCCGGTGCAGGCGCAGGCCTTGCGCTACTCGGTGGAGCTCGACGTTCCCGACGCCTACCGCAAGCTGCTGCAGGAACACCTGGAGATCTACACCGCGCGCGCAAATCCGCGCATGGGCCCGGACCAGTTGCGCTTCCTCGTGCGCAGGACGCCGGACCAGATAAGCGAGCTGCTCGCGACCGAAGGCTACTATTCCCCCACGATCGATTCCTCACTGGAGCAGCGCCAGGGCGCATGGATTGCACGCTTCGCCATCGTGCCGGGCGAGCCCTCACGCGTTGCCGGCGTCAATCTGGAACTGCGCGGCGCCATCGCGGGCGAAGCGCGCGCCGCGCGGCTCGCCGCCATGCGCGAACGCTGGCCCCTGCGAGAGGGCATGGTATTTCGCCAGGCACTATGGGAGGAAGCCAAACGCGGCGTGCTGCAGCTCTTGCTCTCCGAGCAATACCCGGCCGCGAAAATCGCCTCCAGCCTGGCCACGGTCGATCCGCAGACGCGGCAGGTAGCGCTTGAGGTCGTTCTGGACAGCGGGCCGGCGTTCAGCTTCGGCGCCCTCGAGGTCAGCGGCCTCGAGCGTTATCCGCGCAGCATCGTCGATCGGCTCAACACGATAGCGCCGGGCTCGGCGTACTCACAGGCAAAGCTGCTGGAATTCCAGGCGCTGCTGCAGGACAGCCGCTATTTCACCGGCGCAACGGTCAGCGCGGACATCGATCCCGCGCGGCCGCAGCGCGTGCCGGTGAAGGTGCAAGTGGTGGAGGCGCAGTCGCGCAAACTCGGCTTTGGCGCGGGCGCGAGCACCAATACCGGCGCGCGCGGGCAGGTCGAGTACCAGGACCTGAATTTTCTCGACCGCGCCTGGCGGCTGTCCAGTCTGCTCAAGCTGGAGAGCAAGAAGCAGTTGCTGAGCGGCAACATACAGTTGCCGCGCACCGCGGCCGGATACGTCGACAGCCTGACCGCGCTGACCGAGCGCACGGACATCCAGCACGATGTGACGCGCAAGTACAGCCTCGGCGCGAAGCGCGCCCGCGTAGTCGGCGATATCGAGAGGGCGTTCAGCCTGCAGTACGAGACAGAGCGCGAGGTCGTCGCCGGCGTGCCGAACGAGTCGAACCAGGCGCTGGTCGGCAGTTACGCCTGGACGCAGCGCAAGGTCGACAACCTGCTCTACCCCAGCGACGGATTTCTGCTTAGCGCCCAGGTCGGCGTCGCGGCCAAGGCGCTGCTGTCGGACCAGGATTTCCTGCGCAACTACGTCAAGGCCAGCTATTACCGCAGCGTGGGCAAGCGCGGCGGTCTGATCCTGCGCGCCGAACTCGGCGCGACGCTCGCGCGCAGCAGCCAGGGAATACCCTCGGATTTCCTGTTTCGCACCGGCGGCGACCAGTCGGTGCGCGGCTACGCTTATCAAAGCCTGGGCGTGAAAAGCGGCGACGCCATCGTCGGCGGGCGCTATCTCGGCGTGGCCAGCGTCGAATACGTGCACTGGCTCACCGAGAAGTGGGGCGCGGCCGTGTTCTACGACACGGGCACTGCCGCCGACAATTTGCGCGATTTCAAGCCCGTGCAGGGCTACGGCGCCGGCGCGCGCTGGAGGAGTCCGGTCGGGCTGCTCAACCTGGATCTTGCCTACGGCCGCGAAGTCGGCAAACTGCGCGTGCATTTCTCCGTGGGGATACCGTT
This sequence comes from Burkholderiales bacterium, assembly GCA_052172655.1. Classification (GTDB taxonomy): domain Bacteria; phylum Pseudomonadota; class Gammaproteobacteria; order Burkholderiales; family SG8-39; genus 2-12-FULL-64-23. The sequence goes on from JBQMQE010000109.1 coordinate 2,676, forward strand.
CTGATGGCGCGCTCACCGACTGCGCGGACCTGGCGCCGCGCCGTGGCGGCAGGCGTGCTGCTGCTGGCATGCACAGTCTTCGGCGCGATCTGGTTTGGCGGCAGCGAGACGGCGTTGCGCTGGCTGGCGGCGCGCGCGGTGCAGGCGAGCGCCGGCCGCCTGGCGCTGGAGGAGGTGCGTGGCTCGCTCTACGCGAACATACGCATCGGCAGATTCGCGTTCGAGGACGGCGATCGCCGCATCGAGGGGAGCGGGCTCTCATTGACGTGGTCGCCGCGCGCACTGCTATTCACGCAAACCGTGCTGATAAACAGTCTCGCGCTGCGCGCGCTCTCGGTGAACACCGGCAAGCCTTCCGCCGCGCCGCCGCAGTTGCCGCAGACGCTGCGCCTGCCGCTGCGACTGGAGATCCGCAGCGCGAACATCGATGCGCTGGCGCTTGCGACCGACGGCGGCCGCCACGAATTGCGCGCGCTCACGCTGGAGCTGCGCAATCCGGACGGGCGTTTCCATGTCCTGGCATCGATGCAAACGCCCTGGGGCAGGAGCAATGCCGACCTGACGCTCGGGGAGGCCGCGCCGTTCGCGCTGAACGGCAGCGCCGGGCTCACGCGCGCAGACGGACCACAGGCGTACACGGTGCGCGCCGCGCTCGACGGCACGCTCGCCGACATCGCGGTGTCGGCGACAGGCAGCTCGGGCGGCGCCCAGGCCGAGTTGCGCGCCGCGCTCGCGCCGCTGGCGCGCATGCCATTGAAGCAGGCCACGCTGCGCCTTGCCCGCGTCGATGCGCGCAATTTCGGGACCAAGCTGCCGCGCACCGACCTCGGCGCCGAACTGACGCTGCGCGCGCTGGGCGGCGACGCCTACGCCGGGGAACTGAAGCTCACCAACGGCCTGCCCGGCTCGGTCGATGCGTCGCTGCTTCCGCTGCGCGCGGCCCGGCTTTCCTTCGCCGGCCCGCCCGAGGCGCTGGAGCTGAAGGACCTGCAGTTGGACCTCGGCAATGCGGGCCGGTTTTCAGGCGCGGGCAGCCTGCGCCAGGGCCGCTTGAATCTGGCGCTGGAGACGAGCGCGTTCGACCTGCGCGGCGTTTACGCCAAGCTGGCCGCGACCAAGCTGGCGGGCAGCCTGAGGCTAGCCGCGCAAGGGGAGACGCAGGAAGTGCAGGCGGATCTGCGCGAAGGCGAGTATCGCGTGCGCATCGACGCCTCGCACCGCGGCGACGCGGTGCAAATCCGCTCGGCACAGGTTTCCATCGCCGGCGGCGAACTGAAGCTGAGCGGGGAGATGTCGCTCGCGCGCTCGCGCGAGTTTCGCGCCGAAGGCAAGCTGTCGCATTTCGACCCGTCGCGCCTGGGCGAGTATCCCGCGGCGCTGATCAACGGCAGCATTTCCGCCAGCGGACATCTAAACCCGAGCCCGGAGGCGGCGCTGGAATTCTCCACCACAGACAGCCGCTATCGCGGGCATCGCCTGCAGGGCAAGGGCAAAGCGAGCATCTCGCCCGAGCGCATCTGGGACAGCGACATCGCGCTCGAGCTCGGCGCCAATCACCTGTCGCTGCGCGGCGCGTTCGGCGCCGCCGGCGATCGCCTGGATTGGCGGCTCGAGGGCGGCGACCTTGCAGCGTTCGCGACGCGATTGGGCGGAAGCCTGAGCGCGTCGGGAACGCTGGAGGGAACCGTAGAGGAACCCGCGGGCACATTCCGCGCGCGGGGGCGCAAGCTCGCGTGGGCGGGCGAGCACCGCGTGAGCGAATTCACTGCCAATGGAAAGATCGATAAGGGTATCGACGGCCCGCTCGAACTCACCGTGGCGCTGCGTGATTACCGTTCGAAGGCGCTGCAAATTGAAACGGCCTCGGCGGCAGCGACGGGCCGCCGCGGCGAGCACGAGCTGAAACTCACTGCGCGCAATGAAACGATAGACGCGCGCGCCGCGCTTGCCGGCGGATGGAGCGTGGGCCGGGGCTGGTCCGGCCGCATCCTGAGTTTCGACAACCGCGGGCGCTACGCGGCCGAACTCGAAGCCCCGGCAAACCTCGCGATCAAGGGCAGCGAGTTCTCGCTGGGCACGGCCACGCTCAGATTCGCGCGCGGCAGCGTGCGCATCGCCGAACTCGCGCGGCGCGATGGCGGTATTTTCAGCGCCGGCACGCTGTCGGGACTGGACTCGGGCTATCTGCTCGGGCTGATGCATCAGCCGCCGGACATCTCGAGCACGCTCATGCTGGGCGGAAAGTGGAAGCTCGCTGCGGCGGACACGATCAACGGCGAGTTCGAACTCCGGCGCGAGCAGGGCGACCTCACCGTGCTCTCCGAACCGGTAACGGCCCTGGGCCTCAGCCGCCTGGCACTTGCGGTGACGGCGGTGGACAACCGGCTCGCGACGAAGCTGGACGCGGCGGGAGCCGTGTTCGGCACCCTGTCCGCCAGCGCGAGCACGACGCTCGCGCGCCAGGGCGCGTCCTTCGGTCTGCCCGGGGATGCCCCCTTGTCGTTCGATGCGGCGCTCGATGTGCCCTCGCTCGCCTGGGCAACGTCCTTGTTGGGCGGAGGGATGGCGATAGCCGGCAGCCTCAAGGGGCAACTCGGCGGGCAGGGTACCGTGGCCCAACCGCGCCTGAGCGGCGTTATCAGCGGCGACGGACTCAAGTTCGAGTACCCGGAGCAGGGCATCTACCTGAAGGACGGGAGCTTGCGCGCCAGCCTGAAGGAGAACGCCCTGCTGCTCGATCAGCTCGTGCTGCACGGCGGCGAGGGCACGCTCGAGGGCAGCGGCTCTGTCGCCTGGGAGTCGGGCAAGACGAGCGCGCACATCGCGCTCAAGGCGAGCAAGCTCGAACTGATCAGGCGCCTCAATCGCCACCTGGTCCTGAGCGGGAATGCCGAGGCCACGCTCGAGGACAAGCGCGTGCATGCGACTGCCAAACTGAAGGCCGACAAGAGCGAAATCGAGTTGCCGGATGCGGCTACGCCCACCCTCAGTTCGGACGTGGTAGTGCTGGGCCGCGACGGCGAAGTGCAGAGGAAGAGCCCGCGATTCGCGACTGACGTCGAGCTCGATCTCGACCTGGGCGAGCATTTCCAGTTGAAGGGCAGAGGCATAGCCACGCGCCTTGCCGGCGCGGTCAAAGTGCGCGCGGCGAGCGGCGCGACCACAACGGCCTCGGGCAGCATACGCGTGGCGCAAGGCAGCTATGCGGCCTACGGGCAGAGCCTGGCGATCGACCGCGGCATCCTCAATTTCGCCGGACCGCTGGACAATCCGGGGCTGGACATCATCGCACTGCGCAAGGGACTGGCGGTGGAGGCGGGCGTGGCGATCCGCGGCACGGCGCTTGCGCCGAATATCAGCCTGACTTCCAATCCCACAGTTCCCGACAGCGAAAAGCTTTCCTGGCTGGTCCTCGGCCACGGCATGGAAGGCGCAAACCGCACCGACCTGGGGCTGCTACAGACCGCGGCAGGCGCTTTGCTCGCGCGCGGCGAATCGATCACACTGCAGCAGCGCATCGCGCTCGCTGCCGGCCTGGACGAATTTTCCCTCGCCGGCGGCAGCGGACTGGAAAGCACGGTCCTGACCCTGGGCAAGCGCATCTCGTCGCGCGCCTACCTGAGCTTCGAGCAGGGTCTCGCGGCCGCCACCAATCTGGTGAAAATCAACTACACGCTGACGCCGCGCCTGTCGCTGCGCGCGCAGACCGGGAGCGAAAACGCCGTGGATGTTTTCTATACGTTCAGCTTCAAGTAACGCCGTTGCGGGTATGCGCGCCCGGCTAGAAAAAATATCTTGCCGAGAGCTGCAACACGCGCCGCTCCGGCAACGCGCCGTAGTTGCTGCCGGGCTGACCGCTGTTGAGCTGCGTCTGCAGCGCGACATCGACGCGGCTCCAGTGGTAGCGCGCTTCCAGCCATTGCAGCCGGCTGTGGTCGGCGGCATCGTAGCGGACCATGGCGCTAACATCGAGATGCTTGACCAGGGCGTCCTGCCACAGGGCGTACAGAAACAGTTGCTGCCTGGTCGCAGGATCCTGCAGGTTCGCGACGTAGCCGCGATACAGCCCATAGGCCGCGGGCGGGCCGCGCCGCAGCGCATTCCAGCCGGCCGCATCCAGCGCGGCGCCGTTGTATTGGTACTCGGCGGTGAGCGAAATGTTGTTGCTCGTCGTATAGGTCAGCCCGGTGGCGAGGCGTGAGCGAAACGCCGTATCGGCATCGCTCATGCGCGAGCGCGCCGCGAGCGAAGCCGAGCGCCCGCCCGACCATTCGACGTACACCACCGTCGCATCGTTGGGCAAAGCCGTCAGGTTCAGGCCCAGTTGCGGCGACTGTCCGGCACCACCGGATAGCAGCCATTGCGGATTGAGCGCAGCGGACAGTTTCTCGCTGAGTGCGACCTGCCAGCGAGCGCGCTGGTTGGTGGCGCCGAAATCCGGACTGAAGACCGCGTCGCTGCGTTGATCGGCAAGCTTCGGCGAATAAAGCGCGGTCAGCGCGCCGCCTTGCCACAGCGCCTGGCCGCGCAGCATGGCGCTGCCGAGACGGTTTTCGCGCAGGCTCGCCGGGTCGAGCGAGACAACCGAACGCTGCGCCCCGGCGCGAAAATAGTCGGTCGGGTTGTAGCCAAAAGCGACGCCGTTGCGTGCATTGATGCGCCCCAGGTCCGCAATCCGGTCCGGCTGCGCCTGCCAGCTCACATAGGCTTCTTTCAGGGTGTTGACGTTCTGATTGCCCGAGACCCCGTCCATGCGGTTCATGTCCAGGCGGTCGGCGAATACCGCGCGCCAGTCGGGGGCGAACGCCTTGTCGAAGCGGGCATCGAGCGACAGGCGCGCGCCGTGCAGCGCTGCGCCCGGACCCTGCCGCCGCGACTCGCGCACGGCCGCTTCCGCGTACACGCGCCAGTCGCTCGCCTGCTCCGCCGTCATCACAGTCTGGTCGGCAAGCAGCAGGGCGGCCGCGTCGGCGTCGTCGGCCCGTGCCGGTGACGCCGCAACTGCCAGCAGGAGCAGGACCAGGACGCGCACGCGCTACTCGGGTTTGAAGCGCGGCAGGTAGTCGCGCTGCAGCCACGCCTCCGGCACCTCGCGCCAGGCGTAGTCGGCGAAGTACATCACCGTCACCCAGTTCGGGTCGAGCCCGTCGATGATCACGGTTTCGGTCGGCCGCTCCACCCCCAGTTGCGCCTGGTAGCGCCGATAGTAGGCGGTCTTGAGCAGTTGCCCGCTCTCGGTGTAAAAGTGCGCCTTCACCGGCCGGCTGTTCGTTGCGTCCAGCCACATTTCGATGTGGTGGTAGGTCACGTCCGCAGACACCGCGGCCAGCGCCAGCTTGTAGCAGCGCCGGTTCTGGCGGTCGCCATCGAGCACGTCCTCTTCGGCCGCGATCTGCGCCTTGTAGTCCTTCGACAGGTTCACCGTGACCACGTCGCCGTTGGCCGCCTGGCCCAGCAGGCGTTGCTGCGGCGACAGGCGGATGCTCGCCTTGGACGAGGGATCGAAGAACCACAGGTCGTTGCCGTTCTTGAGCATCAGCTTGTTGGCGTCGCGCGCCGGGGCGACGAAGCGGATCAGGCTGCGGAACTGCCCGCTGTTGCGATCGGCCTTCGAATAAACGGTGAGCGTATTGGTGTCGACCTGCCTGCGGTTGCGGTATTCCACCAGCGTCGTCGTCAGCGAGAACGGCTTGCCCGGGTTGCGGATCGCATCGCTCGCGGCGAGTAGGGCCTGAGCGCTCGGCGCCGCGGCGGCGGCGCCCGCCGCTGCGATCAGCAAGGCAAGCGCAAACAGTCGTTGGAATTTCATCGCGGCCCCTCCTTCCTAGACATGCCTGAGCGCGTCGACGATGAGCATGCGCGCCGCGCGCCGCGCCGGCCACCATGCCGAGACGACGGCGACCAGCGCGAGGCCGATGGCAGTGCCTAGCATCATCTTCGTCTCCCCCCATACGCGCACGGTCAGCGGCACCGGATCGACCTGCCCCGGCGGCAGCCAGGTCAGGCCGGCGTGGTTTACCAGCCAGGCCACCAACAGGGCCGCCGCGACACCGGCCGCCGCGCCGATCAGGCCCAGCAGCAGCGCCTCGCTCATGAACAGGCGGCGGATTCCCGAGCGGCGCAGACCCATGGCGCGCAGGGTGCCGATCTCGGTGGTGCGCTCGATCACCGCCATGCTCATGGTATTGCCCACCGTGAACAGCACGATCGCGCCTATCAGCACCGCCATGAAACCGAAGATCGCGGCGAACATGCCGACCGCCTGGCCGTAGAACGGATTGAGCGCCTCGAAGTCCTGCACCTCCAAGGGTTCGCGTTTCAGCGTCGTCCCGAGCAACTCGGCCAAACGCGCCTTCGCCGCCGGGATCTGGCTGGTGTGGGCAAGCTGCAGCACGATCGCCGTGGCCTGTGGCTTTTCGCTGCCGTAGAGCAGGCGCTGCGCCTGCGCCAGGTGCATGCCGACAAACATGTCGTCGAATTCCTTGAAACCCTGCCTTTCGGCCTTGACCACGCGCAACGAGGCGACGTTGGGCGCGCCGTGCACATTGGCCGCGAGCAGCTCGATGCGCGCTTCGCCCGGCGTCGCCGCCGGCCGCGATTCGAGGGCCGCCAGCGCGATAATGTCATCCGGCGCGGCTGCACCCGCCGCGGCCTCGGTCTTGGTGTGGCCCGGACAGTTTGCCACCTTGAGCGGCGCGCACAATTCCAGCACGCGCGCCACGCCGTTGCCGATGACCACCGCATCCTCCGCGGTTCCTGTCAGCCCGGACGGCGGCAAATTTATCGGCAGGCCGTACTCGTTCCAACGGCGCATGCGATTGCGGTCCTCGATGACCAATCCCGCGCCGATAATGGTGCGCGACACGCCCGCGGCGAAGTTGCCGGCAATGCCGCCCAGCGAAATCGTCGGCGTAACGACGGCGAGCATCGGCGCGAGCACCGGGTCCTTCGCGACGACATCGATCACCCGCTGGTAATCGGCGATGCCGTAGGCGGCGGGATTGCCGCTGCCATAGAGGAAATAGTCCTTGCGCTGGATTTGCAGGTGGCCGCCGCGCATGACGTAGCTGGTCTGCAGGCTGAGCGTGATGTTGCGGCTGTAGCCGCCGAACACCAGGATCGTGACCGCGCCGATGACCATGGCGAGGAGCGTGGTGAGCGAGCGGCGACGGTTGCGCAACAGATTGCGCAGGGCAAGCGCGAGCGTCCTCATGGCCGCTTCTCCGTCCCCGCTGCGTGCCGCTCGATGTTCTCGATGCGTCCGTCGCGGATCATCACCGCGTCGTCGGCCTCGGCCAGCACCTTGGGATCGTGCGAGGAAAACACGAAGGACACATGCAGCTCGCGCTGCATCTCGCGCATCAGCGCAATAATCGCATCGCCGGTATGGCTGTCCAGGTTCGCGGTCGGTTCGTCGGCGAGCACCAGATTCGGCGAGGGCGCGAGCGCGCGCGCGATGGCGACGCGCTGGCGCTGGCCGCCGGAGAGCTGCCCCGGAAGATTGCGCGCCTTGTCGGCGATGCCCACCGCTTCGAGCAAGGTCCGGACGCGCCGCTTGCGCTCGGCTGCGGGGACGCGCGCGAGCAGCAGCGGGTATTCCACGTTCTCCTCAACCGTCAGCACCGGCAGCAGATTGAAGTTCTGGAAAATGAAACCGAGGTGGCGCGCGCGGAAATCCGACAGCGCATCGTCGGACAGTTTTTGCACCGCCTCGCCGGCAACGAGGACTTCGCCGCGGTCGGGCTGGTCGATGCAGCCGATCAGGTTGAGCAGCGTGGTCTTGCCGCTGCCGGAAGGGCCTGAGATCACGGTGAAGCAGTCGGGACGGATTTCCAGGTCGATGTCGATGAGGGCCGGGACGTCGACCGCGTCCAGGTGATAGGTCTTGCCGATCTGTTTCAGGCTGACGACGTTCATGCGGGTCTCGGGCATTTGGATGGACATGGCGACATCGTATACAGGCGCCGCGCCGCGGCCAAGCGCAATGCGACGAAACGGCCGGATGCGGGCGCCAGGCGCGGCCTGACGGCGTGAACCGCGGCGGGCGGCTGCCGACACCTGTTTTGGCCGATTGCGCCGGACCGGATCAGGCGAGGCAGAGCAGGGCTTCGGCGATCTCGAGTACGTCGTCGGGCCAGTATTGCATCGGGCGTGGTCGCGCGGCGCCGGCCTCATTGAGCGGCCTGCAGGCAAGCACCAGCGCGACCCAGCGCGGCGGAATCGCTGCCAAGCCCAGCGCCGCGCCGAGCAGCGCGCCGGCAACGGCGGCATTGGTGTCGGTGTCCCCGCCCGAGCCCACGGTGGCGACCAGCGCCTCCTCGAAATCGCGCGCATGCAAGAGTTGGAAGAACGCATTCTGCAGCGCGATCAGCACCCCGCCCGGGTCGCTCGCGAAATCGGGCACCGCCTCTCCCCGCGCGGCGCGCTCGATGGCGCTGCGCGCGGAGCTGGCCGCAGGTGTCGCGGTCCCGGTCGTGGTCGTGGTCGTGATCGCGGTCGTGATCCTATTGCTGGCGGCATGCGCGAGCGCTGCGGCGAGCATCGCATCGCGGCTGCCGCCGGCGATGCCGGTGGCGATGGCGGCAACGTAGGCGGCGCAGGCATCGGCGCATACCGGGTTGGGGTGGGTGAGCGCGCAATCCGCGCGCGCGGCGGCGGCGGCGCGCCCAGGGTCGCCCGCGGCCCAGACGCCGATCGGCGCAACACGCATAAGCGCGCCGTTGGATACGCTCGCCGCATCCGCGGCGCCTTGCAGCGCGGCCCGCGTGGTGCGGCCGATGTCCGTCGGTCCCGTGGCGAACCAGGCGCGGTAGGCGGCGAGCGCGGCCGGCGCATCATAGCGCCCGGCGGCGATCATGCTGCGCGCGAGCGCGAGCGCCATTTCGGTATCGTCGGTCGGCTGGCCGGCGATGCTGCCGTGCGCGGCGTGGTCGGCGAGCTCGCGCACGCCCTGCGGGTAGGCGCGCGCGATGGTCGCGGCACTTTCGCATTCCACCAGCGAACCCAAGCTGTCGCCTATCGCCTGGCCGAGCAGGCAGCCCTGCGCGCGCGCGAGTAGCTGCATGTCCGCGACCTTGGGAAAGCCCGTGGGCGTGCGCCGGGGGAGGCGTTCCGCGTTCTGAACTACGCTCCAGTCCAGCCGCGCAAGCCGCGCCGCCGCCTGCAGCGCGCCGGCGATGCAGCCGTTGACGATGGCGTTGGGCCGGCCGGTAAACACGACTTCCCTGCCGCTGAAATCGAGCACGACGCCGCCGCATGCGCGCAGCAGCGCCGCGCCCGCGGCGATGTCATGTTCGTGCACCGCGTGTGTCGACAAGGTGGCGACGCCGTCGCCCGCCGCGACGCGCGCCATGCGGTGCGCCACGCTCGCCAGCGCCACGTAGCGCGACGGCGCGACGGCGCGCGAAAACGCCAACGGGCGCTGCGCCGAGCTGGCGGTGGCGTAAACGATGGCGCCTGGCGCAAGCGTGCCGCCGCGCAGGTCGCAATTCAGCGGCCGGCCGTTGCGCCGCAGCGGCCCCGCGCCTTCGGCCCAGGCGTAGGTTTCGCGTCCGCGGTCGGGCGAGGCGGGCACGTGCACCACGCCCAGCACCGGCACCCCGCCGCGCACCAGACCCACCGAGATGGACGAGCCGCGTATGCCCTTGAGGAAGTCGCTGGTGGCATCGTGCGGATCGACAATCCAGCTCCAGCCTTCGATCGCGTCCGCGCCTTGGTAGCGGGTTTCTCCCGTCTCCTCGCCGATGAACGTGCAGGGCAGCGCGCGCTGCAGCGCCGCGCGCAGGCGCAGTTCGATTTCCTCGTCGATCGGCGCTTTCGATCCCGCGCCGCGCGCACCGCCGGGCAGATAGAACTCCGCCAGCAGCAACGTGCCTTCGGCTTCCACCGCGGCCAGCGTCGCGGCGAGCACTTCTGCCAGCGGAGGAAGCGTGGGCTGCGCCATCGTGCCGGGGTTTAGCTCCTACCCTGCGTGCGCTGCACGGCTGTCGGCCGGCGCCTCGGCGCGCTCGCTCATGCCGTAGTCGCGCAAGACGCTGGCGACGCGCAGGCGGTAATCGGCAAACACCCCGTTGCGGCCGCGCGCCTGCGCCTGGCGATGGCCCTCGAACTGACGCCAGCGCTTCACCGCCTCCTCGTCGCGCCAGTAGGACAGAGACAGTATCTTGCCTTCATGCGTGAGGCTGGCGAAACGCTCGATCGAAATGAAGCCGTCCTGTTTTTCCAGTTCGGGCCGCAGCGCCGCGGCCAGGTCCAGGTACTCCTGTTTGCGCCCGGGCGCGGGCGTCACCTCGAAGATGATGGCGATCATGCGGATCTCCTTGTGAGCGCTGGCAGCGACGCTATTGCCGCAGCTTCGCATCGACACTGGCGCGGTAATGCCGGTTCGCATCCTCGGGCTTGCCGATGCGGTCGTAGAGCTGCGCCAGCGCGACGTGCGCGCCGCGGCTGGGTTCCGCGGACAGGCTCGCCTCGAGATAGCTTTGCGCCTTGCCCCACAGTTCCTGCGCGAGGCATAAACGCCCGAGCGTCAGCAGCAGCGCGCGCTCGCGCGGCCGCGCCTTGAGCCACTGCTCCGCGCGCTCGATCTGCGCCAGCACATCGGCGCCGGGGCACTCGGCGTAGAGCAGGATCAGGTCCTCGTTCCATTCGGCTTCCAGCGCCGCCGCGACGATCTCGTGCGCGCGGCGGCAGTCGCCGCCGGCGATGAACAGTTGCGCCGCGGTGCGTGCGACGCGCGCATCGCGCTTGTCTAGCGTGTGCTGCCAGCATTCCGCCAGCCCCGCCGCATCTCCCGCCTGCTGGCGCAGCGCCTCGATCTGCGCGGTAATGCGCAATTGCGTCGCCGCCACCTCGGGCAAGGCGCCGCGCTTGCCCAGGGTCGTGGCGAGGCGCCGCACCTCGTCCCAATGGCCCAGGCGCCGGTGCGCTTTCATCAGCATGCGCTGGGTGGAAATGCGCTTGGGCTCGCTCGCGGACAACTCGCGCAATACGACGAGCGCGTCGTCGTAACGGCGATCGTCGAGCAGCAGGCTCGCCTGCACCGCAAGGCGCGCCCCGCGCGCCTTCGTATCCTGGCTGTCGGCGCGCGCGAGCCACTCATCACGCCGCTCGATCTCGCCCATTTCGCCCGCGGCGCGCGCGGCGATCAGGGCGTTCAAGGCCTGCGCCTGCCCCAGCTTGTACGCCTTGCCGGCCGATTTCTCGGCGCGGGCGTAGCGCCCCTCGAACAAGGCCTGCAGCGCGGCCAGCATGGCCGCCTGCCCTTTTTCGCTGCGGCGGCGCGCGCGAAACGCGCGCACATACAGCGGCAGGCGCAGCGTGTGCGCTACCAGGCGTAGCAGCACGTAGCCCAGCGTGAAGCCGGCGAGCCCGAGCAGAATGGCCAGATTGAGCGAAAGCTCGGCGCGGTAAGGCGGAAAAACGAGAATGGCATAGCCGTCGTTCAGATGCGCGGCGAGCGACAAACCCACCGCCAGCGCAAACACCGCCAACACCCACATCAGGCCGCGCACCTTCAGGCCCCACCCGCCGCGCTCACCGCTGCGCCTTTTCGCGCGCCAGCTTGAACTTGCGCACCGCCGCCAGGCTGTCGTCGATGTTCGGCAGCTCGACGTCGATGCTGCCCGCCGCAAGCTGCTTCAGGTTCGCCAGCGCAGCGGCGGTGCTCTTCGCGCGCGTGTCGTAGAAGCGCTTGATCCAGGCTTGGGCCGTCTCCAGGTCGGCGCGCAATCGCGCCGGGTCGCGCG
>JBQMQE010000110.1:0-5608 GCA_052172655.1 Burkholderiales bacterium
GGCAGCACGCGTCCGCCTTCGGCAGCCGCTGGACAACCAAAGCTCCGTTTTGCCTGCCGCTGCTGTGGGCGTTAGGCAATCCCGCGCAAAGGACAATCCAGCACGCACCGCTGCCGGAGCGCAGCGCAGCGAGCACCGCCAGCGGGCGCGATGGCTAGTAACACTACGCCATTCAGTGCCAAGTTGGCACTTTCTTGGCAAGCTTGATGCTGTAGAATCATCGTCTTTGTCCGGCACCGGGCAGCGCGCATAGTCTGGGGGTAGATGTGGGGGTAGATTGATAAACCGAAAAACGTAGATCAAGCATTCATGCTGTGTTTCGACCTATTTGTGGTTCCCCCTCCCGGCACCAAAGAAAAAGGCCCAAGACAAAAATGTGTTGGGCCAAAGCGTTCAAAGGGGAGGAGGAGACAAATGACTTTGAACGAGGTTTCATTCTGCCCCTGCGCCTAAAGCCGATATTGACAATTATCATAAATGGCGCCGATTTCACGCCGGACTAACCACAATACCTGCGGAGTAAACATGACTGACACATACTTTATCCGCGCCGAGCCGCTGGCCGCGGCGATACGCGAACTGGTGCGCGGTTTTGGCTCCGAGGAACGCGAGGTCGAGTTGGTGACCGATAACCTGATCCAGGCCAACCTCACTGGCCACGATTCGCACGGCATCGGCATGCTCCCGCGCTATTCCGAAGCCTGGGTCGAGGGCGGACTGAAGGCAAATTCGCACATCAAGACGCTGATGGACGGTGGCGCGCTGCTGCGCATCGACGGCCAGGCGGGATTCGGCCAAGTGGTCGGCCACGAAGCGATGACGCTGGGCATCGAGCGTGCGAAGAAGTTCGGCAGTTGCATCATGGCGCTGGGGAATGCGCACCACCTGTGCCGCATCGGCGCCTGGGCGGAAATGGCGGTTGCCGAGGGCTTCGTGTCGATTCACTTCGTCAACGTCGTCTCGCGTCCGATCGTCGCACCGTTCGGCGGCCGCGACGCGCGCTTCGGCACCAACCCGTTCACCGTTGGCATTCCGGTGGCGGGACGCGATCCCATCCTCCTGGACTTCGCTACCAGCGTGATCGCGCAGGGTAAGGCGCGCGTCGCGCACAACAAGGGCGAAAAGCTGCCGCCAGGACGCATCATCGACGACCAGGGCAAGGACAGCGACGATCCGGCTTACGCCGTGGTCGAACCGCTGGGCGCGATCCTCGCGTTCGGCGAGCACAAGGGCTACGGCATGGCCGTTGCATGCGAGCTGCTCGGCGGCGCGCTTGCCGCCGGGCTTGCCTGCGGCGGGCCGGCTACGGGCGAACGACGCGTGCTCAACGGCATGCTTACCATCATCCTCGATCCGAAGGCGATCGCCGATGTGGCGACGTTCGAGCGCGAGACCCGCGCTTTCCTCGACTGGGTTGGCGCGTCGCCGCCGCGAGCGGGTTTCGACAAGGTGCGCCTGGCGGGCGAGCCGGAGCGCGAATGGCGCACGCAGCGCCTCGCCGAGGGCATTCCGGTGGACGCGAACAGTTGGAACGAGATCCTCGCTGCCGCGGCAAGGTTGAAAGTGGACCCGGCGAAGATCAACCGGCTGGCCGGGGTAAAGATCTGATAGTCGGCCTGCGTCCCTGACGCATCCGACCCGGCGCGAGCCGCGCGCCGCGCGCGCCTGCGCTCGCGGCCGCCCGGTTCGCGCGAAAATCGCTGCCGCGCGGGCCGCCGCTGGCCTGAGGCTGGCCAATAGGGTAACCTAAGGGCTGTTTTCCTACGCCGTAGTGCCGCTCTAAGGGAACGCCTTCGTGTCGCGCAGTCAACTTGCCCTTGTTCCCGCCGGAGCCGCGTTGCGCGGCGATGCACATTGCCGGCGACAAGTGCCGTTCGCGGACTAGAGTACGCAAGAACGCCATGGGCGCGCACAGGGATTCCTTCGGTACACTGGATTTTCTGCGCAACTTACCGCTGTTTCGCGAACTCGATCTGTGCGAGCTCGAAGCGATCGAGGCCGCCACTAGCGAACAGCGCGTCGCCGTGGGCACCGTACTGTTCCGCCGCGGCGATCCCTGCGACGGCATCCACGTCATTGTGCTCGGCCGGGTGAAGCTCGCTTTGCTCGCGCCTGCGGGTGGGGAAAAGGTGGTCGAAATCCTCGATCCGGGCCAAAGTTTCGGCGAGTCGATCATGTTCATGGGCAAGTGCCATGTCCTGTGCGCCGAGGCCCTGGCCGATTCGCTGCTGCTCTTCATCCGCAAGAGCGTGATCCTGGAAGCCGTCGAACGCAACCCTGCATTTGCGCGCCGCATGCTTGACGAGCTGTCGCTGCGCCTGTGCCGGCTGGTTGCCGACATTGAAGGCTATACCCTGAAAAGCGCTACCGAGCGCGTCACCGGCTATCTGCTGTCAGCGCTGGCCGAGGGCGCTATTCCAGGGCAGCCGGCCGATATCCTGCTCGCGGCAAGCAAGAGCGTGCTCGCTTCCCGGCTCAATATCACGCGCGAGCATTTTTCGCGCATCCTGCACGAATTGTCGCAAGCCGGGCTGATTCGCGTCAGCGGCCGCAATATTCACGTCCTCGACCCGGCCGGGCTGCGCGAACGCAAGGGCTGAGGGACTTCGGCGCTAGCGACCGGTGTTTGCGCCAGGGGCTGGATAATTGCGAGCCAGCCCTCACATTCAGTTGATCACGATGTCCTAGGATCCCATATGAGCGACCCCCTGCAGGTAGTATGCCCGCACTGCAACGTTGCCAACCGCGTGCCGCCCGAGCGGCTGGCCGACGGCCCGGTTTGCGGCAAATGCAAGCAAGCGCTGTTTACCGCGCATGCGCTCGAACTCGACGGCGCGAGCTTCGAGCGCCAGGTCGCCGCGAGCGACATCCCGCTGGTGGTGGATTTCTGGGCCCCCTGGTGCGCGCCCTGCCGCACGATGGCGCCGCACTTCGAAAAAGCCGCGGCTGAGCTGGAGCCGCAGGTGCGCCTGGCCAAGCTCAACACCGAAGCGGAGCAGGCCATCGCGTCGCGCTATGCCATCCGCAGCATTCCCACGCTGGTCATGTTCCGCAGAGGCAGGGAAATCGCGCGCCAGTCAGGTGCCATGGACGGCCCTGCCTTGATCCGCTGGGTGCGCGGCCAGGCCTGAACCTCAGTAGATAGCGTGGACCTGGCCGCGCTGTGCGGCCTCGACACTGGTCCAGCCCAGCTCCCGCTTCACGTCTTCAGCAAAACCGACTGCGGTTTCGCGCTCGCCGTGGACCACGAAGGCGCGAGCTGGCGCTCGCGCAAAGCCGCGCAGCCAGGCGAGTAGCCCGTCGCGGTCGGCGTGTGCCGAGAGGCCGCCTATCGTGTGCAACTGCGCGCGCACCGGGATGTCGTCGTTGAATATGCGCACATTGCGCGCGCCGTCCACCAGGCGGCGGCCCAGGGTTCCTTCGGCCTGGAAACCGGTGATCAGCACGGCGCAGGCGCTGCGCGGCAGGTTCCAGCGCAGATGATGCTTGATGCGGCCGGCATCGCACATGCCGCTCGCTGAGATGATGATGGCGCCGGCCCGGATCTGGTTGAGTGCCATCGATTCCTCGACTTCATGGGTGTAGCGCAGCTGCAGTTCAGCCGGATTGCCCCGCATCCACTGGTCGAGCTCGCGCACACCTGGGGCGAGCAGCTCCAGGTGCCGGCGCGTGATCAGCGTGGCTTTTTCGGCCATGGGCGAATCGATGAATACGCGCAGCGGTGGCAGCCTGCCCGAGCGCGCCAGCTCTGCCAGGGCATAGAGCACGGCCTGGGTGCGGCCGACGGCGAACGCGGGGATGATGACATTGCCGTTGGCGAGCGTGCCGGATATGGCGGTGATCAGTTCCGCCTGCGTCTCCTCGGGCGTCTTGTGCAGCCGGTTGCCGTAGGTCGATTCGACGAGCAGCACGTCGGCGCCGTCGATGCGCCGCGGCGCCGGCAGCAGCCCGTTCGCCGCCTGGCCCAAGTCCCCCGAGAAGACGAGGCGGCGCATGCCGGCGGCAGTGCGCACGCGCGCGTCGACGATGGCCGAGCCGAGGATATGGCCGGCATCGTGAAAAACGCAGCTGAGGGCGGGGTGCGGGCGAAACTCGGTTTCGTAAGCGATCGTGTGCAGCAGCTTGAGGCAGGCGCGCGCCTGGTCCACGTTGTATAAAGCGGGCGTCGTATGGCGGCGGCGGGCGTCGCTGTGGCGCCAGCGCCACTCGGCTTCTTTTTCCTGCAAATGTGCGCTGTCCAGCAGCATGACCTCGAGCAGCTCGGCCGTGGTCGCCGTCACATGGATTGGCCCCCTGTAACCGAGCGCGGACAGGCGCGGCAGCAGGCCCGAATGGTCGATGTGCGCGTGGGTGAGCAGGACGAAATCCAGGCGGCGCAAGTCGAAAGCCAGCGCTTCCTGGTTTTTCGCCCAGGCCTCATGCCCACCCTGGAACATGCCGCAGTCCACCAGAAAGCGCGCATCCCCGGTCTCCACCAGGGTGCACGAGCCGGTCACCTCGCCCGCGCCGCCGAAGAAGCTAAGTTTCATGCCGAAGGGATCTGGACCGCGTATTTCGCATCGCCTCCATTCTGAGCCGGGAAAACGACGTGAGCTTGATCAAGGTCAAGCACCGGTCGCCGTCGCCGCCGTCGCCGGGCAACCTCCACCTGCGCCGCAGCGGTAGCGGGAATGGCGTCCATCCGGCCCGGGTGTGGCACTGCCGGCGCGGCGCGCACGGCTTGCGCAGCGGCGCCCGATTTGGGTTAAAGTTATGCGCAGAGCCCTGCCCCAGACGGGGCTTTCGGCCTGCTTTGGATGGGGTTCACGGCCCCGCTGCATTTGGAGGTTGCTCATGTACGCGATCGTCTACAAGTCCGACGGCTTCCCGATTTGCGTTCAGATGGCCGGCGTGGCGCCCGATCCGGTCGTCGTCTGGTCTACCGAGAGCGCAGCCAAGTCCTTCATCGACAGCAAGGGCGGGGCGGACGACTTCCAGCCGGTTGCGGTCGACGACGGCAGCCTCGACGCCATCGCCGCGGCGATGGGCTGCCCCGTCGAGCAGATCACGCTGGAGCCCTATCCGAGCTAGCACCCGGCTCCCCCCTACGCCGGCGCCGCCCAAACGCGGCTGTACCCGTTCTTTCCAGTCGATGCGCCGCCCGGCGGCGCGTTCCCGCATCTGGCGCTCCGATGTTTGCCGGAGCCGGCCGCGAGCTTATTTCTTGATCCAGGTCACAAAATCCAAAAAAACTCGTTCCGCCGGCCTTGGCGCCGTTGCGGACCACCATAGGTTGGGCTAAATTTCGGTCTCGCCACAGTATCTTGTATCAGAGATCTAAGAAGTCGTTGCAGAATTGTCACGACGGCTTCCTGAGCCAGGGGATAAGAAAAGGGCGCGCCCTTTCCTGCGATAGGTTCCAACAAAGACAATAAACAGGACAACATCCATGACTCAGGTCCCGCCCGATTCCCCGCTGTTCAAAATGGCCGGTTTGCCGCAGAGCGTGCGCAAGGGCGAAGGCAGACTGGTCGCGTTCGATGCCGCCAAAATCGTCAACGCGATGCAGCGCGCCCGCGCCGCCACCGGCGAATTCGAGCGCGCCGCGCTAGCCCCGGTGGCCGAGCGC
>JBQMQE010000110.1:5618-14356 GCA_052172655.1 Burkholderiales bacterium
ATCCAGGATAGCGTCGAGCTGGCGCTGCTCGCAGCGGGTTATTACCGCACCGCGCGCGCCTACATCGCCTACCGCGAGCAGCACCGGCGACTGCGCGAAGACAGCCGCACCGCGGTGGACGTGGAGACCTCGATCAACGAGTATCTGGAGCGGCGCGACTGGCGCGTCAACGCCAACGCCAACCAGGGCTATTCGCTCGGCGGCCTGATCCTGAACGTGTCGGGCAAGGTGGTGGCCAACTACTGGCTCAACCACGTCTATGCGCCCGAAGCCGGGCTTGCCCACCGCGAGGGCGACATCCACATCCACGACCTGGACATGCTCGCCGGCTACTGCGCCGGCTGGTCGCTGCGCACCCTGCTGCACGAGGGCCTGAACGGCGTGCCCGGCAAGGTCGAGGCGGCGGCGCCCAAGCACATGTCGAGCGCGGTCGGGCAGATCGTCAATTTTCTCGGCACGCTGCAAAACGAGTGGGCCGGCGCGCAGGCGTTCTCCTCGTTCGACACCTACATGGCGCCGTACATCCGCCAGGACGGCATGTCCTATGCCGAGGTGAAGCAGTGCATCCAGGAACTGATCTACAACCTCAACGTGCCTTCGCGCTGGGGCACGCAAACGCCGTTCACCAATCTGACTTTCGACTGGGTGTGCCCGGAAGATCTGCGCGAGCAGGTGCCGGTCATCGGCGGCAAGGAGATGCCCTTCGCTTACGGCGAACTGCAGCGAGAAATGGACATGATCAACCGCGCCTACATCGAGGTCATGACCAGCGGCGACCACCTCGGCCGGGTATTCACCTTTCCCATCCCGACCTACAACGTGACGCCGGATTTCGACTGGGAGTCGGAAAACGCCAACCTGCTGTTCGCGATGACCGCCAAATACGGCCTGCCGTATTTCCAGAATTTCCTCAACTCCGAGCTGAAGCCCAACATGATCCGCTCGATGTGCTGCCGGCTACAGCTAGACTTGAGGGAGTTGCTAAAGCGTGGCAACGGCCTGTTCGGCTCGGCGGAGCAGACCGGCTCGGTCGGCGTGGTGACGCTCAACTGCGCGCGCCTGGGGCACCTGTACCGCGGCGACGTGGCGGCGCTGCTGGCGCGCGTCGACGAGCTGATGGATCTGGCGAAGAACTGCCTGGAACTCAAGCGCAAGGTGATCCAGCGCTACATGGATGCGGGCCTGTTCCCCTATACCAAGCGCTACCTCGGCACGCTGCGCAATCATTTCTCCACCATCGGCGTGAACGGCATCAACGAAATGATCCGCAACTTTACCGTGGACGAACACGACATCACCAGCCAGTGGGGCCACCGCTTCGCCTGCCGGCTGCTTGATCACATCCGCGCGCGCATCGTCGTGTTCCAGGGAGAGACCGGCCACATGTACAACCTCGAGGCGACGCCGGCCGAGGGCACCACCTACCGCTTCGCGCGCGAGGACCGGAAACGCTTTCCCGGCATCCTGCAGGCGGGCACGGCGCAGATGCCGTTCTACACCAATTCATCGCAATTGCCGGTGGGTTTCACCGACGATCCGTTCGAGGCGCTGGAGCGCCAGGACGAGCTGCAGCGCAAGTACACCGGCGGCACGGTGCTGCACCTGTACATGAGCGAGCGCGTCACGTCGGCCGATGCGTGCAAGAAACTGGTGCGCCGGTCCCTTGAGCGTTTCGGCCTGCCTTACATCACCGTGACGCCGACGTTCTCGATCTGTCCCAAGCACGGTTACCTCGCGGGCGAGCACGAATTCTGTCCGCGCTGCGACGAGGATCTGCTGGCGAAGAAGCGCCGCGAGGCCGAAGCCGCGTAGAACGCGGTCCAACGACAACAAAGGAGGAAAGGCAATGAATGCGATGACCGAAACCCAGGCCTTCACGGCAATCGAACTGCAGGACGACGAGCGCCAGCGCTGCGAGGTGTGGACCCGCGTGATGGGCTACCACCGGCCGGTGGCGTCCTTCAATATCGGCAAGAAAGGCGAGCATCACGAACGCAAGTTCTTTACCGAGTGCCGCGCCAATCTGCGCTGAGCGGGCGGCAGCGCCGCTGCGCGTAGGCGGGTTGACGCCGCTCTCGGCGACGGACTACCCCGGCGAGCTGGCCGCGGTGGTTTACTGCCAGAGCTGCCCTTGGCGCTGCGGCTATTGCCACAATCCGCACCTGCTGCCGAGTGAACCGGCGGCCGGAGTTGACTGGAGCGAGGTGCTTGAGTTCCTTTCCCGCCGCCGCGGCTTGCTCGACGCGGTGGTATTCAGTGGCGGCGAGCCGACCGCCCAGGCGGGGCTGGCGCAGGCGATGCGCGACGCCCGCGCCCTGGGCTATCGCATCGGCCTGCACAGCGCCGGCATCTACCCGCGCCGTTTCGCCGAAGTGCTGCCCCTGGCCGATTGGGTCGGCTTCGATGCCAAGGCGCCGTTTGACGCGGCCTACGAGCGCGTCACCGGCGTGCGCGCAAGCGGCGAGGCGGCGCTGGAAAGCGCGCGGGCATTGCTCGTGAGCGGCGTGGACTGCGAGTTCCGCACCACCTGGCATGCCGACTTCCTTAGTCTTGCAGAACTCGAACGGCTGACCCAGACGCTCGCCGATCTGGGCGTGCGCCGCTATGCGCTGCAGGAATTCCGCGCGAGCGACGGCGTCGCGTTCCGGCCGGAGGGGGCCCCTGTCGCGGCGAACGTGCATGCCCTTGCGCGGCGCTTTCCGCAGTTCAACTTGCGGTGTGCGTAGCGAGACGGCCGATGCCACGCGCTAAAGCTTCCGTTTCGGCCCGCGCCCCGCGCCGAAAATCGGCCGGTCCAAGCCCCGCCGAACCGCCGCTGTCGCGTCTGCGCCGTCCCGCCGAGATGCCGGTCGAGGACTGGCAGGCCGGTCTGCGCCGGCAATTCGGCAGGGAGCAGTCCTTTGTCCTGGAAAACCTCGGCACGGAGCCCGTATTTTCCGAGTTCGCCGTCGCCAATCCGCAAAGCGGCGGGCGCTACCGCGTCGCGATTCGCGGCATCGGCATCGGCGAGAATTTCTGCTCCTGCCCCGACTTCGCCACCAACGACCTGGGCACCTGCAAGCACATCGAATTCACGCTCGCCCGCATCGAAGCCAGGCGCGGCGGTCGCGTGGCACTGGTGCGCGGCTTCCACCCGCCGTACAGCGAAATCTATCTGCACTACAGTGGCGCGCGCAGCGTACGCTTTCGCGCCGGGGCCGATTGTCCGCGCGCGCTGTTGCAGTGCGCCGGCAAGTTGTTCGACCAAACGGCCGGCTGGAGCCTGCCGCCTACAGGTTTTGCCGAGTTCGACGCCTTCCTCGCTCAAGCGCAGCGCTCAGGCCATGAAGTCCGCTGCTACGACGACGCGCTGGCTTTGGTCGCCGAAGTCCGCGACGCCGAGGAGCGCCGCCGCGTGCTCGCCGAAGCCTATCCGCATGGGCCGAAAAGCCGCAGGCTGGCCAAACTGCTCAAGACCGAGCTCTATCCGTTCCAGGCCGAAGGCGCGCTGTTCGCCGCCTGCGCCGGCCGCGTTCTGATCGGCGACGAAATGGGGCTGGGCAAGACCATCCAGGCGATCGCCGCCGCGGAACTGTTCGCCCGCCACTTCGGCGCCGAGCGCGTGCTGGTGGTCTGCCCGACCTCGCTCAAGCACCAGTGGCAGCGCGAAATCGCCCGCTTCTCCGGGCGTGCGGCGCAGGTCATCCACGGCCTGCGCGCCGCGCGCCAGCAGCAGTATCGGCAGGAGGCGTTTTGCAAGATCGCCAATTACGAGTCCCTCGCGCGCGATCTGGACCTGATTGGCGCGTGGTCGCCGGACCTGGTGATCGTCGATGAGGCGCAGCGGATCAAGAACTGGAACACCATCGCCGCGCGCGCCTTGAAGCGCATCGCCAGCCCCTACGCTATCGTGCTCACCGGCACGCCGCTCGAAAACCGGCTGGAGGAACTGATTTCCATCGTCCAGTTCGTCGATCGCTACCGGCTCGGCCCCACCTGGCGCCTGCTGCACGAGCATCAGCATCGCGACGAGTCCGGCCGCGTCATCGGCTACCGCGATCTGGACCGCATCGGCGCGACGCTGGCGCCGATCATGCTGCGCCGGCGCAAGGCTGAAGTCCTCGACCAGTTGCCAGAACGCATCGACAACACCTTGTTCGTGCCGATGACCGAGCAGCAGATCGTGCATCACGACGAGAACGGCGGCACGGTACGCCGCATCGTCCAGCGCTGGCGCAAGAAGGGCTACCTGTCGGAAGCCGACCAGCGCCGGCTGACCTGCTCGTTGCAGAACATGCGCATGTCCTGCAACAGCACCTATCTGCTCGACCACGAAACCGACCACGGGGTCAAGGCCGACGAACTGGCGACCTTGCTGGCCGAACTGTTCGAGCAGCCCGGCGCCAAGGCCGTGGTCTTCAGCCAGTGGGTGCGCACACACGAGCTGATCATCCGCCGGCTCGAAGCCAGGGGCTGGGGCTACGTGCTGTTCCACGGAGGTGTGCCGGGCGAGAAGCGCGGCGCCTTGGTCGAGCGCTTTGTCGAAGACCCTGCCTGCCGCGTCTTTCTTTCCACCGATGCCGGCGGCGTCGGCCTCAATCTGCAGCACGCCGCCGCGACCGTCGTCAACATGGATTTGCCGTGGAACCCCGCCGTGCTCGAGCAGCGCATCGGCCGCGTCCACCGCATGGGGCAGGCGAAGAGCGTGCAAGTCGTCAATTTTGTTGCGCAGGGGACGATCGAGGAAGGCATGCTGTCGGTGCTGGCGTTCAAGAAGTCCCTGTTTGCCGGTGTGCTCGACGGCGGCGAAAACGAGGTGTTCCTGCACGGTACGCGCTTGTCGGCATTCATGAAGAGCGTGGACGAGGTCACCGGCGCCATGGGGGAAGCGGAGCCGATCGAGGCGGCGTCTACGGCCGACGCGGAAACTGAAGCCGCGCAGCGTACGCCGCAAGCCGCCGGGGCAGGTGCGGCGGACACTGCTACAGTGGACAGGGGTGCGGCGGACTCCGCGGCGGCGCCAGACGCATTGCGGGCCGGTGCGGAAGGCGCAGGGATTGCGCAACTGGCGCCCGATCCCTGGGCAAGCCTGATCGACGTCGGATTGAAACTCGTCGAAACTATCGCCGCCGCTCGCGCCGAGGGCGGGGCTGAAATCGAAGCGCGCGCCGCGCCGCAATCGTGGATCGAAACCGACGCGGCAACCGGTAAGTCCTACCTCAAGTTGCCCGTTCCCGAACCTGCAACCGTGCAACGCCTTGCCGAAGCGCTCGGCGCGATGCTTGCAGGGTTGCGACGATAGCAGGCCAGGAGGCTGTCACCAAAATCTTGTGACAGCGGCTGCCCCAACGCAGTGGGACCAAACCTGGCGGAGCGAACTTGCCCGCGAACTCGATCGTGGGCGAGCGCGGATGTGGACGAGCGAGATTGCCGCTGCGCGACAGAAGGCTGTACCATTCACTTGAACTTGGAAGAGCCGACGGCTGGAAAAGCGATCTTATTTTTGAACGGAGACGGGAATGAATCGCTCGCGTGCCCTTGAATTACTCGCCCAGAGCAAACCCATAGTGGCGGCCCGTTATGGGGTAACGCGTCTTGCCCTGTTCGGATCGACCGCGCGTAACGCAGCGCGCAGCGATAGTGACATCGATATCCTGGTCGCCTTCGACGGCCCCGCCACATCCGAGCGCTACTTCGGTGTCCAGTTCTATCTGGAAGACCTGTTTGGCTGTGCGGTAGATCTGGTGACTGAAAAAGCCCTGCGCGCGGAGTTGCGCCCATTTATAGAAGAAGAGGCGGTTCATGTCTGATTCCGCCGAGCGATATTCCCGCCCTGCTTCCGAACTTGCGCACGCTCACAGCTAGATCGACCTGACCAGGAAACAATGGCTCGCCCTTACCTGGATCGAAACTAGGCTGGGCTGACCGCGAGCGTTATGGCGGTCCCCTGCATTCGTCCGCCTGTATTCGCCCCCGCGTTGTCAGGCGGCAACGGTTGTAACTTCCGACGGCAGCTTGTTGACAAGCAGGTGTTCGAGTTGAACTTTTCGGCTCGCGTTATCGATGTCGATTCCGACGAGGTTACCCTTCGAATCGTAGTCGAGCACGATCCCTTCGGAAATCTCCCGACTTTCCACACTTGGCTGTTCAGAAAGGTCGATATACAGCGAATCGGTCGCGGCGTAGTAATTCAGCTTCATGGCTTAAACCCTCTGTCCGGGAAAGCATTATGGATAGTCACCTTATCTTCTAACGTGACGACTCGCAAGTGGCGTTCGTCGAGTTCGGGACAGGCACCCCAGAAGCGGAAGCGGTTGTTCTCCTGTGGCTCCTCGCGAATTGGGTTCTCAACAACGCGAATGCACCACTCTTTCTTGAGATATGGTCGCTTGCGGAGAACCTCGTTCTCGAAATATTCGGTGAAGTGATATTCGGTCATATGGTACCAGGCGTCGCCATGACAGCGAGGTTCGCTTATTGCCGATTAACATTCGCGTTGAACGGTGCGAGCCAGCAAGCGCAGCGCCGCTGGCGAGCGTTCCTCTTCGAACGCGCGCTTGGGCGGGAACATGCGTTCTGGCGGAATTAGCACAGCCACGCCGGACTATTCCGGCGACAGATTTGGAGTGGGGCGAGAGCATGTTGGCCCAGCAGCGAGTTCCGCCTGCGTGTAACGACTCGACCTTGCCAAGGGGATTGGGTATGGAGCAGTACCAAGGCCAAACTCCACCGTGTAGTCGCCAGGCAAGAGACGTGTCTGAAGTGTGCCAATCTCCTTCTGAACCAAGTGCCCGTCATCGTCGCCGAGCCAAATATCCGTGGTCGGGGAGGCAGCGACGATAACCAGCTCGTAGTACACGGGCTCGACTTCTGCTTTCGACATTGACAACTCCGCTCGCCGGTGTTCACGCCCAGCAGCTACAGTTCGCGTTGGTGTTCATTAGTGCCACTCTCCAATCCGAGAACTTCGGGGCTGTGATCAAGAAGGCGACGGTCACCGATCTGGTAAGAGGAAGCGAGCGCATCTGGAGAGATCGCAAGGGGAACCGAAATGCTGCGGCCATCGCCGAGGTCGACGCAAAGCGTGTCGTCCGAAATGGTCAGGTCTTCGGCAAAGGGCACTTCCATCTCAATGGCTGACGTCCTCATTCCAGGCTTCCCCAAGTTCCGTGTTCAGGTGTGCGCCGCCTCTGGCGCGGCGCCTGGAACAGCTTGTTGGGCGGCCCGGTACAGAAACTCCGGCGCAAGGTCGGCGCCGTTCGGCCATGTGACCGTTTCAAGTTCCTGACGTACCGCGACTTGAGCGAAGAACGTCACGTCCTTCAGCGGCTCGAACATCGGACCCCAAAGCTCGGCACTCAGATCGACGGTTCCAGACACGCCATCCTGGAAACGGAGCCAAAGCTTGTATCCATCCAAGGGCCTTACCTCAACCACTTTTGGAATCATGATTTACTCCAGCGGTTCGATTTTGTTCAAATCCGAAAATCAGGCACCGTAATTCAGGATACCCAACGTGGAGCCCACCGGCGCGCCGCTCACGGTTGTGGACGATGACACGGCGGCTACGGCGCCAGGTTAGTGCTCAGCCGTGCGCCGCGAGCTCGTCGCGCACAATCTTGCGCACATACTCCTCAGTTACCGGTTGCTTCGTGAGACCAAGGTACGAATTCAGGGCTTCATTGATCAGCGTCTGATAGCCCTTCCCGGACTTCTCGGACTGGGCCTTGAAGCGCTTGAGAATCGCGTCATCCACGTAGATGGTGATGCGCGTCTTTCCAGTCGTGGGAATTATCGCGCCACGTTTGCCTTTAGAAAAGTCATACACCTTTTTCATAGTTTCTCCGCTCTTTGGGGTCTGCCTTCCGCACCGAGATGGTTCGCGTTCCGTCACCCCGAGGTGTGTGAACCACGACCATCAGCAACCCGAATACGTTCGTTCCAATAGTGACGAAGCGCTGTTCGCCCCCGACGGAGTCGTCTTCGACGGTAAGCGCGAGGGGATCATTCAGCACGCCGTCACCCTCCGAGAGCGACACGCCGTGCTTGTTGATGTTCGCTGCATCCTTCTTCGGGTCGAAATCGGTGGACACCCCAGAAGTATATGCACGTTATGCATATCCGTCAACTCTCGTTGTGCTCCGCGGCGGGCGAGCAGGATGCCAATGAAGGCGCGGCGACCCGTCCGCTCCGGGACGAACTGTCAGACGGCTCTTTCATCCTGCATCTGCAGTTCAAGAAACGCCGTTCCTGCAACCGGATTGTAGCGATAAGGCGTGACAGGCTTGAACCCCAATGCCTGGTAAAGGGACCGTGCCGCAAGCACGGTCGGAAGTGTGTCCAGAACAAGCCGCGTGTACTTGAGTTGCTTGCCCTCATCCACGATGCCTCGCACCAAGGCCTGGCCCAAACCGAGCCCGCGCGCGGTCGGCCCGACACAAAGCCGCTTGATCTCACCGACCGTGTCGGACAGCTTGCGCAGCCCTACGCATCCGACGAAGGCGCCTTTTTTTCGAGCCAAAAGGAACGCACCGGATGGCGGAGAATACTCATTCTCGAAATGCTCCAGTTCCTGCGCGAAGTTCTGGAACGACAGATCGAGGTTCAGGGAAGCTGCGTACTCTTCAACCAGGCGGCGCGCCTCGCGCCATTCTGCGGCGGATTTGGGTTTAAGCAAACCCGCGGTCACTTTATGTCGATCGAGTCGTCTGCCAAGATATGAGCAATATCGTCAAATGGCGAAATGCCTAACCCCATAC
>JBQMQE010000111.1:0-2030 GCA_052172655.1 Burkholderiales bacterium
GCAATGCCGCCGCGGTTTGCTGGAACTGGACTTGGTGCTGGAACGCTTTCTTCAAAAGCACTGCGACCGACTGGAGGGAGAACGCCTGAGTTCGTTCCAGACACTTCTAACTTATGCAGACAACGAGTTATTGGATCTAATCCGCGCGCGCAGCGAGTGCCGCGACGCGCGGCTCGCCGAGGTGGTGCAATGGATACGCGACTGCCGAGACCGTACGGATTCTCAATGTTCCACCAATAGCAGATGATGGAGCTCACTCGTGATTCATTTTGATTCTGCGCAACAGTTGCGCCTGGGTCGCGAGCGCCTGGCGTCACATCTCGATGCCGAAGACCCAGCGGTCGGCCGAGCGCGAAAACTCCCGGATTTGCCCAGTGGTCATTTAATTTAAAATGCAGCACGCAATAGGAGATCAGGCGTATGACACAGTTACTAGACAAGTTGTCGGAAAAGTCTCAATCGCAAAGTCCCAGGCAATCGGAGATCAGTCACATGACGCAGCTAAAAGACAAGCTATCGGAAAAGGTTCAGGCGCACCGTGGCCGCACCGCCAAACTCACCAAGGAATACGCAGACGTTGTCATCGACAAGGTTGATATCGGCCAGTGTATCGGCGGGGCGCGCGACATCAGGTGCCTGGTCACCGACATCTCCTACCTCGATCCGCAGGAAGGGATACGCTTCAGGGGCAAGACCATCCCCGAAACCTTTGCGGCCCTCCCCAAGGCTCCCGGCTCCACTTATCCGAGCGTCGAGTCCTTCTGGTACTTTCTCCTGACCGGCGACGTTCCCACCCAGGCCCAGGCGGACGAGGTCGCTGCACAGTGGAAGACGCGCCAGGAAGTTCCGAAGTACGTGTTTGACGTGCTGCGCGCGCTGCCGCGCGACAGTCATCCGATGGTAATGCTCTCCAGCGCCATCCTGGTTATGCAGAAGGATTCCAAGTTTGCCGCATACTACAACTCGGGCAAGTTCAACAAGACGAACGCCTGGGAATACGTGTACGAGGATGCCAGCGACCTCGTGGCCCGTATCCCCGTCGTCGCCGCCTTCATCTACAACCTGAAGTACCGGGACGACAAGCAGACCGCCATCGATCCCAAGCTGGATATGGGTGCCAATTTCGCCCATATGATCGGCCAGAGCGAGCAGTACAGGGACGTGGCCCGCATGTATTTCATTCTCCATTCGGACCACGAATCTGGCAATGTCTCGGCACACACGACCCACCTGGTGGCCTCGGCAATGTCGGACCCCTACTATGCGTACTCTGCAGGCCTCAATGGCCTGGCAGGCCCGCTCCACGGCCTTGCCAACCAGGAAGTGCTCAGTTGGACCATGAAGTTCCAGGAAAAGTACTGCAAAGGCGTCGAGCCCACCAAGGAGCTGGTCACCAAAGCCCTTTGGGATACCCTCAACTCCGGCCAGGTTGTCCCGGGCTACGGTCACGCCGTCCTGCGCAAGACCGATCCGCGCTATATGTCGCAGCGTGAATTCTGCCTCAGGACTCCGGGCCTCAAGGACGATCCGCTGTTCAAGCTGGTCTCCATGATCTTCGAAGTTGCACCGGGCGTCCTTAGCGAGCACGGCAAAACCAAGAACCCCTGGCCGAACGTCGACGCGCAGTCTGGTGTCATCCAGTGGTACTACGGCCTCAAGCACTGGGACTTCTATACGGTCCTTTTCGGCGTGGGTCGCGCCCTTGGCTGCATGGCCAATATCACCTGGGACCGCGCTTTGGGCTATGCCCTCGAGCGTCCCAAGTCCGTTACCACCGACATGCTCGAGAAGTGGGCTGCCGAAGGCGGCAGGAAGTAGAACTGGCTGTCAGGACAGGCAGTGTGGCTTCTTAAGTCGAGAATTGCTTATCCGGTACCGCCGCACGTCCCCCGAGGCAGAAGGCGGACGGCGCGGCGGATAACCGGACGAACACGTTGTTGATCGAGCGGCCGCTGCCGTCCATGCTGATGCGGATTGCATTGCTTATCGTGTTAGGGGCCTAACGGTGACGACAGATCCACGGAGCGCTT
>JBQMQE010000111.1:2040-14279 GCA_052172655.1 Burkholderiales bacterium
CTCCGGACTACGGGGAAGGGGTCAAGAAGGAAGTCGCCGAGGTCAAGTTCCTCATCCACGACCTTCGTGTCGAGGGCTTCTTCAACGACATCCTCCACTACCATGTGACCCTGAATACCGACCTTGAAATCTACAACATCGCGCAGGCGCAGGTCCTGCACGGCGCCGACGTACAGGAGCTGAAGGCGAAACTCGGCACCCTGCGCCGGGCATACCAGGACTACTCGAACGCGGTGAAGAGCTTCTCGCCGGACCGCACTATTCTCCTTCTTGGGCGCCGGTACATCGACAGCATCCGCGCAGCCTGCGATCTCATTCTCAACCCCCTGTGGGGCAGGTCGGACAAGGTGCTGGCTTTCCTGCCCGACGAGGCCCGCTCCGTGCGCACGCGGCGCCACTACCGCAACTGCATCGTCTGGCTATACGGCGCGAACTGGCGCATCGAGGCTTTCCTCGACGAATTGAACAATCCGGGCGTGCGCGAGGAGTTCGACATCGGCGAGGACATCCGCGATTTCACGCGCGACGTCGTGCTGGGATACGTGGTCGAGAAATCCGAGCACAGAGTCGAGTTGCGGCTCGACGGACTGGTCTCGGCGGTCATCTCCGGCAACCGCCAGCGGTTCCGCCGCATGTACTTCAACCTGGTCATGAATGCGGTCGATGCCATGAGCGGGCGCAAGGCCGGCGTGCTCAACGTGAGTGCCGTCATCGAAGGCGACCGTGTGGCGCTGCGCGTGCAGGACGACGGCGCGGGCATGTCACCGGAGAAGATCCAGCAGCTCCTCACCGACCGCCAGAGCCTGGACGGTGAGCTCCACTCGCTCGGGTTCGTATTCGTCCGCCAGACGGTCGCCCAGTTTGGCGGCGACCTGGCCATCGACAGCGCCGTGGGCAGAGGCACGACCATGACGCTGCACTTACCCTACCTGCCGGGCAAGACTGCCGAGTCCCTGGAGCCTTCGCGCCGGGACAAATACCGCCTGCCCGAGAAGTTCCGGTCCCTCCCGGCGGAGGCCGCGCAATCGGCGCAAGCGGTGGGCGCCGCCGCCGTTGCTCCGGCGCCGGCGCCGGAGGAGGCGCGGCAGGAAGGCGCGCCGGCCACCGGAGGAAACGAACGGATGCGCCAGTGCGGCAAGCTTGTGTTCGATGCCTACAGGCATTCTGGGGCTCAATTCGCCGGCTGCATCTTCGCCATCGCCGTCACCGAGGAAGATCGTGTCGAGATGTTCACGGTCAAGCCCTACGAGCGGGACTGGGACATCTCACACGAGGACCTCTCGCCCATGCACTTCCAGGCGACCTATCGCGGGCGCCTGGAGGAGGACGAGTTAAAAAGGCCCGTCCTGATTATCAAGCCGCCGCAGAGCGCCAGGGAGTATTTCGAGTTCAAGGAAGTTCCCGAGGCCAATCGCGGTCTCGATTGCTTCACACGCATGGTCCGCGACGAGGGCATCCGGGTCGCGCGCAAGCTCATAGCGACCGGACTCGACCCGCAGCTCCCGCTCCACCTGGGAAGCGCGCGTCAGTTCTTCGTCGCTGCCCCGGAATTCCACGGGACCGGGCCGTTCCCGCTCGAGCTGCTGGCGCGCCAGCGGCTGTCCGTGGAAAATGGGACCTGATGCTGGAGCGCTGTAGCAGGTGGCAGGGCGAGCGTCTGGCTTCGCTCCAAACCCTTTTGATTTATACTGACAGCGACCTGCTGGACCTCATCCGTGCGTGCGCCGGGTGCCGCGATGCGCGGCTCGCCGAGGTGGTGGGTTGGTTGCGCGACTCCTGAACTGTGCCGGTTCCGCTCGTACGATCCGCTTGTACGATCCGCTTGTACGATCCGCTTGTACGATCCGCTTGTACGATTAATGTTCGACCAATGAAATGCAAAGGAGATGATGATGGAGTCAACTGGTAAGGCCACGCTCAATTACGGCGAGGGCAAGTCGATCGAATTCCCGGTGTTCAGCGGCACTGTCGGCCCCGATGTCATCGATATTCGCACGCTCTACGGCAAGACCGGCATGTTCACCTACGACACGGGATTTCTGTCGACGGCGGCCTGTAGCTCGAAAATCACCTACATCGACGGCGACAAGGGCGAGCTGAGGTATCGCGGCTACCCGATCGAACAGATCGCGGGGCATTGCGACTTCCTCGAAACCTGCTACCTGCTGCTGTATGGCGAGCTGCCGAACAAGGCGCAGAGGGACGAATTCGACGACTTGGTGACGCATCACACCATGGTGAACGAGCAGATGCAGTTCTTCATGCGCGGTTTCCGCCGCGACGCGCACCCGATGGCGGTGCTGACCGGGTTGGTGGGTGGCATGTCGGCTTTCTACCACGACTCGCTCGACATCAACGATCCGCATGACCGCGACATCTCGGCACACCGGTTAATCGCGAAGATGCCGACGCTGGTCGCGATGTCGTACAAATACTCCATGGGGCAGCCGTATATTTATCCGCGCAACGACCTGTCTTACACCGCCAATTTCCTGCGCATGATGTTCGGCACGCCGTGCGAGGAATACATACCCAATGACGTCGTGGTGCGCGCGCTGGACCGCATTTTCATTCTGCATGCCGATCACGAACAGAACGCCTCGACTTCGACGGTGCGGCTGTGCGGCTCCTCTGGAACGAATCCGTTTGCCGCGATCGCGGCCGGCGTCGCCTGTTTGTGGGGTCCGGCGCACGGCGGCGCGAACGAAGCCTGCCTGAACATGCTGCAGCAGATCCAGGCGCAGGGCGGCGAGGCCAAACTCGGCGAATTCGTCGCCAAGGCAAAGGACCCGAACTCCGGCACGCGCCTCATGGGCTTCGGGCACCGCGTGTACAAGAACTACGACCCGCGCGCCAAGCTCATGCGCGAAACCTGCTACGAGGTGCTGAACGAACTGGGCCTGGAAAACGACCCCTTGTTGAAGCTGGCCATGGCGCTGGAAAAGGTGGCGCTCGAAGACGATTATTTCGTCAAGCGCAAGCTCTACCCGAACGTCGACTACTACTCGGGCATCGTGCAAAAGGCGCTCGGCATCCCGGTGTCGATGTTCACCGGCATCTTCTCGCTCGCGCGCACGGTGGGCTGGATCGCGCAGTGGCAGGAAATGATCACCGATCCGGAGTACAAGATCGGCCGGCCGCGCCAGCTCTACAACGGCCCGACTCAGCGCGACGTCAAGCCTATCGACAAACGCTGAGAAGACTGAGAAGATAGTCCCCCCCGCGAAGGGCACGCAGGAAAGGCCAGCTTAGCCGGCCTTCCGTCGTGGCCTTCGCGTCGTTTGTGGTTTCCGATTCCTGCCATTTGCAACGCGGGCCGCCCTTATGCTGAAACAATTCCAGAACAACTCCCACCTGTTCGGCGGCAACGCGCCGTACATCGAAGACCTGTACGAGTCCTACCTCGACAATCCGGGCTCGGTGCCGGAACAGTGGCGGGAGTATTTCGATCAGATGCAACTCGTGGCCGGGCCGGGCAAGGCAGCCGAGGACCGCGACGTGGCGCATGCGCCGATAGTTGAATCCTTCGCCATGCGCGCCAAGCAGGGCACGCTGCGCCCGGCGGCGACGCAGAACGACCTGACCATCGCGCGCAAGCAGGTCTATGTGCAGCAGTTGATCGCCGCCTACCGCAACCTGGGCTCGCGCTGGGCGCAGCTCGACCCGCTCAAGCGCCAGGGGCGCCCGCAGATTCCGGAACTGGAGCCCGCGTTCTACGATTTGACCGAAACCGACATGGACACGCAGTTCGACGCCGCCAGCCTGTATTTCGGCCAGGAGCGCATGACGCTGCGCGAGATCATCAAGGGATTGCGCGAGACTTATTGCGGCACAATCGGTATTGAATACATGTACATCACCGACCCGGCGCAGAAGCGCTGGGTGCAGCAGCGCTTCGAATCGATCCGTTCCGTGCCCACGTTCTCGGCCGAAACCAAGAAGCACATCCTCGACCGGCTGACCGCGGCCGAGACCCTGGAGAAGTACCTGCATACCCGTTATGTCGGGCAAAAGCGTTTTTCGCTCGAAGGCGGAGAGAGCGTCATTCCCTGCGTCGACGAGCTGGTCCAGCGCTGCGGCAGCCAGGGGGTGCAGGAGATCGTCATCGGCATGGCGCACCGCGGGCGCCTCAACGTGCTCGTCAACGTGCTCGGCAAGATGCCCAAGGACCTGTTCGCAGAGTTCGAGGGCATACATGCGGACGACCTGCATTCGGGCGACGTCAAATACCACAAGGGCTTTTCGTCGGATGTGTCCACTCCCGGCGGGCCGGTGCATCTGTCGCTGGCGTTCAACCCTTCGCACCTGGAAATCGCCAATCCGGTGGTGGAAGGCTCGGTGCGTGCGCGCCAGCGCCGCCGCGGCGACAAGGACGGGAACCAGGTCATTTCCATCCTGCTGCACGGCGACGCCGCCTTCGCCGGCCAGGGCGTGGTGATGGAGACGCTCAACCTGTCGAACACCCGCGGCTACGGCACCGGCGGCACGGTGCATGTGGTGATCAACAATCAGATCGGTTTCACCACTTCCGACCCGCGCGATTCGCGCTCGACGCTGTATTGCACCGACGTGGCCAAGATGGTGGAGGCGCCGATCTTCCACGTCAACGGCGACGATCCCGAGGCGGTGGTGCTGGTGACTCAGCTCGCGCTCGATTACCGCATGGAGTTTCATCGCGACGTGGTGGTGGACATCGTGTGCTTCCGTAAATTGGGCCACAACGAGCAGGACACGCCTTCGGTAACGCAGCCGCTGATGTACAAGCGGATCGCGGCGCATGCCGGCACGCGCAAGCTCTACGCCGACAAGCTGACGGCGCAGGGCGTGGTCACGCAGACGCAGCCCGAGGAGATGATCAGGAGCATGCGCACCGCGCTGGATGCGGGACAGCACACCATCGATCCGGTGATCTCCAATTTCAAGAGCAAGTATGCGGTGGACTGGGTGCCGTTTCTGGACCGCAAATGGACCGATGCGGCCGATACTGCGCTACCTCTGGCCGAACTGCAGCGCATGGCGCAGCGCATCACCGACATTCCGGCCGATTTCAAGATACACCCGCTGGTGGAGAAAGTGATTGCCGACCGCAAAGCCATGGGCGAGGGGCGGTTGCCGGTTGATTGGGGCATGGCCGAACACCTCGCCTATGCGAGTCTCGTGGCGAGCGGCTATGCGGTCCGCCTCTCCGGCCAGGATTCCGCCCGCGGCACTTTCGTCCACCGCCATTCCGTGTTGCACGATCAGAACCGGGAAAAGTGGGATTCAGGCACCTACATTCCGTTGCAACACATCACCGACAAGCAGGCGCCATTCACCGTGATCGACTCGGTTCTGTCGGAGGAGGCGGTGCTGGGTTTCGAGTACGGCTATTCCACTGCCGAACCCAACGAACTCGTCATCTGGGAAGCGCAGTTCGGCGACTTCGCCAACGGCGCCCAGGTGGTGATCGATCAGTTCATCTCCTCGGGCGAGGCCAAATGGAACCGCGTGTCCGGCCTGGTGATGATGCTGCCGCACGGCTACGAGGGTCAGGGGCCGGAGCATTCCTCGGCGCGGCTGGAGCGCTACCTGCAGCTTTGCGCCGAGCACAACATGCAGGTGGTGGTGCCTTCGAACTCGGCGCAGATGTTCCACCTGCTGCGGCGCCAGATGATACGCTTGTTCAGGAAGCCGCTGATCATCATGACGCCCAAGTCGCTGCTGCGCAACAAGGAGGCGATGTCGCCGCTGTCCGACTTTGCCACAGGCCAGTTCCACCCCGTCCTCGGCGAGGTCGAGCACATCGACCCGGAATCGGTGAAGCGCATCATCTGCTGCAGCGGCAAGGTCTATTTCGATCTGGTGGCGGCGCGGCGCGAGCGCGATATCAAGGGCAGCGCGATCATCCGCGTGGCGCAACTCTATCCTTTCCCGCACAAGTCGTTCGCGGCGGAAATGAAGCGCTACCCGAATGCGACCCAGGTAGTGTGGTGCCAGGAAGAGCCGCAGAACCAGGGCGCCTGGTACCAGACGCGGCACTATTTCGTCGAGAATCTGCGCGAGGACCAGAAACTGTTTTATGCGGGGCGGCCGTCTTCGGCTTCGCCTGCGGTGGGCTACTATGCCAAGCATCAGGAACAGCAGAAGGCGCTGGTCGCGGCGGCGTTCGGCAAGTTCAAGTCGCCGGGGTCGTCGAAGTAGGGCGGCGTTGAAAAAGGGGGCCGGGATGGGAAAGGAAGGGGCCCATCCCTTCCTTAGGCCCCTTTTAGATCCCCCAAGTTCGTGCGGTTGGCGGTTGAGAGGTCTGCGGCAAGCAGTTTTCTGTAGTATCGTGAACCTCGACGCCGAGACAGGCGTCACGCAGCGAACATTGTAGCCGGGCGCGAAACGCGCACCTGTTTTTGCGGTACGCCGCCGAAGGGATACCCGACAGCAGCGAAAAAACTGAACGGAGCCGTCATGTTAGTCGAAGTGAAAGTACCGCAGCTGTCGGAGTCGGTCGCCGAGGCGACGCTGCTCAGCTGGCACAAGAAAGTGGGCGACGCCGTCGCCCGCGACGAAAACCTCATCGACGTCGAGACCGACAAGGTGGTGCTGGAGCTTCCGGCGCCTGCGGGCGGGGTCATCACCCAGATCGTCAAGGCCGATGGCGGCACCGTCGTATCGGGCGAGGTCATCGCCGTGATCGATACCGCGGCGGACTCTGCCGCGGCCGTGGCCAAAGCGGCCGAGCGGCCCGCGCCTCCAGTGGAACAAGCGGCAAAACAGCTCGCGCAACAGAGCAACCTGATGCCGGCGGCGCGCAAGATGGTCGAGGATCACAAGCTCGATGCCAAGTCCATCGCCGGCAGCGGCCGCGACGGCCGCGTGACCAAGGCTGATGTCGTCGCTCACATGGAAGGTGGCGCAGCGCCACGGCCCGCCGCGGTGTCTGCGGCGGCGGCGCCAGCGGCCGCCAGACCGGCGCTGCCCGCGGTGCCGGCGCCGATCAACGTGGACAAGCTGCTCACCGACCGGCCGGAGCAGCGCGTGCCGATGTCGCGTCTGCGCGCACGCGTGGCCGAGCGCCTGCTGCAGTCCCAGGCCAGCGCCGCGATCCTCACCACCTTCAACGAAGTCAACATGCAGCCGGTAATGGATCTGCGCGCGAAGCACAAGGACAAGTTCGAGAAAGAACACGGCGTCAAGCTCGGATTCATGTCCTTTTTCGTCAAGGCGGCGGTGTACGCGCTGAAGAAATACCCGTTGGTTAACGCCTCCGTCGACGGCAACGAAATCGTCTATCACGGCTATTTCGACATCGGCGTAGCGGTGGGCAGCCCGCGCGGTCTGGTGGTGCCGGTGCTGCGCGACGCCGACCAGATGAGTTTCGCGCAGATCGAGAAGACCATCGCCGATCTGGGCAAGCGCGCCGGCGAGGGCAAGCTCTCCATGGAAGAACTCACCGGCGGCACGTTCTCCATTTCGAACGGCGGCGTGTTCGGCTCGATGCTGTCCACGCCCATCATCAACCCGCCGCAGTCGGCCATTCTCGGCATTCACGCGACCAAGGAGCGGGCGGTGGTCGAGCACGGACAGATCGTGATCCGGCCGATGAACTATTTCGCCCTGTCCTACGACCACCGCATCATCGACGGCCGCGAAGCGGTGCTGTCGCTGGTGGCGATGAAGGACGCGCTGGAAGACCCGATGCGTCTGCTGCTCGAGCTGTAGAGATCCTCGGTCCGCCAAGGATGGCAGGAGCGGGCGGAACCGATTGAGTGGATGGCAACCCCCGTAGTTAACCCAGAGTCACTATCATGCTGAAATCGTTCGAAGTCGCAGTCATCGGCGCCGGCCCGGCCGGCTATATCGCCGCCATCCGCTGCGCCCAGCTCGGTTTTTCCACCGCGGTAATCGACGAATGGAAGAACGACAAGGGCGAAGCCAAACTCGGCGGCACTTGTCTGAACGTAGGCTGTATTCCGTCAAAGGCGCTGCTCGAATCCTCGGAAAACTACGAGCGCGTGGCCTACAAGTTCGGCAATCACGGCATTTCCGTCACCGGAGCGAAAATCGACGTCGCCAAAATGCAGGCGCGCAAGGACAAGATCGTATCCCAGCTTACCGGCGGCATAGAGATGCTGTTCAAGAAGAACAAGATCACCTGGCTCAAGGGCCACGGCAAGTTCGCCGGCGGCGGCGAGAAGTACATGATCGAGGTCACGGACGGCGGATCACCCGAGACCGTAGAGGCGAACCACGTGGTTATCGCCACCGGCTCCACCGCGCGCCATTTGCCCGGGCTGGAGGTGGACAACGAGACCATCTGCGACAACATCGGCGCGCTCGCTTTCAACGCCGTGCCGGAAAAGCTCGGCGTCATCGGCGCCGGCGTGATCGGGCTGGAACTGGGCAGCGTGTGGCGGCGGCTGGGCGCAAAAGTCACCGTGCTCGAGGCCTTGCCCAGTTTTCTCGGTGCCGCGGACGACGCGGTGGCCAAGGAAGCGTGGAAGGTATTCGTCAAGGAGCAGGGACTGGAGATCAAACTCGGCGTGAAAATCGGAAAGGTGAGCCGCGGCAAGCGCGGCGTGACGGTGGAGTACGAAACCGCGGAAGGCAAGCAGGCTTTGGACTGCAACAAACTGGTGGTGTCGGTCGGGCGCGTGCCCAATACGCACAATCTGGGCGCCGAGACAGTCGGGCTGAAGATCGACGAGCACGGCTTGATCGAGGTGGATGAGCATTGCCGCACCAGCCTGCCCAACGTATACGCGGTCGGCGACGTGGTGCGCGGCCCGATGCTTGCGCACAAGGGCATGGACGAGGGGGTGATGGTGGCCGAGCGCATCGCCGGCCAGGCCGGTCAGGTCAATCTGGACACCATACCGTGGGTGATCTACACGGCGCCGGAAATCGCCTGGGTGGGCAAGGCCGAGCAGCAACTGAAGGCCGAAGGCGTCGCCTACCGCGCCGGCCAGGTGCCGTTTTCGCACAACGGCCGCGCCCTGGGCCAGGACGAGACCGCGGGTTTCGTGAAAATTCTCGCCGACGCCAAGACCGATCGCGTCCTCGGCATCCATATCATCGGATCCCACGCTTCGGAGATGATCGCCGAAGCGGTGATGGCGCTGGAATTCGGCGCCAGCGCCGAGGACATCGCACGCATCTGCCACGCGCATCCTTCCTTGTCCGAAGTGGTGCGCGAGGCGGCGCTGGCGGTGGACAAGCGCGCGCTGCATATGTAAGTTCCGTCGGCCTGAACCCCCGGTTGACATTCAACACATTTAAATGGAAAGGCGCAACAGCATGGAAAAGTTCAAGGCATTCCGCATCAACGAAGTGGACAAGAAAACCGTCGCCGGATTCGTCGACATGACGCGCGATGAGCTCGACCCGGGCGAGGTGGTAATACGCGTCGCGTACTCGGGGGTCAACTACAAGGACGCATTGGCCGCCACCGGCGCGGGCAAGGTCATCCGCCGCTACCCCTGCGTCGGCGGCATCGACTTGTCGGGCACCGTAGTCGAGTCCGGCGACGCGCGCTTTCGCAAAGGCGATGCGGTGATAGCGACCAGCTACGACATCGGCGTGGCGCACCACGGTGGTTACGCCGAATATGCGCGCGTGCCGGCCGACTGGGTGGTGCCCATGCCGCGCGGGCTGAACCTGTTCGAGTCCATGGCACTGGGCACGGCGGGCTATACCGCTGCGCTGGGCGTGGTGCGCATGCAAGCCAACGGCCTCGCGCCGGCGAACGGGCCGGTGATCGTCTCCGGCGCGAGCGGCGGTGTCGGCTCGATCGCGGTCGATATCCTCGCCGGCCTGGGCTATCAGGTGGTGGCGCTGACCGGCAAGGAGGCCGAAACCGATTACCTCAAGGGCCTGGGCGCGAAGGAGGTGAAGCTGCGACAGAGCCTGGATCTGGCCAAGATCCGGCCGCTGGACAAGGCGCTGTGGGCGGGCGCGGTGGACAACCTCGGCGGCGACGTCCTCGCCTGGATCGCGAGCACCATGGCCCAGGGCGGCACCATCGCCAGCATCGGCCTCGCGGCGAGTCCCACGCTCAACACCACGGTGCTGCCGTTCATCCTGCGCGGGGCCTGCCTGCTCGGCATCGATTCGGGCAATACGCCCATGGCCTTGCGCCAGCAGGTGTGGGCGCACCTGGCCACCGACATGAAGCCCAGGCACCTCGCCGGCATGACGCGCACCATCGCCTTCGAGCAGTTGCCGGGGGTGTTCGACGACTTCATTAAAGGCAAGGCCAAAGGGCGCATCGTGGTGGATTTGGCCGCTTAACAATTACAGGATGCAAGAGCAAGGGGAGGAGGGGATGACCACTTACAAGGAATTCCATCGGCGTTCGATCAGCGATCCGGAAGGGTTCTGGGGCGAGCAGGCCGGGCTGATCCACTGGCACAAGCCCTTTGGCAAGGTGCTGGATTACAGCCGGCCGCCGTTCGCCAAATGGTTCGTCGGCGGCGAGACCAATCTTTGCCACAACGCGATCGACCGCCACCTGAAGGACCGGCCCGATCAGAATGCGCTGATTTTCGTCTCCACCGAAACCGATACCGAGAAGACCTACAGCTTCAGAGAACTGCATGCCGAGGTCAATCGTTGCGCGGCGATGATGCAAGGCGTGGGCGTGGGCAAGGGCGATCGCGTGCTGATCTACATGCCGATGATCGCCGAGGCCTGTTTTGCGATCCTCGCCTGCGCGCGCATCGGCGCCATACACTCGGTGGTGTTCGGCGGTTTTGCATCGCACAGTCTCGCCAGCCGCATCGACGACGCCAGTCCCAAGCTCGTCATCAGTGCCGATGCCGGTTCGCGCGCGGGTAAGGTCGTGCCGTACAAACCGTTGCTGGACGAGGCAATACGCCTATGCAAATCTCCTCCGGCGAACGTGATTATGGTCAACCGCGGTCTCGACCCGGGCATGGCGTGCGTCGCCGGGCGCGACCTCGACTGGGCCGAGTTGCGCGCCAAGCACATGAACGCGCAAGTACCCTGCGTCTGGCTGGAGTCGAACGAGCCCTCCTACATCCTCTATACCTCGGGCACCACCGGCAAGCCCAAGGGGGTGCAGCGCGACGTCGGCGGCCACGCGGTGGCGCTCGCCGCGTCGATGAAACACATCTATTGCGGCAACGCCGGCGAGACCTATTTTTCCACTTCGGACATCGGCTGGGTCGTCGGCCATTCCTACATTATCTACGGGCCGCTGCTCGCCGGCATGGCGACGATCATGTACGAGGGCACGCCGGTGCGCCCCGATGCCGGCATCCTGTGGCAGATCGTGGAAAAGTACAAAGTCACGGTCATGTTCAGCGCGCCCACGGCAATCCGGGTGCTGAAAAAACAGGATCAGGCCTATCTGAAGAAATACGACCTGTCTTCGCTGCGCTACTTGTTCCTCGCAGGCGAGCCGCTGGACGAACCGAGCCACCGCTGGATCACCGAGGGCCTGGGCCGGCCCGTGATCGATCATTACTGGCAGACCGAAACCGGTTGGCCGCTGCTGACCTCGGTGCCGGGCGTGGAGCAAACGCCGATCAAGTACGGCAGCCCTTCCTTTCCCGCCTATGGCTACAATCTGAAACTGCTGCACGAGTCCACCGGGGAGGAAGTCGGTACCGCAGAGAAGGGGGTGGTGGTCGTCGTGCCGCCGCTGCCGCCAGGCTGCATGAGCACGGTGTGGGGCGATGACGAGCGCTTCGTCAAGACTTACTTCGAAACCATTCCCGGCAAGCTGGTGTATTCGACGTTCGACTGGGGCATATGCGACAAGGACGGCTATTACTTTATCCTCGGCCGCACCGACGACGTGATCAACGTCGCCGGGCACCGCCTGGGAACGCGCGAGATCGAGGAGGCGATCAGTTCGCACGCGGCGATCGCCGAGGTCGCGGTGATCGGCGTGGCCGACCAACTGAAGGGGCAGGTGCCGGTGGCGTTTGCCGTGCTGAAGGACCCGAGCCAGATCGCGTCCAGTGAAGAGCGAATGAAACTGGAGGGCGACGTCATGAAGACGGTGGACCAGCAGTTAGGCGCCATCGGCCGGCCGGCGCGGGTGCATTTCGTGACGCTGCTGCCCAAGACCCGTTCGGGCAAGGTACTGCGGCGCTCGATCCAGGCGATCTGCGAAGGGCGCGACCCGGGTGATCTCACCACCATCGAGGACCCGAGCGCGCTGCAGCAGGTGCGCGATGCAATGACGGCAAAGTACGCGTGAAGAGTAAACCCTGCCTGACGCTGGACGACTGCAAGAAGAT
>JBQMQE010000112.1:0-14155 GCA_052172655.1 Burkholderiales bacterium
CGCAGACGGTGTTCGACTAGGCTTGCGTTTGAAATCCCTCCCGGCGTCTAGCTGCCGCGCATCAGCTCCTGCGCCAGCTCGCGCAGCTTTGCCTTCTGGATCTTGGTCGCGTTGGCCCCGGGCGTGACCGGAAAGGCTTCGAGTGCGCACACGCGCAGCGGCACCTTGAATTTTGCGATGCGCGCGGCGCAATGCGCGATCAACACCTGTTCATCGAAGTCTGCGCCCGGATCAGGGATGACGAAGGCCACGGGCTTCACTCCGGCGGGCGTGTCCACCCCCACCACCTGCGCCACTTGCACCGAAGCATGCTGCTGCAGCACGTCTTCGATCTCGGCCGCGCTCACCAAGAAGCCGGACAGTCGCAATGCATCACCCAGGCGCGCAATGAACACGAATCTTCCGTCGGCAGTGGTATAGCCCAGATCGCTGCTCCTGAACCAGCCGTCATCGGTAAACGCCGCGCGGTTCGCCTTCTCGTTCTCGTAATAACCCACCATGCGGCTGGGCACCAGGAATTCCAGTTCGCCCGCTGTGCCGTGCGCCAGCACCTCGCCGCTGTCCGGGTCGCGCGTGCGCACCCCCGCGTCGGCCGCGACCGGCCTGCCGCCGGCCAGCGCGCGCTCGGGCAGCGGCGCCGATTCGCTTTGCCGCGCCATCAGCGCCTGCACTTCGCTCATGCCGAACAGTCCGACGAGTCTCAGGCCGCGCGCTTCGGCACGCGCGGGCAGATCGGCGAGCGCAGGTGAGAATGCTGCGTAACCGAAGAACCGCACGCTCGGAAACGGCTGCGGCTCGCTCGCCGCGGCCAGCATCTGGTGAATCATCTCGTCGGTGGCATGAGTATGGGTGATGGCGTGCCGCTGCACCGCGCGCGCCGCTTGCTGCGCATCGAAACCCGGGTACATCACCAGCGGACGCCCGGCCGCAATCGCAGCCATGGCATTACAGAAGCCGAACACGCCGCACAGCGGCGCGGTCAGCAGAATTTTCTGCCTGCGGCGCGCTGTAGCCGAAGTCCGCCGCGACGTCGCGGGCGTGGCGTATCAGCGTCTGCTGGTCGTGCAGCACGAACTTGGGCGCCTTGGTGGTGCCCGACGTAGTGAACATGACGCAGCCCGCGTCGGCACGCGAGGCGTCGTCCGCGAGCGGCGCGCCCTCGATCAGCTTGCGATAGCGGTGCGCGGGCTTGCCGACAATCTCGGCCGGCGCGGCGCCGTCTTCTTCATACACCAGCAGCGCATCGAGCGTGAACAGCGCCGCCGGATCGCAGCCGGTGAGCGCGCCGCTGAAATCGATCTGACGAAACCCCGGCCAGA
The DNA here is from genome assembly GCA_052172655.1 of Burkholderiales bacterium. Classification (GTDB taxonomy): domain Bacteria; phylum Pseudomonadota; class Gammaproteobacteria; order Burkholderiales; family SG8-39; genus 2-12-FULL-64-23. The sequence goes on from JBQMQE010000112.1 coordinate 1,320, forward strand.
AACAGAGCAGCTTCGCGCGCGAGCGCGCGACGATGTCGGCGACTTCGTGGCTTTTGAAGCGGGTGTTGACCGATACCGCAATGGCGCCCAGACGGGCGCAGGCGAAAAACAGCGCCAGCCAGGCCGGCACGTTGGGCAGCCACAAGGCGACGCGGTCGCCGCGGCGCACGCCCAGTTCCCGCAACGCCCCTGCGAGGCGCGCGCTCGCGTCGGCGAGCGCCGCATATGCCAAAGGACGGTCGCGGTCAAGCAGCACGCCCGGCGCGGCGGCAAGGAATGCGGGAAGCGTATCGGCAGGCATGCGCGAGCGTAATCCCGGCGCCGCCACGGCGCAACAAGCGGGTGGCGTGCCGCCGCCATCGCCTGTAAAGTGCGCGCTTTACTTCCCGCCCCCCAGCCTTGCCCTCTCCTAAAGAGGGCGATGAGAACATGCGCCCGGCCGACCTCACCCGCCTCATCCTGCTTGCCGCGATCTGGGGCGGCTCCTTCCTGTTCGTGCGCATGGCGGTGGGCGCGATCGGACCGCTATGGCTGACCGAGCTGCGCGTGGGCATCGCCGCAGTCGCGATGCTGATCTATGCGCGCGCCGCCGGCTACGAACTGAAGCCGCGCCAGAACTGGCGGCCCTATCTGGTGCTGGGCGTGCTCAACACCGCGCTGCCCTGGGCGCTGTACGCCTGGTCGGGCAAATACATCGGCGCCTCCTACATGGCCATACTCAACGCCGCAGCGCCCTGGTTCGCCGCCATCTGCGGCGCGATCTGGCTGGGAGAAAGACTCTCCTGGCGCAAAGTCCTCGGCCTGGCGCTGGGCATGTTCGGGGTGGCGCTGCTGGTCGGCTTCGGCCCGATCGCGGTGAGCGCCGAAGTTCTGCTGGCGGTGCTCGCCTGCATCAGCGCCACTGCCTGCTACGCCCTGGCGGGGGTGTACGTGAAAAAGCGCGCGGGGAAACTCCCCCCGCGCGCGCTGACCGTGGGCAGCCTGCTCGCCGCCAGCCTCGTCGTCATGCCCTTCCTGCCGGCGCCGCCGCCGGCCGCCGCCTTCACCTGGCAGGTGACGGTCGCCGTGCTCGGGATTTCGCTTGTGTGCAGCGCCGCAGCCTACCTGATCTATTTCCGCCTGATCGCCGACATCGGGCCGACGCGAACCTTCACCGTGACTTTCCTGATCCCTGTGTTCGGCACGCTCTGGGGCGCGCTGTTCCTTGGCGAAGCGGTAGGGCTGAGCACGCTCGCCGGTGGCGCGCTTATCGTCATCGCCACGGCAATGGTGCTGGAGCTGGGCAAGCGCCGGGCGAGGGCGTAGGGCGCAATAGGCGAAGCCGCATTGCGCCGTACTCGCCGCGCTACGCGACCCTGAAAGCCCGCTCGGGCTTTAGAATACGTCCATGCAAAAATCCAGGCCGGCGGCGGACTGACATGCGCCTGTGGCAACTGGTCGCGCTGACCATCCTCGTGCACGCCGCGTTTAACGGCAGCCGCATGCTGGTTTCGCTGTATGCGATCCACCTGCACGCCTCGACCTTCACCGTGGGGGTACTGATATCCTCCTATGCGCTGCTGCCCATGCTGTTCGCGGTAAGCGCAGGCCGCCTGGTCGACCGCAGCGGCGCGCGCTGGCCCTTGTTCGGCGCGAGCGTGGCGGTGGCCCTGGGCACGCTGCTGCCTTTCGTCTGGCCGCGCCTGGAAACGCTGTATGCCGCGAGCATGCTGATTGGCACCGGCTTCATGATGTTCCACGTCGCGGTCAGCCAGGTGGTGGGCGCGCTCGGCCGCGACGAGGACCGTGCCGCCAATTTCAGCTGGCTGGCGCTGGGCTTTTCCGTTTCGGGCTCGCTCGGACCGATCGTGACCGGCTTCGCCATCGACTCGATCGGGCACGTGCGCACCTTCCTGCTGTTGTTCCTGTTCCCGCTTACGCCTATGCTCCTGCTCTGGCTGAACCGGCCGGCGCTGCCGCAGGCGAAAGAGCGCAAGGCCGATGGCGGCGAGCGCCGCTTGATGGACCTGTTGCGCAGCCGCGCTCTGCGCCGCGTATTCATCGCCAGCGGGCTGCTGAACATGGCCTGGGATCTGTACGCCTTCGTCATCCCGATTTACGGCTCGCGCATCAACCTATCGGCTTCGACCATAGGCGGCATCATGAGCACATTCGCCATCTCCACCTTCGCCGTGCGCCTGCTGCTGCCGCTGTTGATCCGGCGCGTCCGGCCTTGGCAAGTCATCACCGCCGCGCTGCTGATCTCGGCCGCCTCCTATTGCCTGTTTCCGCTGTTTACCAGCGTGCCGCTGCTGATGGCGCTGTCCTGCGCACTCGGCATAGGACTGGGCTGCTCCCAGCCCATGGTCATGTCACTGCTCTACAACACTTCGCCGCCGGGGCGCCAGGGCGAGGCGCTGGGGGTGCGCACGACGGTGATGAATGCAAGCGCCACGGCATTGCCGCTGGCGTTCGGCGCGCTAGGTGCAGCGCTCGGCATGGTGCCGGTATTCTGGGCCGTGGCTGCGCTGCTCGGCGCGGGCGCCTATTTCGTCAACCGCTCGCGCGCACCCGCCTGAACATGGCGACTTAAGTCGCGCACCCCGTGTCGCAGGGAGCGGGACGCTGCCCCATTGCGCCCTACGGCTGGAGCGAATCGAGCCAGAAGCCCAGTCCCTGAGTGTTGAGTTCGACATCGTTGGAGTAGATATCGAGAATGCGCGCATCCGGCAGGCGTGAACCCCAGCGCCGCGCTTCTTCGAGGAAAATGCGCTTCACCCCCTCGCGCAAGCGCTGCGGCCGCGCCGCGCCGGCATGCTTCTCGCGCAAAGCGAGTTCGGCATGCGCGTCCACCAGACGGTGCAGTACCTCGCCCTTCACCTGCACATCGCGGATCTGGCTGTAGTGGGTGACGTATACCGCTTCAGGCTTGAGTCGCATGATGAGGTCGATAGAGCGATGGTAGGGCGCGGGATCGAACTGCGCCGGGCTGGAAGTCGGGACGATGAACTGCCTGCCGTCCTGGTCCATTTCACGGTAGGACAGGCCGAACGCGTCGCCCGCGAAAACATGCCCGGATCGGGTGTCGAGGATCGCGACGTGGTGGCGCGCGTGGCCCGGCGTGTCCAGAAACTGCAGCTCGCGCCCGGCGAGGCGAATCGAGGACGCGTGCGGCGTCTGCAGGATGCGCTCGGCCGGCACCGGCAGGATGTCGCCGTACAAGCGCCGCGTAGCCTCTTCGCCATAGACGGCAACGGTGCCGACGATGAGCCTGCCGGGATCGGCCATGTGGCGCGCGCCGCGCGGATGCACGGTAAGCGTGGCGTTGGGAAACTCGCGCATGAACAGCCCCGCTCCGCCGGCGTGATCGAGGTGGATATGGGTAAGGATTACGTAGTCCACCTGCTCCGGCCGCAAGCCCTTCTCCCGCAGCGCCTCGAGCACCAGCGGCACCGAGTGGTTGGTGCCAGTGTCGACGATGGCGGCGCGGTCGCCCTCGACCAGCAGATGGATGGCATCGAGCATGGGCCGGTAGTAGCCGGAATCGATGGCGCTGATGCCGTGCTCGTAATCGATGACCTGGGGCATGGAGTCCGGAGAACGCTGCGACAGGCGCATTCTACATTGGGCCGATGCCGGCGCAGCACGGCACGGCAGGGTAAAATGGCGCACCAGCATCGCCCCGGACCCGTTCCGCTTCATGCGCATCGCCGACATACGCCAGGAATACATGCGCGCCGGCCTCGTCGAAAAAGACGCCGACGCCGACCCGTTCAAGCAATTCGATCGCTGGTTTCACGATGCGCTGCACGCCGAGCTGCCGCTGCCCAACGCGATGACGCTGGCCACCGCGACGGCGACCGGGCGGCCCTCGGCGCGCGCCGTCCTGCTCAAGGGCGTGGACGCGGGCGGTTTCGTCTTCTACACCAACTACCAAAGCCGCAAGGCGCGTGAACTCGCTGAAAATCCCCATGCCAGCCTGGTGTTCCTCTGGGCGGCACTGGAGCGCCAGGTGCGCATCGAAGGCCCCATCGAAAAGGTATCGGCCGAGGAATCGGACGCGTATTTCGAGACCCGCCCTCTGGGCAGCCGCCTCGGCGCCTGGGCTTCGCCGCAGAGCATGGTGCTGCCCAACCGCCTGACGCTGGCGACGAAGGTGGCTGCAATCGTGCTACGCTACGGCAAGCATCCGCCGCGGCCGCTGCACTGGGGGGGCTACCGCGTGCTGCCCGAGGCGATCGAGTTCTGGCAGGGCCGCCGAAACCGTCTGCACGACCGGCTGCTTTATACGAAGCAGGCCGACGGCTGGAAAATTGAGCGCCTCGCGCCCTGAGCCCCGTGAGATTTTCAACAAGGAGGAGCCATGTCTGAAACCGTGAAATACCTGCTCGACGAGTCGCGCATCCCGAAGTACTGGTACAACCTCGCCGCCGACCTGCCGGTGCCGGCGCCGCCGGTGCTGCATCCGGGCACGCTGCAGCCGGTGGGACCTGATGATCTGGCGCCGCTGTTTCCGATGGACCTGATCATGCAGGAGGTCTCCACCGAGCGCGAAGTCCCGATCCCCGAACCGGTGCGCGACGTGTATCGCCAGTGGCGCCCATCGCCGCTCTATCGCGCGCGGCGCCTGGAGCAGGTGCTGCAGACGCCGGCGAAGATCTACTACAAGTACGAGGGCGTGAGCCCGGCCGGCAGCCACAAGCCCAACACCGCGGTGGCGCAGGCCTTCTACAACAAACAGGCCGGGATGAAGCGGCTGGTCACCGAGACCGGCGCCGGCCAGTGGGGCTCGGCGCTCGCCTTCGCCGGCGCGCTGTTCGGGCTGGAGGTCAAGGTGTTCATGGTGCGCGTATCCTATGACCAGAAACCCTACCGCCGCGCGCTGATGGAAACCTACGGCGCGAGCTGCACTCCCTCGCCTTCGAACGAAACGCAGGCGGGCCGTACCATCCTCGCGCAGCGCGCCGACCATCCCGGGAGCCTGGGCATCGCCATTTCCGAGGCGGTCGAAATTGCGGCGCAGCGCGACGACACCAAGTACGCGCTCGGCTCGGTGCTGAACCACGTGCTGCTGCACCAGACGGTGGTCGGCCAGGAAGCGATGGCGCAGATGGACATGGCCGGCGACTACCCGGATGTGATCGTCGGCTGCACCGGCGGCGGCTCGAACTTCGCCGGCATCGTGTTCCCCTTCCTCGGCGCGCAATTGCGCGGCGGCAAGAAGCTGCGCATCGTCGCGGTCGAACCGGCGGCCTGCCCCAGCCTCACGCGCGGCGAGTACGCCTACGATTTCGGCGACACCGCGCATCTGACGCCGCTCACCAAAATGCATACCCTGGGCTCGACCTTCATTCCGCCCGGGTTCCACGCCGGCGGCCTGAGATACCACGGCATGGCGCCGCTGGTGAGCCATATCAAGCAGCTCGGGTTGATCGAGGCGGTCGCCTATCATCAGACCACGTGTTTCGACGCGGGCGTGATGTTCGCGCGCGCCGAGGGCATACTGCCGGCGCCGGAGGCGAACCATGCAGTGAAGGGGGCGATCGAGGAAGCGCTGAAATGCAAGGCCGAAGGCAAGTCGCGCACCATCCTGTTCAATCTCTGCGGCCACGGCCATTTCGACATGCAGGCCTATATCGACTACTTCGGCGGCAAGCTGCAGGACCTCGAGTACGACGAAGCCGAGCTGGCGATGGCGCTCGCCGGTCTGCCCTCGGTCAAGGCCGCCTAGATTCGGCAGAAACGGGAGGCTGCACATGGAGTTCAAGACGCTAAAGGTCGCGCTGGCCGGACAGGTCGCGAGCATCGAACTCAACCGGCCCGAGCGCGCCAACGCAATGGAACTCGCCATGTGGAGCGAGCTGCGCAAGGCGATGTGCTGGCTCGACGAGACGCCGCAAGCGCGCGTCGGCGTGATTTCCGGCGCCGGCAAGCATTTCACCTCCGGCATCGACCTCGCCCTGCTTGCCGGGATGCGCTCGCAGATCCGCGACGATTGCGACGGCCGTTCGCGCGAGAAACTGCGGCGCCTGATACTCGACATGCAGGATACGCTCAGTTCCATCGAGCGCTGCCGCAAGCCGGTGATCGCGGCGATCCATGGCGCCTGCGTCGGCGGCGGCATCGACCTCATCTGCGCCTGCGACCTGCGCTATTGCTCGGCCGACGCGTTGTTCTCGGTGAAGGAAATCGATGTCGGCCTGACCGCCGACGTCGGCACGCTGCAGCGCCTGCCGCAGCTCATCGGCGAAGGCGCGGCGCGCGAACTCGCCTACACCGGGCGCAGAATCAGCGGCGCCGAAGCGAAGGAGCTGCGCCTGGTCAATCATTGCTATGCGGACCGGGAAGCGCTGACGGCGGCCATGCGTGAACTCGCCGCGGTGATCGCGGCGAAGCCGCCGCTCGCCTTGCGCGGATGCAAGGAAATGATCACCTATGCGCGCGACCATACGGTCGCCGACGGCCTGAACTACGTCGCCACCTGGAACGCCGCGATGCTCTTGTCCACCGACCTCGACGAAGCGCTCGCCGCAGGCAGCGAAAAGCGCGCGGCGAAATTTCGGGACTGAGCCGCGCATCCGCATAAGAGGGCAGCGTTGGCTTTCCCAATCGGCCCATGACCACTCCCGACCCAGTCGATTTTTTTGAGCAGCAGTTCCAGCGCCAGGTACGGGAGGCCGATTTCGCGCTGAATCCGTTCGAGCAACTGGCGCTGCCCCACCTCGCGGGCAGCGTGCTCGACCTGGGCTGCGGCCTGGGCAACCTCAGCCTGGAGGCGGCGCGGCGCGGCTGCACGGTTACCGCCGTCGATACCAGCGCGACCGCCGTCGAGCACCTGCGCGCGGCCGCCCTGCGGGAGCAACTGCGGCTGGAAGCGCTGCAAGCCGACTTGGGTTCGTTTCGTATCGAGCAGGATTACGACACCGTCGTCGCCATCGGCCTGCTGATGTTTTTCAGGAAGGAGCGCGCACTCGCGCTGTTGCGGCAATTCGGCGAGCGGGTCCGACCCGGCGGGCGGGCGATCGTCAACGTGCTCGTCGAAGGCACGACCTACCTGGGGATGTTCAGGCCCGGCGAATATTATCTGTTCGGTGCAAACGAGTTGGAGCAGGCCTTCGCCGGGTGGACCCTGCTCGTGGCCCGGCGCGACTCCTTCCCGGCGCCCGAAGGCACGCGCAAGGAGTTCACCACCGTGATCGCGCAGAAGGCGCAGAGCCAGCCGCCGCGCGGCCCGGCCTGAGCGACGGCGGCAATGCTCGAAGTCCGTTGCATGATTTTCGAAACAGCCCCCGATTTAGCGGAGTATCAGGTGAGGTATCCCTTCATCGGGTAATCAATCCCTATTTCTTCAGCTTGCCGATGAAATGCTTGCGGAACTTGGCCACCTTGGGCTGCACTACCATCATGCAATACGGCTGGTAGGGATTGCGCTGGTAGTACTCCTGATGCTCGCGCTCGGCGATGTAGAACGTGCTTGCGGCCGTGACCTCGGTGACGATGGGTTTGTCCCATAAGCCGTCGGCCTCGAGCTTGGCGATCACCTCCTCGGCCGTCGCCTTCTGCTGCGGCGAGTGATAGAAAATCGCCGAGCGGTACTGCGGTCCGTAGTCGTTGCCCTGGGAGTTGCGCGTGGTCGGGTCGTGGATGACGAAGAACACCTCAAGAATCTCGCGCAAAGTAACCACGGCCGGGTCGAATGTGATCTGCACCACCTCGGCGTGGCCGCTGCTGCCGCTGCACACGTTGGCGTAACTGGGATCCTTCAATTCCCCGCCCATGTAGCCCGACTCTACCGACGCCACCCCCTTCAGGTCGTCGTACACCGCTTCCAGACACCAGAAGCAGCCGCCGCCCAGGGTGACAATTTCGTTTTGCGGCTGTGCCATGTGATTGACCTTTTTCGCCGGATTCAGGGTATCTGGTGCAGGTCCGGCTTACATTCAACGGGTGTGGTAACCACGCCCGCCCCGGCCGGGGCGCCAGGAGCTTGCCTATGATATAGGAGTTCTCCCCGGCATCGCAAAGTCCGAGCATCGGAAAATACCCATCCCGGAACTGAGCTTGACGCGGCGCGCGCGCAAGGTCTAAATTGCCGCTTGGACGCGCACACCCTGCTTCCAAATGAGATCCACCACGCAGTCTTTTCGGCGATCCAATGAAAGGGGCATACGATGAAAAACGCTTTGATCCGCCATATCTGCCGCATGTTGATCATTTGCATGGGCGCGTTTTCCTTCAGTACTTACGCCGGCATGATCGGCACCGATCAGATAGCCGCGGCGCAGGCCGTGGGCGCGCGCGACAAAGTGCGCGATTTCATGGCCCGCGGCGAGGTAGCCAATCGGCTGCAGGGCCTGGGCGTCAGCCCGGCCGCGGCGCAAGCGCGCGTCAACGCCATGACCGACGCGGAAGTGGCAAGCATCGCCGGCCGAATCGATAAGCTACCTGCAGGCGGGATCAGCTTTTGGGCGGTGGGTGCCGGACTGATCGTGGTCGAGCTGATCTGGTACTTCTGGGTCAGGTGAGCGCGACCTCGCTTGGATTTTCAGACAAAGCCCGCCTGATCGCGGGCTTTGTCATTGTGCTGTGCGTTTTGAGCGGCTGCGTCAGCCTGCCGCAGAGTGAGGTACTGCGCCGCGCGGGCGGCGCCGGCCTGCCGCTGCGGGTGGAACTCGATGCGGTACCGTTCATTGCGCAGGAAGACTACCAATGCGGTCCGGCGGCGCTTGCCATGGTCCTGAACGCGGCCGGCGCAAGCGTGAGCCCAGCCGCGCTCGCCGAAGAGGTGTACATTCCGGCGCGCGAGGGCAGCCTGCAGGTGGAGATGCTCGCCGGCGCGCGGCGCCACGGACTTCTCGCCTACGTGCTCGCGCCCGAGCTGAAAGATGTGCTCGCCGAAGTGGCCGCCGGCAATGCGGTGATCGTGCTGCAGAACCAGGGATTGTTTGCTTTGCGTCCCTACTGGCATTACGCCGTGGTCGTAGGCTATGACCTGGGGAAAAACGAAATTCTGTTGCATTCGGGCGCGAGGGCGCGCCGCGCCATGTCGTTCGGACTGTTCGAGTTTATGTGGATCGACAGCGGACGCTGGGCCATGGTCGCGCTGGCCCCCGGGCGCCTACCGGCGAGCGCGAGCGAAGCAAGGTACGCTGCCGCCGCCGCGGCTCTGGAACAAACCGGCCGCGTCGCCGAAGCGCATCGGGCCTATGCAGCCTTGCTGCAACGCTGGCCGGCCAATCTCATCGGCTTGATGGGCTTGGGCAATACTGCCTACGCGCTGGGCCGCACGGCAGAGGCGGAAGCGGCGTTCCGCGGCGCCTCCGCCCTGCATCCTCCGGCAGCCGCCGCGTTCAACAACCTGGCGCAAACGCTCGCCGATCAGGGCAAGTTGGAACAGGCGCTGGATACCGCGCGCAAGGCGGTAAGTCTTGGAGGCGCCAGCCTGCCGGCCGCGCAGGCGACGCTGGAACAAATTCTCAGCAAGCGGCGCTGAAGCAAACCTGGCCGCGAAGTTGCTGCGCGCGATCGCCCAAAGCGTTGCTATTACTTCTTCTTGACGTTAAGAATGGTGCCCTTGCAGCGGCGCGCACCGCAACGGCATTGGTACAAGCGCTTTAGCGCGGGTGTATGCCTTTCCTCCAGCTCGATGCGGTAGTTGTAGCTGAGTTCCTCGCCCGGGCGGATCGCGCGCAGCGTCTCGATGTAAATGCGGTCTTTGTCGTCCACGGCCTCGCAGTTGGGTGCGCAGCTATGATTGATCCAGCGGGCGCTGTTGCCGCCGATGGTTGCGTCGATCACCATGCCATCATCGAGCGAGAACAAAAAGGTATGCGGGTTGTCGTCTTTGGCATAGCGCTTGTCCACCTGCGCCTCGGTCAGGCGCTCCCCCTTGTACTCGATCAGCCGGGTGCCGGACGGGATACGGGTAGTGGCGAACACGCCTTTGCCATGTATGCCGGAATTGCGCACGACGAAACGCCGGCGCGGCTTGCTCTTTCTGGTAGCCATTGATCTCGCGGGTAGCGTTGCAAACAGGGCGAGATTTTAGACCATTTTGCAACGGACCGGCTGCTTTTCCCTCGTCATGGCGGTAGACTTCCAAACACCAGTCCGACCGGAACCGCACCATGCATGTCCTGCGCACTCCCGACGAGCGTTTTCTCGATCTGCCGGGCTATTCTTACGCGCCGCACTATGTTGAGGAACTGCCGGGATTCGAAGGCCTGCGCCTGCACTATCTCGACGAGGGCAAGCGCGATGCCGCGCATACCTGGTTGTGCTTGCACGGGCAACCGACCTGGTCTTATCTGTATCGAAAGATGATTCCGGTGTCAGTCGCCGCCGGCGAGCGCATGGTCGCGCCCGATCTGTTCGGCTTCGGCAAATCGGACAAGCCCGCCGACGAAGCCTTCTACACCTTCGGCAGCCATCGCGATGCGCTCATCGCTTTTATCGAACGCCTGAACCTCGACAACATCACCCTGGTATGCCAGGACTGGGGCGGCCTGCTGGGCCTGACGCTGCCGATGGACATGCCGCAGCGTTTTAACCGGCTGCTGATCATGAACACGGCCTTGGGCACAGGCGATCTGCCTTTGACCGAGGGCTTCGTCGCATGGCGCGCCTGGTGCAACAAGAACCCTGACGTGGACGTGGCAAAGCTCATGGCGCGCAGTTGCCCGCATCTGTCCGCGGCCGAGTGCCAGGCCTATGCCGCGCCCTACCCGGACGCAAGCTACAAGGCCGGCGTGCGCCGGTTTCCAAATCTGGTGCCTGACACGCCCGAGGCCGACGGGGCGGAAATCTCGCGCCGCGCGCGCAGTTGGTGGCAAATCCAATGGAACGGGCAGACTTTCATGGCGATCGGCATGAAGGACCCGGTGCTCGGCGCGCCGGTGATGCGTGCCCTGCGCAAGTTGATCCGCGGCTGCCCGGCGCCTTACGAGCAAGCGCAAGCCGGCCACTTCTTGCAGGAATGGGGCGAGGATATCGCCCGACGCGCTTTGAGCGCGTTTGTTTAGGGCGACCTGGGCGCGTTCGTTTTAGGGTGCGTTGCGCGCGTTCGTCTAGCGCCTAGCGTGGGCGCGGCGGCTAGCAAGAAAAGGAGGGTCATGTCCGTTCATACTGAGAAAAACGGTCCGGTCACCACCATCATCATGGAGCGGCCGAACGCGCGTAATGCAGTAGATCCGGCGACCGCAGACGCGCTGGTTGCCGAGTTCGAAGCCTTCAACCGCGACCCGCAGGCGAAGGTCGCAGTGTTCTTCGGTGCGCACGGCACATTCTGCGCCGGCTGGGACCTGAAGTACGGCGCCTCGCTGGCGGACAAGGACGTGCGCGGCGAACTCAATCTGGACTTCCCGCGGGGAGCCGCACCGGTTCCGCGCGGGCCCATGGGGCCTACCCGCCTCGCGCTGGACAAGCCGGTGATCGGCGCCGTCGCCGGCGCCGCCGTGGCAGGCGGCATGGAACTCGCGCTGTGGTGCGACATGCGTGTCATGGAGGAAGACGCCTTCTTCGGCGTCTACTGCCGCCGCTGGGGCGTGCCGCTGATCGACGGCGGCACGGTGCGCCTGCCGCGCATCGTCGGCATGGGCCGCGCCATGGACATCATTCTCACCGGGCGCAAGGTCGATGCCGCAGAGGCGTATCGTATCGGCTTGTGCGAGCGCGTGGTGCCGCGCGGCCAGGCGCGCCAGGCTGCGGAGGCGCTGGCGCTGGAGATCGCACGTTTTCCGCAAGCCGCGGTGCGTGCCGACCGGCATTCGGCCTACATGCAGCACGGCCTGTCGGTGCGCGCAGCGATGACGCTGGAGTGGGCAAATGGCGCCGGCACTCTGGCTGAAGCGATTCAGGGCGCTGGGCGCTTTGCCTCGGGTAAAGGCAGGCACGGCGCGTTCGACGACATTTAAAGGATTTCGGGAGACCGGCCATGAACGATCGTGCCGCTGCACCAGTTGAGCAAACAAGCAATCAACCGCCCCTGCTCGTCGGCTACAACGCCTGGCAGCAAGATCCGATACTGCGCGCGGCGGTGGAGCGCGAAGGCGGCGGCTGGATTGGGGAACGGGCACACACACTGGGCGAACTGATAGGCGGCGAGCGCCTGCAGTTGCTCGCCGACCAGGCCAACCGCCACTTGCCGCAATTGCGCACGCACGACCGTTTCGGCGAGCGCATCGACACCGTCGATTATCATCCGGCCTATCACGAACTAATGGCGCTAGCCTTCGGTGCCGGACTGCATTCCCTCGCCTGGAAAGCGCGGCGCGGCGGCGCTTTTGTCGCGCGCGCCGCGCTAAATTATCTGTGGAACCAAGCCGAGAACGGCACCTCCTGCCCGGTCACCATGACCTTTGCCGCGGTGCAGGTGATACGCAACGATGCTGAGATCGCCGCCGAGTGGGAACCGAAGCTGCTTGCCGACGCCTATGACGCGAGGCCGCTGCATTTGTCGCAAAAACGCGCTGCGACCGTGGGCATGGCCATGACCGAAAAGCAGGGCGGCTCCGATTTGCGCAGCAACCAGACCAGCGCCACGGAACTCAGCGATGGCGCTTACGCGCTGGAAGGCCATAAGTGGTTCTGCTCGGCGCCGATGAGCGACGGTTTTCTGACGCTTGCGCGCACCGGCGCCGGTGTGACCTGCTTCTTCGCGCCGCGCTCGCTTGCCGACGGCAGCCGCAACCGCATCCACATTCAACGCCTCAAGGACAAGTGCGGCAACCGCTCCAACGCGTCTAGCGAAATCGAGTATCACGGCGCGTGGGCGCGCCGAATAGGCGCGGAGGGACGCGGCATCGCCACGCTGATCGAGATGGCGCACCTGACGCGTTTCGATATCGTTGTCGCCTCTG
>JBQMQE010000113.1:0-2447 GCA_052172655.1 Burkholderiales bacterium
TGGTGCGGGAAACCCTACGTCAGGGGAAATAGCAATAAATAACACAGTACAATTACGCATGTCAGCTGGAATGGCTTCCCATAGCTTGGCTGCAGGTGCGGTGAATTTAGGGATGGATTCAATTGGCATAGGGCCGAGTGTTGCATTCGGGCATGTTGCTTGGGCTATGCAGCTATATCCTTATTGGGATTGATGAGGTACTTCTCACCGGTAGTACGTTTGCCATAGACCGCAATCGCATCCAGTTGCAATGCCTCGGCCAAAGAGACTTCTTTCGCGTAGCTGCTCGCGAAAGTCGTCTTCAACTCGGACACGACACGCTCGCGCAGCTTCTGCGCTGCTGTGGACCCGATCTTGTGCAAGAACGGAAATAACAGCCATCCGCCCATTCCCCAGGCCATGCCGAAATTGTTGATGAACTCGGTCGGACTGGTGTCAAGGCGGCCGTAGATGTAGACCTGCTTGTGGGTCGTCGAACCGTAACGGCTGTACTCCTTGGCAGTCTGGTTCAGCGCCGCTTCCATGCAGGTCAGGATCTGTCCGGCCAGCTTGCCACCGCCCGTGGCATCAAAGGCGATGGTGGCGCCGGTTGCCACAAGCGCCTGGGTCAGATCTTGCATGAAGGTCGGTGAACTGGCGTTGCACACATAGGTCGCACCAAGAGCGCGAAGAATGTCCTCTTGCTCCTGTTTGCGAACGATATTCACCAGGCTGATCTTGTCCTTCATACAAATCTTGTTGAGCATCTGGCCCAGGTTGGAAGCCGCTGCAGTGTGCACCAGCGCGCTGTGGCCCTCGCGCCGCATCGTCTCGACCATCCCAAGCGAGGTGAGCGGGTTGACGAAGCAACTGGCGCCCTCAGCCGGCGTCGTGCCTTCGGGCAGCACCAGGCACTGTGCTGCTTTGATGCAACGGTACTGCGAGTACATCGCCCCGCCTATGATGGCTACCGTCTTGCCCATCAGTGCCTGCGCCGCGGGAGAGGAACCCGCATCCACAACCACACCGGCGCCTTCGTTGCCCACTGGCATGGATTCGTCCAGCCGGCCCGCCATGCTCTTGATTAACCTGTCTGGAACACTCGCCGTCACAATCGGACTGGCAGCCGTACCGGAAACCTTGGCCGTACTCATGTCGGCAGCTCCGAGCAACAGTCCGAGGTCAGAGGGGTTGATGGGCGAGGCTTGAATCCGCACGACAACCTCGTCTGGCGCGGGGTCCGGGACCGGCACACTGGCCAGAGAGATCTCCAATTCGCCGCTGCGCCGGATCAGGGAGCGAAGTTGCAGCATCATGCGTGTCTTGTCGGTACTCATTGTGTTTCCTTTCATTAGGTGACGGTGGCAGGTGTCGATAGTGATCACCGCATGCGCCACCTTAGCATTCGGCGCGCAATCGTGTCGATTGTGCCGAGCCTCCATCCATCATGCCGATGATTGGGCAATAAGGCAGCACTCGGTTCTCTTCCAAAGCGTAACTGCCAGCGAGCAACGGATACCCGTAACGATCCTTACATAGTGGCTTGAACGTTCGGCCCATGCGTCTGAGTTGGGCATTAAGCCGGCCGTCGACACCAACCGACCGTCTGGCCAAGGGGAAAGCGTTCAGCAACCCGCTTGACGTGTGTTGGTAGATCTGCCAACCTCCGAGCCGAAATGAGCAGAAAAGAATGAGATCAAGCGGCCGGTATCCTGGCTCACGCCTGCGCGAAAAGCTTTCGAGGCGTTTCCCGACGGCGCGCGGCAGATCGTGATGGATGCTTTGAGCGTTGCCGCCGAAGGTGGTATGGCGGGAATCGCCAAGCCGATGAAAGGCCTCGGGTCGAGGGTATTCGAGGTTGCGTTGCCGTTCCGGGGCAATGCCTTTCGTGTGGTCTATGCGGTGCAGCTTGGGGATGAACTGTGGGTGGTCCGTGCGTTGCAGAAGAAGTCGACGCAAGGCATCAAGACCCCGAAACATGAAAGCGACTTGATCAAGGACCGGTTGAAGCGACTGAAGGAGATGCTGCGATGAAAAAGGAACCGCTTGAGATTGTCCGCGGGAGCGGAAACATCTATCGGGACTTCGACGTGCCGGATGCCGACGTTCGCCAGTTGAAGGCGATCCTGGCCGCAGAGATCATCAAGACGCTCGACAAGAAGGGCCTCAGCGTAAGAAAGGCGCAGAGCCTCACCGGGATCGATGCGGGAGATTTCTCGCGCGTTCGCAACGCGGATTTCCGGCGTATCAGCGTCGAGCGCCTGATGGCGATGATCAACGGGCTCGGGTCGCGCGTTGAGGTCGCAGTGACGGTGAGGCGTGTGCAGGCGAGGCACGCCGCAGCCGTGGCCTGAACCACGAATGCGCAGCTGGAATCAGCAACGGGGGTAACTCTGGGGGTGACTCGCAAAGTAGCATCCCCCGAAACCCAGCATCCACGCGGGTTTCCGGGCGGAATGCGAGTGTGC
>JBQMQE010000113.1:2457-13958 GCA_052172655.1 Burkholderiales bacterium
GAATGCGGTGGCAAAGTCACGCCACAGAGGTGAAGAATGGAAGGGAAGACTTTGGAAACCGAAGTAACGATCATCGGTGGCGGTTTCACCGGGGTCACTATCGCGAGAGAGCTGTCGAAATATAAGATCGATGTTGTTCTCGTAGAACGGGGCGGCGAACTTGCCGCGGGTGCGAGCAAAGCGACCCTGGGGCACATATATACCGGCTTGAATATGGTTGGCTCAATGATTCTAAAGAGCGTCGTTCTGCCTCCAGGTACACCGCTAACAGTCGAGGCATTGCACGACTCGAAGGCCCTCATATCGCAATGGAGTGAACAGGGGTTTGATGAGTGGCGCCATGTCTTGGACGAACTCGACGTAACGCACAGGGATTCTCATCTATTGATCGTGGCGAAAGACGACAGTCAAATTGAGGATCTGAAAAAATATATCACCCTCGGCAAGCAGGCGGGCGGCGTCTATGGCGATTTTAGACAAATCGATAGGGAAGAAATATTCAAGCTGGAGCCGAACATAAGCAGGGACATTGTGACGGCTCTTTACGCCACCAAACAAGTCATCGATGTATTTCCTCCCGAACTCGTCATGGCCGTGGCCGAAAATGCAGTCCAGAACGGCATCAAAATTCTATTGAATACTGAAATTGTGGGGATAACCCAGCATCAACTCTACCAGACGGTACAAACTTCCAACGGTTCGATCAAGACAAGATTCGTCATAAATGCGGCTGGCGGGTGGGCACACAAGGTTGCGGATATGGGGGGAAGTCGTGATTGGGGTCTCAAATTCAATAAGACTCAATTCATGATTCTGGACAGAAGGCTCAATGGTTTGCTTAACGGAACCGTCCGCTGGCCGAATAAGCCCGGGCAGATTCATCTCGTCCAGGCGAGAGCCGAAAATATCCTGGTGGAATGCGGCAACTACGACGACGCGGATGATCCCGGGGAAACGGGGACCATGCGCGAAGGAATGTTGAAGGGGTTAGAGATAGGGAAAAGTCTACTTCCCGCCATTTCGGAAGACGATGTGATCGCCGCTTTTACCGGTGTTCGCGCTTTCAATACGCGTACTCCAGGGGATCACATCGTTGAATTTCCGCCAGACAATCCAAGGTTTCTGAACGTCATAATACGGCTGCCAGGAATCATAGGGGCGTTACCGATGGCACGCTACGCGGTTTCAATGCTGGCAAAGGCGGGACTCGAACTAGAGCGCAACGAGCACTTCAATCCCCGCCGCAAGGGCATCCAGCGGATCAGAGGAGCCAATATTGAGGAACGCAATAAACTCGCAGCCGAACGCCCCGAGTACGGGCATGTCATCTGCCGCTGTGAAGAGGTGACGGAAGGCGAGATATTGGATGCCGTCCATCGGGGCGCGCAAACAATCGACGGAGTGAAATTTCGTACCAGGGCATGCATGGGCCGATGCCAGGGCAATTTCTGCAGCGCGCGAATAGCCTCCATTGTGGCAAAGCAATTGAAGCAGCCAATCGAGGAAATGACCAAGAAGGGGACCGACTCAAGGTATGCAGGAGGGAAACAGGGGGCGTCGGCATGATTGTTTTTGCAGAGGGAGAAACGCATGGCTGACCGGCACGCAAAAACACTGGATGTCGCAATCATCGGCGGCGGTCCAGCCGGCGTTTCGACGTGTCTGCAATTGGCGCAAGGCCCGGCATGCCAGGTTGCGCTGTTCGAAAGCGAGGCAGAGCTCGGCGGCATACCCAGAACGTGTCATGGATACTTCGGGTTGCGCGACCAGAAAAGGATTTACGCAGGACCGACGTACGCGAAACATTTGGATCGCCTTGCCAGCGGGACGTCGACAGACATCCACTTGAACGCGACTGTTTTACAGATTGTTCCCGGCCATTCGGGTGACCTTCATAGAATACAAGTGGGATCGCCAGGCGGTTTCAGGGAGTATGAGGCACGGACCATACTTCTCGCGACCGGATGCTACGAGAGCCCGCGCGACGCGAGAATGATCTCTGGCCCGCGCCCGGCCGGCATTTTCACTACAGGGACGCTACAGCAATTGGTGAGCCAATTGCATCTGAAACCGGGTACGCAGGCGCTGATTGTTGGCAGCGAGACGATCGCGTTGTCTTGCGCGCTCACGCTTAGGCGCGCCGGAACGTCCATCGTCGGGTTGGTGGAAGAAGATGACGAGCTCCAGACATATTCTCTGCTGGCGCGCTCGATGAGCGCGGCGCTTGGGTTTCCTATCTGCACAGGCACTTCCGTTCATGCCATTTTGGGTGCCAAACGGGTTGAGGGAGTCAAACTGATTGTAAATCGAACTCGGGAAATCAAGGAGGTGCGGTGCGACTGCTTGATTCTCACGGGAAAGTTCCGGTCCTATTCGCCTCTGATTGATCACACCGCTATCGGATACGACCCCGCAACATTCGGCCCTGTCGTAGATATGAATCTAATGACATCGGTTTCCGGCATTTTCGCCGCGGGGAACGTACTTCGTGGCGCCGACATGCACGACCTTTGCGCTCTTGAGGGCAGGCGTGCCGCACAAAATATCGCAAGTTATCTCAAGACAAGAAATGCCAAGTCTGGCGAAGAAGTGATTATCGTGGCTCAAGCTCCGATACGATACGTGGTGCCACAACGAGTCGTCCCGGAACAGGCCAGGTCCTACCGATCTTCCGTGTTCCGCCCCGGTCCTTCTGTTCAATTGTCGCGGACGGTTAGAACCTGCGTTCTCGAGGCGTGGTCAGCTTCGCAACTGATCTGGAGGCGGCAATATTCCAAATTGATTGCGAACACCCGGATCCCCTTGCCGCTTGATGAATTTGACTGGCACAGAGCGGACCGTGCAAAAGGGGTTGTACTGAAATTGACCTGATGGAACTTGTTGCGACAGTGCAGGCAAAACCGTATGCGAGCTGATTCTCGCTCGCCGACCGGCCTCTGCCTGGATCGGGTCGGTCTTGTCAGGGTGCGCAAATCGCGGTTTGCGTCCCAGCCCCCTGAGACGCTATAGTGCGCCGCATGAATCTTACGACCTTCCTTCGGGCGAGCTTCATCCCCTGCGCGTTAATTGCCCAATATGCGTTTGCCGACGAGATTCCGACGCATGCGCCGGAGACTGAATCCCGGTTCGTCGGCTATCGCGACGGCGCTCAGCAAATCGTAGATCGCGCCCGTGACCTGATCGGCATCCGCTACCGCCGCAGCGGCGACAGACCCGAGACGGGCTTTGACTGCTCGGGCTTCGTCGGTTACGTGTTCCGTGAGGGCGTGGGCCTGATACTGCCTCGCGTTTCCCGCGAAATCAGCAAGACCGGCACGCCGGTATCCAAGGATGAACTCAAGGTAGGCGACTTGGTGTTCTTCAATACGATGCGCCATGCCTTCTCCCACGTCGGTATCTATCTGGGCAATCATTTGTTTATCCACGCACCCCGAACGGGCGAGGCGGTAAGGATCGACGACCTGCAGGAACGCTACTGGGTCAAGCGCTATAGCGGGGCGCGGCGAATGTCGGAGAGCGTGGGGTTCTCAACGCAGCGATGATCTGCTCTGCGCAGGAACAAGCATTGCAAGCTTGTGCTTGCGCAAGTTATCCATTCATGTGGCCGTTCGTGCGCTGGGCGCCTGCGCAATAGCTTGCAACCATGCTTCTCGATAACCCATTGACCCTTGCCTTGCGTTCGATTGCCTCGGTGGTTGTTGTTGCTGCCGCCCCATCACCCCTCTGGGCCGACATGACGGTAACCGTGTTCGGTATGACCAAATGGTATGCTTGGCAGCGGCATTGCCACGGCTTGGTGCAGACCCCACTCGCTGCTTGATCGTCATTTCGCTACCCCACAGGCAACGAAATCCCGGCGCAAAGGTCAAATCCGGCTCGGCGCCAATTCCAAGGCTACATTTACACACTTGCGGCGCAGCATTTCAACGCCGCGAAATGGAGCACCAATGAAACAGAAACTGCTCTGGCTGGTCTTTGCCTTGGCGACGGCAGCGCAAGGCGCATCGCTCGACGCGGGCACGCCGTACCTACCGGAGTTGAAGCCAGTACAGTATGAGGCTCAGGCGGCACACTTGGCGGCTGAACTGCTGAGCCGTTACCACTACAAGGGGATGCCACTCGACGGCGCCTGGTCGGAGAAGATATTCGACCAATATCTGAAATCCCTTGATTCCGAGAAGATCTTCTTCGTTCAGGCAGACATTGATCGCCTCTCTGTCGATCGTGCCAAGCTCGGCGACGCCATCCTGAAGGAAGACCTTACCGTTCCATTTGCCATTTTCAACCTTTACCAGCATCGCGCGGCCGAGCGTATTGCGTACTCCCGCACCTTGCTCAAAAAGGGGTTTGATTTCCACAAGATCGAAAGTTACCAATACGCACGGGAAAAGGAAGCTTGGCCGAAAACAGAGCCGGAAATGCGCGAGCTGTGGCGCAAGCGGGTCAAGAACGACTGGCTACGGCTCAAGCTTGCCGGAAAGGATAGCAAGAGCATCGTCGAAATACTCGACAAGCGCTATGGCAATTTCCTGAGGCGCATCGGCCGGGTAAAGAGCGCAGACGCGTTTCAGACATTCATGAACGCCTACACCATGGCCATCGAGCCCCACACCAACTACTTGGGACCACGGGCAGCGGAGAATTTCGACATTTCGATGAGCCTCTCCCTGGTCGGGATAGGCGCAGTGCTGGCGGAGTCGGATGAATACACCACGATACGAAAACTGGTACCCGGGGGGCCTGCAAGTATTTCGGGCCAACTGCAAATCGGAGACCGCATTGTTGGTGTCGCTCAGGGCGAAAACGGCGCCATGACGGACGTCCTGGGCTGGCGCGTGGACGACACTGTTGTGCTGATTCGCGGCGCGGCAAACTCGGTGGTCGTGCTCGACGTGCTCCCGGCGGACGCCGGGCCCGGTGGCAAACACAAACTAGTTTCTCTCATTCGCAAACCGATCAGCCTGGAGGAGCAGGCCGCTAAAGCATCCGTTCATTCCACAATGGACGGCAAGACAACTCGCCGCGTCGGTGTGATATCCCTTCCCTCCTTTTATGAGGATTTCGCAGCCCGACAGAAAGGCGTCCGGGGTTACAAAAGCGCGACACGCGATGTGGCCCGCCTGCTGGACGAGTTGACCAAGGAAAAAGTCGACAGCGTACTGATCGACTTGCGCAATAACGGCGGCGGTTCATTGGTGGAAGCGGTTGAGCTCACCGGTCTGTTCATTGACAAGGGGCCGGTGGTGCAACAGCGCGACGCGGCCGGTGAGATCACCGTGGGGAGCGACACCCGCGCCGGTGTCGCCTGGGCCGGCCCCCTTGGCATACTGATTAACCGAGCTTCGGCATCGGCGTCCGAGATCTTTGCTGCCGCCATGCAGGATTATGGCCGCGGCCTGATTATCGGCGAACCGAGTTTTGGCAAAGGCACCGTGCAAAGCATGGTCGATCTCGATCGGGTGGCCAAGAATGACAAACCGAAATTCGGCGAATTGAAAATGACCGTTGCACAGTTTTTTCGCATCAATGGAGGTACAACACAATTGCGCGGCGTGAAGCCGGATATTCTCTTGCCAGCGGTTATTGATGCGGAGAGCTTTGGCGAATCGAGCTTCGACAACGCACTCCCCTGGGTGCAGATCAAGGCGGCGGATTATTCGCCTGTCGGCGACTTGAAGGGGTTACTGCCTACCCTGTTGGCGCTGCATGAGGCCCGCGTGAAAAAGGACAAGGACTTCCAGTACCTGCAAGAGGACATCGCCGAATCGAGGCTTGAGCGCAAGAAAAACCTGGTGTCACTGAACGAAACCGTACGACGCAAGGAACGGGACGCGCAGGAGTCTAGGCTTACGTCCCGCGAATCACAGAGGGATACTGGCAAGAGCGCCCACGAGCAGGTGGTTGGCGAGGTACCTGCGCTGCGGAAGGGCTCTGCGCTTGGGGATGACGGCCTGCAGGCTGGCGAACGCAACTTTGCCAATGAACTGGCGGCTGAAAAAGTGCGGAAAAATGCTAGAGATGTCTTGCTGGACGAAGCCGTCTCCATACTTGGCGACGAAGTGGGGGTGCTGAAAACCAGCGCCACGCTCGCGGCCCGTGTCAAGCCGGGTTCCCTGGCGATGCCGGATTAGACAAACGCGGCGGTCGCGCTTCGTTTGTCCCACGATTCGAGCGAGAACCGCTGGCAGCATTGTCAACATCTCGTCGCGGGCTGGAGTCGATCCGTCGCAACGTCAGGGCAGGCTTGCGCTGTACGCAATGGCTAAGACCGGGATCATTCAGTACACGCGGTCCCTGCAGTCCCTCGTCAGGATATTGCCGTTCATGGGATATCCCAGCGCCTCCACCAGGACATGGTTGATGATCAAGAACTATGTCGTCGCCATGGATCCGGAACTCGCGCGCGGCCTGTCAAAATCCGGATATACGAAGAAGGATCTGAAGCAATGGCTTTACGACAACGCGCGGAACCAATACGCGGAATTCAGCCAGGCAGAGAGAAAGGCATTGCGACAGCAACTCCCGGTTTGGTGCGCGTCATCTGCGTGTCGTCGTCGGGCCGGGTGCTGCCGATTCGGGCGCTGTCGGCCGCGTCCGCCCGCCACACCAATTCGACCGGCTGCTGTATATTGAGGTCACGCTGAGAAATTTGACCTTGAGATCGTGCCATGTCCACCGCCCGGCCCATTCGCGCCTCGATTCCCTCGGTTGACCGGATACTCAAGCTCGCCGCGGTGGAGGTCCTGATTGCGGAACATGGTCGCGACGCGGTGGTTGCCGCGGTTCGCGACGACGTCGATCGGCTGCGCGCAGCCCTGGCCCGGGGCGATGCTGCCGCGCTCGGCGAGGCTGCAGCGCAGAGTATTGCGGCGCGCGTGGGCGCAAGCCTGAGGGCTGCCGCGGCCGGATCGTTGCAGGCCGTGTTCAACTTGACGGGTACCGTCCTTCATACCAATCTCGGCCGCGCGATTCTGCCGCAGGAGGCGATCGAGGCGATTGCGCAGGCGGCCGGCAATCCGGTGAACCTGGAGTTCGACCTCGCGCAGGGCCGGCGCGGAGATCGGGACCGGCACCTGGAACTGCTGTTGACGCGGATCACCGGCGCAGAGAAGGCGGCGGTCGTGAACAACAATGCTGCCGCCGTCCTGCTGGCGCTGAACACGCTGGCGCAGCGCAAGGAAGTGATCGTATCGCGCGGCGAGCTGATCGAAATCGGCGGCGAGTTCCGTATGCCCGAGATCATGAAGCGCGCAGGCTGCCGGCTGGTTGAAGTCGGCACCACGAACCGCACGCATCTGAAGGATTACGCGGCGGCGATCGGTCCGCGCACGGCGCTGATCATGAAAGTGCATCCCAGCAACTACCAGATCCTCGGGTTCACGAAGTCCGTGGACGAGAGCGCGCTGGCGAAACTCGCGCATGAGCGCGGTCTGCCCCTGATCTCCGACCTGGGCGCCGGTGCCTTGCTCGACCTGCGGCGCTGGGGGCTGCCGCATGAGCACACGCCGGCCGAAATGATCGCCGCAGGCGTAGACCTGGTCACTTTCAGCGGCGACAAGCTGGTCGGGGGACCGCAGGCGGGAATGATCGTCGGGCGCCGCGCGCTCGTCGAGCGCATCAACCGCAATGCGCTCAAGCGCGCCGTGCGCGTGGACAAGCTGAGAATTGCCGCGCTCGCGGCCGTTCTTCGCCTGTATGCAAATCCGGACCGCTTGGCACAAAGCCTACCGCTGCTGCGCTACCTGTTGCGTTCGCCGCTCGAAATCGAGGCCCAGGCGCGTCGCCTGCTGCCGCTCATCGTGCAGGCGCTGGCCGGGCGCGCCACGGCAACGGTCGAAGCCACCGAGAGCCAAATAGGCAGCGGCTCCCTGCCGGCGGACCGCCTGCCAAGCTTCGCCCTGGTGATCCGTCCGACGCCAGTCCGGCACGGCGCGTCGGCGCGGGTCGAGGAGTTGTCGCGCGCGTTCCGCGCCCTGCCGCTGCCCGTGATCGGGCGCGTTCACGACGGCGGACTTCATTTCGACCTGCGCTGCCTGGATGACGAGGCCCGCCTGCTGCAACAGTTCGTTCACCTTGCGGCGCAGGCAAAACGACATTAGTATCGCTTGCGGAAGAGTCTCGTCCCCGGTGGGGCGCCTGGACTTCAAATCCAGTGAGGGGGCGCATGCGTTCCCTGGGGTTCGACTCCTAACTCTTCCGCCGCAGCCCGGCCTTGTTGCCGGCGGCAGGCGCCGGCGCCAGCGCGGGCTTTGCCGCACCGAGTATGGGCACGAAATTCTTGTGCATCTTGCGCAAGTCGCCGATGCGCTGCGTGATGCCGAGGGTGTCGAAGAACTCCAGTATCTTTATCGCGCGGGTCCTGCCGATTCCGTTCGCGTCGCGATATTGCGCGGCGCTGAACAGTCCCTTCGACGCCGAGCGCGCCACCAAGGCGGCATTGGCGACCGACGTAGGCGCCATTGCGGGCGCCAGATCTGCGAGGATTGTCGAAAAGAATGGGGTCTTCGTTCCCGCCGCAAAACTTGAGAAGGGTGTTCCCGTTGCAGCTCGGCCACGCAGCTTCTAGATCGAGTTGAACATCGGCAACAACGGGCTGCTGTTATTATTGGCGGTACTGCTGTCCATTTTTTGGTACGCCCTAAGCGGTCCGGGCAGGTCGGTCCCATAACTCGCCGTCATTGCGGCTTGCAACCGAGCGCTAGTCCAAGGAAACTAATGAAATCACTGTACCAGCCACAATTTGATTCTGTCGACGGTGTGGCAGAGCGCTTTGCTGCGGTCGACTACATCGCAAGCCGCGAGATCGCTACAACCGTCTACCTCGGTTTCAATCTGGAAAAGCCGATCCTGGTCGAAGGTCCGGCCGGCGTCGGCAAGACCGAGTTGGCAAAGGGTGTGGCAAGGATTCTGGACGTACCTTTGATTCGCCTGCAGTGCTACGAAGGCCTGGACGAGTCGAAGGCGCTGTACGAATGGAAATACGGCAAGCAATTGCTGTACACGCAGTTGTTGAAGGACAAACTGGGCGAAATGATGGCTGGCGCCATCGGACTGGCCGCGTCGATGGAACGACTGCATGCGCATGACGATCTGTTCTTCTCCGAAGCTTTCCTCGAGCCGCGACCGTTGTACAAGGCCTTGCACCAGGAACGTGGCAGCGTACTGCTGATCGACGAGGTCGACAAGTCGGACCCCGAGTTCGAGGCTTTCTTGCTCGAGGTGCTGTCGGACTTCCAGGTATCGGTCCCCGAAATTGGCACGATCGAGGCCAAAGTCAAGCCTATCGTCATCCTCACCAGCAACAATACGCGCGAGATGAGTGACGCGTTAAAGCGCCGCTGTCTCCATCTGCACATTCCATTCCCCGAACCTGCGCTCGAACGGCGCATTCTGGAGCGGCGTGTTCCGGGTTTGTCGGCCGCGCTGAACCGCGAGCTGGTCGCCTTCATCCAAGCGGTGCGCCGGCTCGACCTGAAGAAACAGCCTTCTGTCAGCGAGAGCATTGACTGGGCGAAAACGCTGCTGCTGTTGAACGCAGAGCATCTGAGCCTCGACCTAGTGCGCGAAACCCTGAACGTGTTCCTCAAATTCGAGCACGATATCGCCTCGGCGGCAGAACAGCTGCCCGCTCTGCTGAACCAAGTGCGCAAGGAGGCGCAGATCTACCGTGCAAGCCACGCTTGAGGATTTCTTCAAGGCGCTGCGCGGCAGTGACCTCGATGTCAGCTTGAACGCGCAGGTGGATGCGGCGCGCGCCATCGAACTGGTCGGCTGGCGCGACCGTGCTTTGCTGAAGAGCGCGTTGGGCGCGACGCTCGCGAAGACGATTCCGGACCGTGCTCTGTGCGACGCCGTCTTTGATCGGTTCTTCTGCTTCAAGTCGTTTGATAAGGCGATTGCGCTGCACTCGCCGGCAAAGGCCGATTCGGACACCGATTCCGGCAAGGCGGCGCCGCAATTTGCCGATGAGCTGGCCACATCTCAGGACTTGTCGGGCGGGGGCGGCGCGGGACGCGGCCATGGCAGTGGCGGCCAATCGTTGTCGCAGTTGCTGTTGGCAGGCGATTCTGCAGCGCTCGCCAAGCGGATGCAGGAAGCCGCGCGCGAAGTCGGCCTGACCGACATCTGGTTCTTCATGCAGAAGGGGTACTACACAATGAGGATCCAGCAGGCCATGGGCCTGGAATCGCTCGAGCGCGAGATCGCCGGCGCGCAACGGCAGAAGTCTGCGCCCGAGCATGCGCGCATGCTCGAACTGGCGCGCAAGCGTTTGTTCGAGGAAGTGCGCAACTACGTTGAGCGCAAGCTCGCGCTCCATGGAACCGCCCCAACGCGCCAATTACACGACGATTACCTGCAGTCGCAGAAGCTGTCGAACATCGAGCAGTGCGAGTTTGCCCGAATGCGCGTCATCGTGGACAAGCTTGCCAGGCGGCTGGTCGAACGCCATGCGCGGCGCAAGAAGCGCCGAGTGCGCGGCCAGCTCGACTTCCGCAAGACCCTGCGCAAGAACACAGCCTACGACGGCGTGATGTTCGAGACCTTCTGGCGCAGCGAAGTGGTCGATCGGCCGCGAGTGGTGGCCATCTGCGACGTCAGCGGTTCGGTGAGCCGGTACGCGCGTTTCCTACTGCTGTTCCTGCACAGCCTGGGCGAGCAAATATCGGACCTGCGCAGCTTTGCCTTCACCAACCATCTGGTCGACGTGAGCGAAACTTTCAAGCCGCTCGCCGTCGAACAGGCAGTCGACAAAGTGATCCAGGCGGTGGGCGGCAGCGGCACCGACTACGGGCAAGTGCTTCTCGACATCGACGAACAGTTGCTCGACGACATCGATCGGCGCACCACGGTACTGATCCTCGGGGACGCGCGCAATAACGGCGGCGATCCACAGGCAGAAGTGATGAAGCTGCTCTACCGGCGAGCGCGCCGGATCATTTGGCTCAACCCCGAGCCGATATCGTTCTGGGGTACGGGTGACTCGGAGATGCATCGCTACGCGCCCTATTGCCACATTGCGCGCGTATGCAACACCATAAAACACCTTGAAAACACACTTGACGCACTGCTGCGCACCCACGCGGCCAGCGCTTGACACGCCCAATCGGGCCGGTCAGAGACAGACGCTATTGCTCGTTGCAAGTCCCGATCCGCTCACAGGAGTATCATCGCAATTGCAGAGCCGAGACCCGCGAGAAGGCAAGGCGTGGCGATGAAGCCCGAATCAACTTGCGTCAAGCGGCCCGTACACCCTTTCCCACCACCACGCATGAGACCGGTTAATGCCAGACAAAGCGAGCTATCCCGATTTTGTTGTCAGCACTGAATGGCTGGCGCGCCACCTCGACGATCCGGCCGTGCGGGTTCTCGATCCTTCCACGTTACTGCTCCCGATACCCGACTTCTCGATGTATGACGTGGTCCCCGCGCGCGACGATTTCGAAAAAGGCCATGTTGCGGGAGCCGCGTTCGTGGACCTCGAAAACGAACTGTCCACGCCG
>JBQMQE010000114.1:0-13955 GCA_052172655.1 Burkholderiales bacterium
CAAGACACGATCAGCTTGGCGGCCACAACAGGCAATCTGGCGCGCCCGTTGCGGAGGTTGGAAGCGGCAATCACGTGACAGGACGTTTCATCTGGCGCGTGCGTTGCGATTGGCTCTCAAGCTGGAAGCAGTTTGCAAAAATCGTCTGGGATGGCCGGTACCGTCCATCTAAATCCGAAGATGATTTTTGAGTCGGGATCGCTCGGCTGACACAATGAAAATTTCTTGCATTCGGGTGCGGCGTGCTTCTATACTTCGCACAGAGCTTGGATAGAAGCTTGCCGCCCACCTGGGCGAAGTCGGTATCGACACTATTCGCAATTCAACTCTTTTTTCGGTGTGCTTAGTCGCAGCCGAATCGCAAGTGGGCGGTGATTCATTGCTGCAAAGGACTAAGGAGATCGAAAAATGTCTAAAGTAATCGTCATTCCCGCGTCGTCCGTAGAGGAATTGCGGAGGAAAGCAAAACAACTGAGGAAGGAAACTGGCGTTGCGCATCATGCTGCGCTCGACGCGGTCGCGCGCGCTGGCGGTGTGTTTCCCGATTGGCACCACTTAATTGAGGCAGCGAAGGCGACCGAACCGAGTGAGCGGGCGTTCAAAGCCGGGCTGGTCGTGGGAATAGACGTGAAGGAGGCGCAGGATATTCGGCCTTCACTGAGCCAGTTCGTACACGATGAAAAGCTGGTCAAGTTTGTGCGCTCGGCGTTCGAACGGGCGCATCCCAAACCGTGGAGTGAGGAAGTCGCAGGGGATAGTGAGGACCTTGGTTTGCAGCTCGCATATTTTCGCGGGGTGCGCGCGGTGCCGAATTCGCTGGACGAAGCGCTGGAACTTTGCCGCGAGGATTTCTTCTGGCCACCGCGATACGTTCGCCTAAGGGGCAAGGTGCTGCAGGATCCCTTCTCGGACGAGGCTGAAAATGGGTAATGCACCTTTCGAGCTGCTGCTTCATGGCCACGATGCAGTCGAGTGCCCGTACTGGCGACAGAAGGATGAGGAGAATCGCGTCGCTTGGGCGGCATCGGGGCCGCAAGTCCTTGGGCGGGCGCGCCAGCCCGCAGCGCGAGCGAGGACTGCCGCGCCCGCCAAGCATCCGACGAAGTCCAGGAAGGTCTCGCGAGCGAAGGACATGACCCCCCATACTAACAGGGGGGTCAGGTCCCTCCCCCGTTATCGTCCAAGAGGGTCCACACCTCATGCGGTTTGACTGGTATCAGGCGACGTTCGCGGAGAAATCTCCGAAGGGCGTTTTGGAAGCCCTGCAGGTTGCGTACGGTCCTGGAGCGGGAATCAGCCCGTGTACGCCGCTGTACGGCTACGGTGAGGGCTATGCGGTGGTGGAGGGCGACCTGGTTCGGGCACGGGTCCTGGCGGATGGACATGGCGTGCATGAGATACGCAAGAAATATGTGCACGCCTGGGCCACATCAGACGACACGGACGCGTTCGTCGACTGTGTGCGGAATAAGTGGCCGGGCAAGCACCTGGTGACGCGCATGGATCCGGAAAGCGATTTCGATGAGCCGGGCGTGTTCGAGCGCCTGCTCGCGGTGTGTCTGGCGCGCGGGTTCGCGGAGGATGTGAAGTTGTACCGCCACGGTGACTGGGACCGTCTGGTCGATGGCCGAACGCTGTACATGGGCGCGCCATCGTCGGACGTTCGCGCTCGCCTGTACGAGAAGGGCAAACAGCTCCGCACCCAGGTAGATACGAGCGGCAAGCTCCTGTCGCTTGACTGGACGCGCCTTGAAATCCAGATAAGGCCGCAGGGAGAAGCGCGGCTTGCAGCGGCATCGATGACGCCTGAGGAAGCATGGGGCTGCTCGCAGTGGACGCACTCTTTGTTGAAGGACGTGACCGGATTGGATGTGCCACGCGTCCGGATGCGCGTATGGCGCAAGAGCGACGATCAACGGGCCTTCGAGTGGATGTGCAAGCAATACGGACGGATGCTCGAGCGGCTGCTGCCGGATCTCGGAGATTGGCCCGCAGTCGGATTGCAGATCGGGTCCGAGATTGAGCGTCAGGCGCGGCTTCAGCGGTATGGGCGTGCTGTCGCGGGTTTTTAGACTTGGCCGGTTCTGTAGCACATGAATTGTCCGCTTTTTCTGTTGCCGGCGGGAAGTGGCGAAGGGCGGCTCCATTTAGTAACGCAGGCGCCAGGCGGCCTTGAACTCGGCCAGGATGACTTTTCCGTCTCCGGTAAGGAAGGGATTGCTGTAGTAGACCGCGCAGACCGGTCGCTCCTCGACTGCCGAAGCGGTGGATTCGACGAGGACGCCCGACACTTTGTCCAATTCTTGGGCCGGAATGGTGTTGATTAGGCGCACTTTCGGATCAGGCGCGAAACCGCCGGGCTGGAGACGATACGCCGAATAACGCGCTTCGGCATCTACGAATGGTTCACCGACACGAACGCCATCGCAGAACGCGCGCACACGTTCAGCCGGGGAGCGTCCGTCCGAGCAACCGCCAATAAGGGTTGCGCACAGCAGCGCGGCAAACAGCATGAAACATTGCAGCAATGCGATCTGGCTCATCTGCCCGCCTCCGCCGCGTCCCGTTGAGGTGGGGCGACGCTGGCGACTAGAACTTTGTCCACGCGGTTCTTGTCCATGTCCATCACTTCGAAGCGCCAGCCGGCCCATTCGAAGTGGTCGGCCACGGCCGGGATGCGGCCCAGCATGTGCATGACGAAACCGCCCAGGGTGTTGAAGGCGTTTTCCTCCTCGCCGGGTAAGTCCGCATTGATCTCCAGTAGCGACTTGAGCCGCTCGATCGCGACGCTGCCGTCCATCAGCCACGATCCGTCCTCCCGCGCCACCACGTCCTGCTCCTCGGGGATCTCAGAGGAGGGAAGGTCCCCGACAATAGAAGTCAGCACGTCGGTCAGAGTTACCAGCCCCTGCAGTTCGCCGTATTCGTCCACAATCAGGGCGCACTGCATCCGCGCCTTGCGAAAGTTCTCCAGCAGCTTGGTGGTAGTCACGCCATCCGGCACGTAGAGCGGTGCGCGCAGCGATCCCTCGATATCCAGGGGCTCTCCGGCCATCGCCCCCTTGAGCAGATCGGCGGTCCGCAACAGGCCCACGATGTGCTCCAACCCGCCGCGACACACTACGATGCGTGTGTACGGGCTCTCGGCGATGCCGCGGCGGATCTCGGCGTCCGGTTCGTCCAGGTCGAGCACGTAGATGTCGTTGCGGTGGGTCATGATCGCCCCGATGCGCTGCTCGTCCAAGCGCAGAACGTTGGAGACGATCGCCTGCTCGCTCTCGTGAAACACGCCGGCCTCGGCGCCATGTCCCATCATGACCCTGATTTCGTCGTCGGTGACCGGCGGCTCATCCCCGCGACGCGCACCGGTCAGCCGCAGCAACAGGCTGGAGGAGGAGGAAAGCAGCCACACCAGGGGCCGCGCCGCTCGCGCCAACCAGATCATCGGCCGGGAAATGAGGGAAGCGACGCGTTCCGGGGCCAGCAGGGCCAAGCGTTTGGGCACCAGCTCCCCGACCACGACGGAAAAATAGGTGAGGCCCACGACGACGATCGTCAGCGCGATACCCTTCGCGTAGGGCGCGACTGGTGCAAAACCGGACAGCCATGCCGCCATGGGGTCGGCCAGCACGGTCTCGCCGATGGCGCCGCTCAGGATACCTACCGAGGTGATGCCCACCTGGATGGTGGAGAGGAAACTGGAAGGGTCGCTGTTTAGTGCAAGCGCCGACTGGGCGCCAGGACTGCCGTCTTCGGCCAGCCTTTGCAGCCGGGCCTTGCGGGAGGAGACCACGGCGATTTCGGACATGGCGAAAATGCCGTTGAGCAGAATGAGGAAAAAGAGTAACGCTATGTCCATTCAGAAGCCGCCCATTGCCGTCAGGCAAGCGACCCGGGTGTTGAGGTGTACGCATTTTAACATTCACGACACTTGGACCTTGCGCGCGAGGGAGGAAAAGCGCTGAAAGCACTTGCGCTGCCCTGTTCCGACGCTGCCTTAATGGGGTGTGAGGATACCAGGCGCTTTTCAGCCCGAGTGTGCAGGCCGGCATAGTGAAACCAGCCGACTTGGCTGGATTTCGGAACGACCAGGTTTTCATCCGTGGCGCGCAACACGTTCCCACCGGGCCGGGGACGACGCGCCGCCGCCGCTGCGGAACGGAAAGCGACCTTATTGGCGTACACTGCGCATATTCCTGACGCGGTTTTTTGACGGCCCTTATCCGCTTGCGCAACATCGAATACAAAACATTCCTGCTGCTGATCGTCGCGGTATCGCTCGCCTTCGCATGGATACTCTGGCCGCTCTACGGCGCGATTCTCTGGGGAACCGTCATCGCCATACTGTTTGCGCCGCTGTATCGGCGGCTGTCGCAGTCCATGCGCCAGAGGCGCACCCTTGCCGCGCTCGCCACGGTGACGATCGTCGTGGTAATGGTGATTCTGCCGGTAACGCTGATCGCCACCTTGTTGCTGCAGGAAGCGTCCAGCGTCTACGAGATGACCCGCACGGGAGAGTTGAATTTCGGCCAGTATTTCCGCCAGGTCGCCGGCGCGTTGCCCGCATGGGCGTTCGATCTGCTGGACCGCTTCGGCCTGACCGACTTCGGCGCGGTGCAGGACAAACTGTCGGCCGGTCTCCTGAAGGGGAGCAAGTTCCTGGGCGCGCAGGCCATCAATATCGGCCAAAACACGTTCGAGTTCGTCGCCAGCCTGTTTGTCATGCTCTACCTGCTGTTCTTTTTGCTGCGCGACGGCGACGCGTTGTTCGCACACATCAGGAATGCAATTCCCCTGCGCGCGGAGCAGCAGAGCGCACTGTTCAGCAAATTCATCGTCGTCATCCGCGCCACGGTCAAAGGCAATATCCTCGTGGCCCTGCTGCAAGGCGCGCTCGGCGGCCTGATCTTCTGGCTCCTGGATATCCGCGCCCCGGTGTTATGGGCGGTGGTGATGGCCTTCCTGTCGCTGCTGCCCGCGGTAGGCGCCGCCTTCGTCTGGTTCCCAGTCGCTCTTTATTTTCTCGCGACCGGCGCCATATGGCAGGGCGTCGTTCTGACTGCCTACGGCGTGCTCGTAATCGGCCTGGTCGACAACGTCCTGCGCCCGATCCTGGTCGGCAAGGACACCAAGATGCCCGACTACATGGTGCTGATCTCCACCCTGGGCGGCTTGGCGACCTTCGGCCTCAACGGTTTCGTCATCGGGCCGGTGATTGCGGCGATGTTCATGGCCGTCTGGCATATTTTTTCCGCATCGAGGTCGGCGCTGCGGATTGACCGCAGCGATCCTTGAAGCGCGGGAGGGGCGCGCCCGCCCTGAAGGTTGAGTGTAAGCGCCGGCCCAGGGCCACCCCGCGCAGAGTCCGTTCGGCCGCTGAATTATCGATTTCGAGCGCGCGCGTCAACAGTTGGTTGCGCAGTTGGCGAAGTTCGCGTCAGTTTGGCAACGCGGCCTGGATCAGAGCTGAAACGGCGCCTCCTGCTCCAGTCGCTCAACGAGCGCACGGGCGTGCTGCAGAAACTGGGCGCGCTGTGCTTTGACGATCGGTTTGCCGGGCAAAAACTTCTCGCTCAACGGGTTGACGAATGTTCCATTGTGCGACACGCGGTAGTCGAGGTGCGGGCCGGTGGAAAGCCCGGTTGAGCCAACGTAGCCGATCACCTGCTTCTGGCTGAGGCGCACGCCGCGGCGCACGCCGCGCGCAACGCGAGACAAATGATTGTAGTAGGTCTTATAACCGCTGCGATGGCGCAGCAAAACTTGAATACCGTTACCGCCCTTGCGGCCGGCGAATTGCACGACGCCTTCGGCAACGGCCCATACTGGTGTTCCGGTCGGCGCTGCATAGTCGATCGCAAGGTGCGGGCGCACGCCGCCGAGTATCGGGTGCGGCCGCCGGTACGTGAAGCCGGAGCTGATACGCGTAAATGGCAGCGGCGAGCGCAGGAAGGTCTTCTTGAGCGAGCGGCCCTGGGGATCGTAATAGGCAAAGTGGTTCCGGCCTTTGAAGCCGACGCCGGTCAGCGTTTGCCCATCACTCATGTATTGCGCGGCGAGAATGCGCCCTTGGCCGACGAGCACGCCGTCTGCATAGTGCGTCTCGACCAAAAAGCGAAAACGGTCGCCCTGGCGTGTATCGGCGGCGAAGTCGAACTCGGACTCGAAGATCTGCGCGAATTCGAGCAACGCTTTCGGCGCAACGGCGCCACGTTCAATGGCGTCCCATAAAGATTGCCGAACTTTGCCCTGCCGAACTTCAATGCGCACTTCGCGTTCAACTTCGATGCGATCGGCTTCCCATCCGCTGCCGCTTTCGGCGACCTCGAAGCGCACCCATGGGCTCGGCGCGTACGCGAGCATCACTAGACGACCCTCCGCGTTGTGCGACAACTGGAGGTGATCGCCCGGACGCACCTGCCGCAGATTTGCGCCGGCCGTACGCAGCGTGCCGACAATTTCATGCGCCGTGGACGACGGTACGTCGTTTCTCAGCAGCGAGGCCACGACGGTGTCGCGCTTGCGGATCTCAAGTGTTTCGATGTGCAGGGTGGGGGACTCGACGGGCGGGCCCGGTTCGAGCAGTGCGACTTCAGGTGATGATCTTTCCGGTGTGCGGGTCGGCCATACGGGCCACTCCAGAAGTGCAATCGATACGATGAGGGTCAGCGCGCCAAGGGCCAAGGCGAAGGACTTGGGAGACATTACGTTCAGCGCGTCCTTCTCCGCGACGCTTTGCCCGGACCGGTCAGGTGCTTCATGCGTGACATGAAGTATCTTATATTATTAATTGAATCAAAATTGAAATACATGGCTAACTGGGTTCGTGTAATGTTCGCACAAGAGGGGGACACGGTCAAGTTCGAGTCTATTCCAACGTGGTATGAGCCTGATGGAGGATGCGTGTTTCCAACGGGAAGTAGTTGCGAGCTGTTTCCGACGGGACGAATGTCCGCCGCCGACGCAATCGGACGCTCGATCTAACGCGGGTTCGAGGACCGGTTTGGGTCGGTGGGACGGTCACGTCGTCTGGCTCATGGCCGTTGCGTACGTTGTTGCATCGCGCAAGATGAGATCAATCACGTAATGTGGATCATCCTAAGATCAGGCATTGAAGCCGAATTCCGGCTACTATTTCGGCAGCGCCTGCCCAGCAGGCTTAACCTGGGTAGCCAAATGAGTAGCCGGAAGGAGTTGGCAATATGGAAATCCTCGCCAGTATTAGGTTTCCTGGCATATTCAAGCTTACCCTGTGCAACCTGTAGCCACGTCGTCTTACGCTGCCGGTGTCATCGTCCGACACCGATCTCATTTGCGCATCAACCGCAGATCGGTGACGAACTCTTGCGGCGCACCAATCTCGATCCTGGCGAACGAAGGGTGCAGCGGATTGAGCAGATAGTTGGTTTCTGTAGGAATGACCACGCTCGGAACCGCCAGCGCCGAGCTCGATCTGCGCCTGGCCCAGTCGGTGCCAATGGCCTGTAGTTGCTCACGCGCTCCGAGGTCGCGCCAATCGGCGGGTAATTGATCGGGCGTGACCCGCTCGATCTTCAGATTTTTTGGCAGCGTGGCGGGGACCATCACGTATCGGGCACGTAGCGGCTCATCCTGCACCAGCATTTCCAGCATGGCCAGCGACTGGCTGCCAGCGGTGTACACCATCGGCATGCCCTTGCGGTTCCAGCGTCCGCCGTACAGGCGCGCACCCTCGCCAGAGAACGCGGATTGCGCGAACCGGGCGGTGAGCAGCCGCCAGACGGTGAGCATCAGGCAAAGACGCCGTGCTCGATGCGGCCCAGCGTGTCCATCACGCTTTCCGCGCCGATGTCGGTGTCCAGCAAGGAAAGCGGGGTTGCGCCAGACAGAGCGGCATTGGCGGACTTCAACCAGTCCAGGGCGGTATCGAGAACTTCAAATGTTTCCTTGGCCCTGCCGACGACGCGGGCGAGCCGCACCAGCTTGGCCGATTCCTCGCTGTTGAGCGTGCCCTCTTTCTTGCGCCGGGCCAGAGTGCGCTCGGGGATGCCTAGGGCCACGGCCAGTTCGGATTGCGTGACGCGCAGGGTCTTGGCCAGGGAATCCACCGCCGCCGAGGAAAGACCTTGACGAATGACCGAGACCCAATCCAATGCCGTACGCTGTTTGACCTGCAACACCCTCCTGCCGCCGAGCAGGGCTTCAATCGACAAGGTCGGCTGTGAAATTGTGCTGGCGGTACTCATGACTACGCTCCAGTATTTGCCATATGGCAGCTATTATAAGCAATTATGGCGTAAATTGCCAGATGCGATGCCAAGGCCGATTTATGTTCGTCCACCACACTGCATTGGCGTAAAATTTGGCGATGCCAAGTGCCATTGATATCTGCGCTGTCGCGGGTGCAATCCGTGACTCAGAATAGCCGCACTGTCAGCTGTCCGCGCTGCGCCAAGCCGGTGCGCTGGGGGCCGGAATCACCGTTCCGCCCGTTTTGCTCCGAACGCTGCAAAATGATCGACCTCGGTGCCTGGGCGAGCGAAGAATATCGTGTGGCAGTCAAAGGCAACGACGAGGATCAGGACGAGAGGTCGGCTGGATCGGAGCACGACGCGCCTTAGGCGCATCGCGACCTGGAGGTTGCTCCTATGGGGTGTGGCAAACCTGCCAGCTCCCCCGCACCATGGCGATCCCGTGCGCGCCGCAGCGCCAGGCGGTTTCCAGGTCGCCCGGCTTCATCCCGCCCAACGCAAATACGGGCAGGCTGGCACCGCGCGCCAATGCGGCAAAGCCTTCCCAACCCAGCGGCATCGAACCCGGGTGCGAAGGCGTCGCCTGTACCGGACCGAGTACGGCGAAATCAATGCCGAGCTGTGCCGCGCGCGCGAGTTCCTCTGCGTTGTGGCAGGAGGCGGCGCACCAGCGCAGCGCGGGTCTTCGTTGCAGACGCATCAACTCGGCCGCGGCCAGGTGCACACCGTCGGCACCCAGGCGCTCGGCCAGCGCAATTCCCGAGTTGATCAGCACCTGCGCGCCGCGCGGCCGCGCCAATGCGATCACCGCCCCGGCAAAACGCTCCAGCGCAGGCGAGCGCATCGATTTCTCCCGCACCTGGATCAATCTCAAGCCCTGCGCCAGCCGCCGATCGAGAAGACTCAACTGCGCTTCTGTTCCGATTTCGCCCGCGTGCGTAATCGCATACTCGAACGGAAGCTGTAACGCGCGCAGCACCGGCGCATTGGCCGGCAGCAGCGGCGCCACATCGAGCGCGGATACGTGCTGCCACGCGAGCCGCTGCTGCTCTTTTCCATGTGGCGCGCCACGCCAGGCGCGCACGCGAAAAAAATTCAGCCGCACCTTGGCGTGCGGGTAGGCGTATGTCTGCACGATCCAGGGATGCGCGATTTCAACGTCGATGCCGAGCTCTTCGTGCAGTTCGCGCGCGAGCGCTGTGGGGAGCGGCTCCCCCGGCTCGACTTTGCCGCCGGGAAATTCCCAGTAGCCT
The DNA here is from genome assembly GCA_052172655.1 of Burkholderiales bacterium. Lineage (GTDB taxonomy): Bacteria > Pseudomonadota > Gammaproteobacteria > Burkholderiales > SG8-39 > 2-12-FULL-64-23. The sequence continues at coordinate 9,485 of JBQMQE010000114.1, forward strand.
GCATACACCTTGCCTGCCGGGCGCTGGGCCAGCAGAAATGTGCCGTCCGGCCGCTCGATCACCGCGGCGACGACTTCGACGGGAGGGGCAATTGAAGACTTGGAGGCCATTTCAGAATGATCGAAATGGCCTGATTCAGGGGCGTACCAGGGGAGGCGCCCCGAAGGAAGTCCCCGTAGGGGATATCCCCTCATGTCGTGACAAGCGCGTATTCAACCGCGCTTGCTGCGCGGCGCGCCGGTGGCGCGCAACCGGCCCGACACGTCGCGTGCAAACTGCCAGGCGACGCGGCCCGAACGCGAGCCGCGCGAGAGCGCCCACTGCAGCGCTTCCTCGTGCGTGGCCGCGATCTCCAGCGGCGAGCAGCCCAGCTCGGTGAGCCAATGCTCGACGATGCCGAGATAATCGTCCTGGTCGAACGGATAGAACGACACCCACAGACCGAAGCGCTCCGACAGGGAAATCTTCTCCTCCGAGGTTTCGCCCGGATGGATCTCCTCGCCCACGTGCTTGTACTCGAGGTTTTCCTGCATGTACTCGGGCATCAGGTGTCGCCGGTTGGAAGTGGCATAGATGAGCACGTTCTCCGAAGTCGCAGCAATCGAACCGTCCAGCACCACCTTCAGCGCCTTGTAGCCTGCCTCCGCCGCCTCGAACGACAGGTCGTCGCAGAATATGATGAAGCGCTCGCTGCGCGCGGAAATCTGATCGACGATGTCGGGCAAGTCGGTCAAATCATGCTTGTCCACTTCGATCAGGCGCAGCCCCTGGCGCTGGAACTTGTTCAACACCGCCTTTACTAGCGATGACTTGCCGGTGCCGCGCGCGCCGGTCAGCAGCACGTTGTTGGCAGGAAGCCCGCTCACAAACTGGCGCGTGTTTTGTTCGATCAAGTGTTTTTGCCGATCGACGCCGCGCAAATCGGATAGCCGGATCTTGTGCGGATGGACAACCGGTTGCAGATGGCCATACCCGCCCGCCTTGCGCCAGCGATAGGCGATGCTCGCGTTCCAGTCAACCGGCGGCTGAACTGCAGGCAACAACACTTCCAGGCGCGCGACCAGCGCTTCGGCCCGCTGCAGGAATTTCGACAATTCACTCATGCGAATCAGCTGCGGTAATCCGCGTTGATGGAAACGTAGTCATGCGACAGATCGCAGGTCCAAACCGTGGTCTGCGCCGCGCCGCGGCCGAGTTCCACACGCACCGTGATTTCACTTTGTTTCATCACCCGCTGGCCGTCCTCTTCGCGGTAGGCCGGATCCCGGCCTCCGTCCTTGGCCACGAGCACCTCGCCCAGGTGCAAGCGCACCCGGCCGACGTCGAGGTCGGGAATGCCGGCGTAACCGATCGCGCAAAGCAGCCGCCCCAGATTGGGGTCGGCGGCGAAGAACGCCGTCTTGACCAGGGGCGAATGCGCGATGGCAAAGGCGACCTTACTGCATTCCTGTTCGCTCTTGCCGCCGTCCACCTGCACGGTGATGAACTTGGTCGCGCCTTCGCCGTCACGGATGATCGCCTGGGCCAGCCACACGGCCACTTCCGTGACAGTCTCGGCGAGTGCCACATAATCCGGGTGGCGCTCGGCGGTGATGGTCTGCGTCCCTGCAGCGCCGGTCGCTATCAACATGAGGGAATCGTTGGTCGAGGTGTCGCCGTCCACCGTGATGCGGTTGAACGAGCGCGCGGCGGCCTCGGCCAATATTTGCCGCAGCGCCACCGGGCTCACCGCCGCGTCGGTTGCGACGTAAGCGAGCATGGTCGCCATATCCGGATGGATCATGCCCGCACCCTTGGCGATGCCGGTCACGGTCACGGTCTTGCCGCCCAGGCTAAGCCTTCGCGAGCAAGCCTTGGGCACGGTGTCGGTGGTCATGATCGCCTCGGCCGCGCCCGCCCAATTGTCCTCGCCACAATCGGCGAGCGCGCGCGGCAGCGCCGCCACGATGCGCTCCACCGGCAACGGCTCCATGATCACGCCGGTGGAAAACGGCAGGATCTGCGAACTGTCGCAGCCGAGCATTGCCGCCAGTTCGGTACAGGCCAGTCTTGCCCGTACCAAGCCGTCGTCGCCGGTGCCGGCATTCGCGTTGCCGGTGTTGACCAGCAGCGCGCGCACCGGCCTGGCGAGCGCCAGATTTTCCTTGCACACGATCACTGGCGCCGCGCAAAAGCGGTTCTGCGTGAATACGCCGGCCACACTCGCGCCTTCGGCAAGCCGCACGACCAGCAGATCCCTGCGCCCGGCCTTGCGCACGCCGGCCTCGGCGACGCCCAGCGTCACGCCCTTCACCGGCAGCAGGTCTTTAGGATTTGGCGGAGCCAGATTCACCGACATGGCTGCTCCCGGATCAAGTCAACTTCCCGTGGCAATGCTTGTATTTCTTGCCCGAGCCGCAGGGGCAGGGATCGTTGCGGCCGATCTTGCCCATCTCGCGCACGAACGGCCGCTCCTTGGCTTTCTCCTTCTCCTCGGCCGCATCGGCGGCGAGCGCCTCGTCATAGCCGGCGTGCTGGTACTTCACGTTTTCAACCGCCGGCGTCGTTTCCGCCGCCGCTTCGGCCAGCTCGGACTCCGAACTCACCTGTACCGCGGTCAGGGTCTTGGTGACCTCCAGTTTGACGCTTTCGAGCATGCTTGCAAACAGCTCGAACGCCTCGCGCTTGTACTCCTGCTTCGGGTTCTTCTGCGCGTAGCCGCGCAGGTGTATGCCCTGGCGCAAATGGTCGAGCGCGGCCAGGTGCTCGCGCCAATGCTGGTCCAGACTGGTGAGCATGACCCAACGCTCGTATTGGTGCAGGGCTTCGGCGGGCGCGAGCGCGAATTTCTCCCGGTATAAGCGATCGGCTTCGGCCACCGCCTGTTCTAGCAACGCCTGCTCGTCCAGGTTGGCGTCCGCTTCCAGCCAGGTTTTAAGCGGAATTTCAAACTGCAGTTCCGCCGCGTAGGCTTTCTCCAGGCCGGGCACGTCCCACTGCTCCTCCATGCTCTCCGGCGGAACGTGGGCGCGGAAAATATCGCTCACCACGCCCTGGCGCAGCGAGGTGATGGTTTCGCTGACGTCGGCACTCTCCAGCAACTCGTTTCTCTGCTCGTAGATGACCTTGCGCTGATCGTTGGCGACGTCGTCGTACTCCAGCAACTGCTTCCTGATGTCGAAGTTATGCGCCTCCACCTTGCGCTGCGCCGACTCGATCGAGCGCGACACCCATGAACTCTCGATCGCCTCGCCTTCGGGCATTTTCAGCCGCTGCATGATCGCCTTCACGCGATCGCCGGCAAAAATGCGCAGCAGCGGATCCTCCAGCGACAGGTAAAAGCGCGAGGAGCCGGGATCGCCCTGGCGGCCGGCGCGACCGCGCAACTGGTTGTCGATGCGGCGCGACTCATGGCGCTCGGTGCCGATAATGTGCAGCCCGCCGGCGGCGATGACCTTGGCATGCAGTTGTTGCCATTCCTCGCGCAGCGCCAGCGCGCGCCGCTCTTTCTCCGCTTCGTCAACGCCTTCGTCGGCGCGCAGCAGGTCGATGCTGCGCTCGACGTTGCCGCCGAGCACGATGTCAGTGCCGCGGCCGGCCATGTTGGTGGCGATGGTGACCATCTTCGGCTGGCCGGCCTGCACCACAATTTCGGCCTCGCGCGCATGCTGCTTTGCGTTCAGCACCTGGTGCGGCAGTTTGTCTTTCTCCAGCATGCCCGAGAGCAGTTCGGAGTTTTCGATCGAGGTGGTGCCGACCAGCACCGGCTGGTCGTGCTCGTAGCAGTGCTTGATCGCCTCGATGATGGCGTTGTTCTTTTCCGCAATCGTCTGGTATACGAGGTCTTCGCGGTCGTCGCGCACCATCGGCTGGTGCGTCGGCACCACCAGCGTTTCTAGGCCGTAGATCTCCTGGAACTCATAGGCCTCGGTGTCGGCCGTGCCGGTCATCCCCGCGAGCTTCGCATACATGCGGAAATAATTCTGAAAAGTAATGGTGGCGAGCGTCTGATTTTCGTTCTGGATCGAAACGTTCTCCTTCGCCTCGACCGCCTGATGCAATCCGTCGGACCAGCGCCGCCCCGACATCAGGCGCCCGGTGAACTCGTCGACGATAATGACCTCGCCCTCCTGCACCACGTAGTGCGTGTCGCGCAGGAACAGGTGGTGCGCACGCAATGCCGCGTACAGGTGGTGTATCAGGTTGATGAACGTCGGCTCGTACAGGCTGCGCCCCTCGGGCAGGAGGCCGACGCGCCCGAGCAACTGCTCGGCATGCTCGTGGCCGGACTCCGTCAGCAGAACCTGGCGCGACTTTTCGTCCACGGAAAAGTCGCCCGGACCGTCCTCCTCGGCCTGGCGCACGAGCAGCGGCGCAACTTCGTTCATGCGGGAATACAGATCGGTGTGATCTTCGGCCTGGCCGGAGATGATAAGCGGCGTGCGCGCCTCGTCGATCAGGATGGAGTCGACCTCGTCGACGATGGCGAAAT
>JBQMQE010000115.1:0-13674 GCA_052172655.1 Burkholderiales bacterium
AGGAGCGGCGCGCGGACTTCAATGCCGTCGCCGAGAAACGCTACGCCCACATCATCGCCTCGGGAAAGACGATTCCCTGGAATGAAATGCGCGGCTATCTCGAAAATCGTCTCGCCGGCAAAACGGTGAAGCGCCCGCTTGCGCGGAAGCTGGCTCGCTGAGGATGTCGCGAATCGAGTTGGCGCCTGAGGTCGGGGATGATTTCGATCGCATTTTAGCTCACCTTGCCGCTCACGATGCCGCCGATGCTCCCTTGCGTATCGGGGAAATCATCAAGGCGATCGCCGTTCTGGAGCAAAACCCGCTCATCGGGCGCCCCGCTTATGCAGACAAGAGAGAGCTGGTGATCGGGCGGCGCTCGCATGGCTATGTGGCCCTGTATCGCTACATCCCGGAAATCGACACGGTATTCGTACTCGCCCTGCGCAGTCAGCGCAAGGCTGGCTACACCAGAACGTAAATCGGACCACGACCGTTCATCGACACATGAAAAATACCCTCTGGATAAGGGCCACCTGAAAGCGCAGGATGAAACCATGTTGATCACCAAGAAAATCGTCGCGCACAAGATTGCGGCCTACCTTCACCATGACATCACGCTCGCGCAATTGGTAGATTGGGCGGAGCACGCAATGATGGAGGACGAGTTCGAGGAAAACGGCTTGGCCGCCGTCCGCTCGGCGGTTTCCCGCCTGGGCGTCGCCGACGTGCGCGCGTTCGGTCTTACGTGGGAAGATTGCGAGGAGTTGCTCGGTCAGCTCGGTTTTTCCGCCCGCGTGAGCATCATAACGGTGTAAGCCGGACGATACTCATCACGCGCCTACAACGCGTGGCGTCTTGCTAATCTTGATTTCCACCACCTTGCCCACCGCGCGGGCAGCCTTGATCAGCGTATCCAACTGAATCGAGAGATTGTCCGGATCGAGCACGCGGTCAAGCTGCGAGCGGCTGGTGGACATCTTCGAGGCCATGGCGGTCTTGCTGAGGTTGGCCGCCTGCATGCCTTCTCCTATCTGCTCGGCCAGCGCCCGCTTGAGCGCGCGGGCCTGCACCTCGTCGTAAATGCCTTCCTCTTTCAGGAAGTCGTCGAACCGGCTGCCTGTGTGGGGCTTAGTTCTCGCCATGTTTCCAGTCCCTAATTTGGAATCCAGGAAAAGCTGCGAATCTGAATTCAATCTGCCTCGGGTACCACCAGAGTCAGAGTCGGAAAATACGCGGCGTAGCGCCGCCGGTCGCGCGTGAGCAGCGGGCAGCCCGCGACGGCGGCGTGCGCGCCGACCATGAAGTCCGCAAGGACCCCGGCTCGCGATCCGCCGCGGCCGCGATACGCGGCATGCGCGCGTCCGGCGAGGAACAGGGCATCGCGCGGCATTTCACGCAGCAGCAGGCCCGCGGTTGCGATTTCCGCCTCGAGCGACTCCTTGCTCCGGGCGTAAGCCGCCAGCTCCGCGTAGATCACCGGGTTGATCAGCAGCGGGCCGCGTGCGCTCCATGTTTCTAGCTGCGCCTGCGACCAGTCGGCCCATTTGCGATCGTTCTCCAGCACGTCGATGATGACGCAGGAATCAACCAGGATCATTTCTTTCCGGCTTTGAATCCGAGGTCGCCGGCGTCGTCGCCGTAGCCGCGCAGCAGGTTCATGATCTCCTCCGTGCTCATGCCCGTCTTGCGCGTGCCGCGCAGCGCCGAGAACCGACTCGCCTTTCTACCCTTGACCTGGCCGATCTTGCGCGGCGCCACGATGCGCACCGCACCGTCGTCGGCGTACTCGAAGCGTACTGAGTCTCCCGGCGAGAGGCCGAGATAATCGCGCAGGCGTTTCGGAATCGTGACTTGGCCTTTTATCGTGAGCGTGCTGCTGTTCATCGGTGAACTCCAGAAGTAATACCATCAGCAAATGGTATTACTTGGCAGCGCGTCGCGCAAGCGAAATCGGGTTCGGCAGCAAAAGGTTTGCTGACGGAAGCGCAGGAAGCGGTCCGCTCTGGCCAAGTGATGGATGCCACTGATGTGCAACAACTGGCTGCTCGTCAGGGCCGGGGGCGGCAAGGCAGCCCGGCCTCGGGCGAGGAAGCTTCTGAAGTAGCGCCGTTCAGTCGCGATAACCGACTTCGCGCTGGTGCCGAATGCGCAGTATCCGAGAGATATCCCGAACAGGGTCGAAGCGGTACAGGGCGACGTAGCCCGAGGCCCCGCGCAGAATCACCAATTCGCGCAGCTCGCCCTCCACGCGGCGGCCGATGAGTGGGTGGTCGGCGAGGATCTCGATCGCATTGGTCACGCGCGCCAGAACGACAGGGGCCGACTCGGGAGCTTGCTCCATCAGGAACTCGGCCAGCCGCTCCAGATCGGCGAGCGCTTCGGCCGCGTAGATTACTTGCGCCACTTCACCGGGCTTGGACGCTTCGTCCGCTTGCCGCGCACTTTGGCCGCGACGTATGCGTGCACGTCCTGCATCGCATAGCCGACGCCGCTCTCCTGCATGGCAACATCGGCGCGCGCGGCGTCATCGATAAAGCTGCGATAGCGCTTGGCCGCTGCAACGTGTTCGGCCAGTGCGCGCACCATGACCGCGTGGGTAGTCTCGCCGGAGCGCCGGGCGAGTTTCTCCAGCTCGGCCTTGAGGGTGGACGGCAATTTTATGCTGGTGGCGGCAGTGGCCATGACTCGGCTCCTTAAGGTAGTCGGATTGTACTACATCAGCCCGGCTCTGGTGCGTGTCTGGCTAACGAAAGTAGCTGCGGGCTCGCCCGGCCCGGGGGCGGCAAGGCTGTCCGCCCTCGGGCGAGGAGACTCCTGAAGTAGAACAGTGGCGTGCGTCACCTATGCGAGGCGCGCTACGAATAAGGCGCTTCGGCCGCGACAACTACTTGCGCCACTTCACCGGGCTTGGACGTTTCGCCGGCTCGCCGCGCACCTTGGCCGCGACGTACGCGTGCACGTCCGCCATCGCGTAACCAACCCCGCTCTTCTGCACGGCGACATCGGCAAGCGCCGCCCCATCGAGAAAGCTGCGATGACGCTTGGTCTCTGCAACATACTCGACCACGGCTGGCGCGCTGGGGGGAACATCGCGAAACAGGCAGCAGAGGTGCCCGCAAGAACCGCATCCGCCAAATGTCTATGGCGCAAAGCGGAGTATCATTTGTTCGCGTGTTCGGTGCTGATTCAGTGGGGACCCGAAGGAGATTCCTGGCCATGGCCGATTGCTGCGAAGACAAGGCTTGTGCGATCGAAGCGCTGCAGGAGCGCCAGAGTTCGACCCTGAAGCTGGTTCTGGCGATCAATGCGGTCATGTTCGCGGTCGAACTGGCAGCGGGCTTGATCGCCGGTTCCACCGCGCTGCTCGCCGATTCGCTGGACAATCTGGGAGACGCGCTGACCTATGGCCTCAGCTTGTACGCGGTTGCACGCGGCGCGCGCGCCAAGGCGAAAGTCGCGTTGTTCAAGGGCGGATTGATCCTGACCGCGGGCCTGTTTGTTTTGGGGCAGGTCGCCTACCGAATCGTCAATCCTGCGCTTCCGCTGTTTGAAACCATGGGCGCGATAAGCCTGTTGGCGCTGCTGGCCAACGGCGCCTGCCTCGCGCTGCTGTGGAAACACCGTGCCGAAGACATCAACATGTCCTCGGTATGGGAGTGCTCAAGAAACGATATCGCTTCCAATATTTCGGTATTTGTTGCGGCGAGCGGCGTTTGGCTCACGGCGTCCGGCTGGCCCGATCTGCTGGTCGGACTGCTGTTGGCGCTGCTTTTCCTGCGCTCGGCAGCGCGCGTATTGCAAGGCGCGGTGACCGAACTCAGGCGCCCCGCCGCGGAGGCAGCGAAAATTCAGTTGGTCAAGCTGCAACGCCGCTAGAGGCTACGTCCTATCGTCATCCAACCGCATCGGCCGTTCTAGCGGCGGCGAGCTCGCCCAGCGCGCGTCGGTATTCGTTCGGAAAAACCTTGACGAACTTTGCGCGCATCGCGTTCCAGTCATCCAGGATGCGCTGCGCCTGCGCGCTGCCGGTATAGGCGAGATGCCTCTCGATCAGACGTTTCAGAATCACCTCGTCCGCCTCGCCCCGGTGCCACAGCGCGCGCGGCAGGCTGTCCTGCTGCTCGACGGCCGGGAGCACCGGCTCCAGGCGCACCATGGCGGTATTGCAGCACGCCGCGAAGCCGGCGTCCTCGTCCAGGACGTAGGCGATTCCGCCCGACATGCCGGCGCCGAAATTGCGGCCGGTCTTGCCCAATACCGCCACCGTACCCCCGGTCATGTATTCGCAGCCGTGATCGCCCAGGCCCTCGACCACGGCATCGGCGCCGGAATTGCGCACCGCGAAACGCTCGCCCGCGACGCCGCGGAAATACGCCTCCCCGGCGATGGCGCCATAGAGCACCACGTTGCCGGTAATGATGTTCTCCATCGGCGGGCCGAAGAATTTCGCCGAAGGCTGCACCGAAATGCGCCCGCCGGACAGCCCCTTGCCGCAATAGTCATTGGTCTCGCCGATCAGATCGAAGCTGACGCCCCTGGCGAGAAACGCGCCGAAGCTCTGCCCGGCCGAGCCGGCAAAACGCACGCGGATGCTGTCCTCGGCCAGGCCCTCATGGCCGTAGCGCTTGGCGATGGCGCCGGAAAGCATCGCGCCCGCGGTCCGATTGACGTTGCCGATGAGCATGTCGATCGCAACCCGCTCCACGCGCTCAAGCGCGGGTCTGGCCAGATCGAGCAGGCGCATATCGAGCGCCCGCTCGAGCCCATGGTCCTGCGTTTCGCAATGGCGCCGCGCCACGCCGGCGGGCATGTCCGGCAGGTGGAAAATGCGGGAAAAATCCAGTCCCTGCGCTTTCCAGTGCGCTATGCCTTTCTTCGTCTCCAGCAAATCGGAACGACCGATCAGTTCACTGAATGTGCGGATGCCGAGCATGGCCATCAGCTCGCGCACCTCTTCCGCGATGAAAAAAAAGTAATTGACGACGTGCTCGGGTTTTCCGGCAAACTTCTTGCGCAGCAGCGGATCCTGCGTCGCCACCCCGACCGGGCAGGTGTTCAGATGACACTTGCGCATCATGATGCAGCCCGCGACCACCAGCGGCGCCGTGGCGAAGCCGAACTCGTCCGCGCCGAGCAGCGCCCCGATCACCACGTCGCGTCCGGTCTTGATCTGCCCGTCGACCTGCACCGCGATGCGGCCGCGCAGGCGATTGAGCACCAGCGTCTGCTGCGTTTCGGACAAGCCCAGTTCCCACGGCGTGCCCGCGTGCTTGATCGATCCCCAGGGCGAGGCGCCGGTGCCGCCGTCATGTCCGGAAATGGTGACGTGATCCGCCTTCGCCTTGGCCACGCCGGCCGCGACCGTGCCCACGCCCACTTCCGAAACCAGCTTGACGCTGATGGAGGCCTCGGGGTTGACGTTCTTCAAGTCGTGGATGAGCTGCGCCAGATCCTCGATCGAATAGATGTCGTGATGCGGCGGCGGCGAAATCAGTTCCACGCCCGGCGTGGCATAGCGCAGCTCCGCGATATATTCCGAAACCTTGCGCCCGGGCAACTGGCCGCCCTCGCCCGGCTTCGCCCCCTGCGCCATTTTGATCTGGATCTGCTCGGCGCTGGCGAGATATTCCGCGGTGACGCCGAAGCGGCCGGACGCGACCTGCTTGATCTTGGACTTGAGCGAATCCCCCTCGCAGAGCGGCAAGTCGATCGCGACCCGGTTTGCGCCGATGCGCGAGGCCAGGGTCTCGCCCGCCTTCGCCGGCGCATAACGCCTGCGATCCTCGCCGCCCTCGCCGGTATTGGACTTGCCGCCGATGCGATTCATCGCGAGCGCAAGCGTCGTATGCGCCTCGGTCGAAATCGAGCCCAGCGACATGGCGCCGGTGGCGAAGCGCCTGACGATTCTCTCCGCCGGCTCCACCTCCTCGAGCGGTATCGACTTCGCCGGATCGAAGCGGAATTCGAACAGACCGCGCAAGGTCATGTGCCGGCGCGACTGGTCGTTGATGATGCGCGCAAATTCCTTGTAGTCGGCGTAGCTGTTGCTGCGCGTCGAATGCTGCAGCCTGGCAATCGCATCCGGCGTCCACATGTGCTCTTCGCCGCGCACCCGAAACGCGTACTCCCCGCCGGCGTCCAGCGCGCCGGCGAGCACCGGATCTGCGCCGAATGCGGCCCGGTGCACGCGTATCGCTTCCTCCGCCACCTGGAAGATGCCGATGCCTTCGATATTGGAGGTGGTACCGGTGAAGTACTTGTCCACCAGGCTCCTCGACAAGCCCACCGCCTCGAAAATCTGCGCGCCCGTGTACGACATGTAGGTCGAAATGCCCATCTTCGACATCACTTTCTTCAAGCCCTTGCCGGTGGCCTTGACGAAATTCCTGATCGCCTGCGTCCCCGATATCGACGCGGGCAGCAAGTCCGCCATTTCCAGCAGCGACTCCATCGCCAGGTAAGGATGCACCGCCTCCGCGCCGAAGCCGCCGAGCAGGGCGAAGTGGTGCACCTCGCGCGCCGAACCCGTCTCCACGACGATGCCCGCCGAGGTGCGCAAACCCTTGCCGACGAGGTGCAGGTGTATCGCGGAGAGTGCCAGCAGCGCGGGAATGGCCACGTTGTCCCGATCCACGCGCCGGTCGGAGAGGATGAGGATATTCAGGCCCGAGCGCACCGCGTCCTCGGCCTGCGCGGCGAGGCTCGCCAGGCGTGCCTCGATCGCCTGCATGCCCCAGGCAAGCGGAAAGCAGATATCGAGTTCGTAGGAACTGAACCTGCCGTCGGTATAGCGGTCGATATGCCGGATCTTGTCCATCTCTTCGAAATCCAGCACCGGCTGGCTGACCTCGAGCCGCAGCGGCGGATTGCTCTCGTCGATGCCGAGCAGGTTGGGCCTGGGCCCGATGAACGAAACCAGTGAAGTCACCAGCTCCTCGCGGATCGGATCGATCGGCGGATTGGTCACCTGGGCAAAAAGCTGCTTGAAATATTGATAGAGCGTCTTGTTCCTGCCCGACAGCACCGCCAGCGGCGCATCGTTGCCCATCGATCCCACCGGCTCCTCTGCGTTCGCCGCCATCGGCTGCAGGATGTATTTGATGTCCTCCTGGGTGTAGCCAAACGCCTGCTGGCGCTCGAGCAGGGGCACGCTCGAGGGCTCGGCATGCAGCGAGTCGCTTTCGACGTCGTCGAGCTTGATGCGGATGCGTTCGATCCACTCGGCATAGGGCCGGCTCAGGGCGAGCGCCTCCTTCAATTCCCTGTCATCGACGATGCGGCCCTTCTCCAGATCGACCAGGAACATCTTGCCCGGCTGCAGGCGCCATTTCTTGACGATGCGCTCCTCCGCTATCGGCAACACCCCCACTTCGGACGCCATGACCACCAGATCGTCATCGGTCACGATATAGCGCGCCGGCCGCAGGCCGTTGCGATCGAGGGTGGCGCCGATGCGCCTGCCGTCGGTGAAAGCGATCGCCGCCGGCCCATCCCAGGGCTCCATCATCGCCGCGTGGTATTCGTAGAACGCGCGGCGCCCGGCATCCATCTGCGCGTTGCCCTCCCACGCCTCCGGGATCATCATCATCACCGCGTGCGCCAGCGGATAGCCTGCCATCACCAGCAGTTCCAGCGCGTTGTCGAACGAAGCGGAGTCGGACTGGCCGTCGTAAATCAGCGGCCAGATCTTGTCCAGGCTGCGGCCGAGTATCGGGCTCGAAATGGCGCCCTGGCGCGCACGCATCCAGTTGACATTGCCGCGCAGCGCATTGATCTCGCCGTTGTGCGCGATCAGGCGAAACGGGTGCGCCAGGTCCCAGGTGGGAAACGTATTGGTGGAGAAGCGCTGGTGCACCAGCGCCAGCGCGGACACGACGCGCGCATCCTGCAGGTCCAGGTAGTAGCGGCCGACCTGATCGGCGAGCAGCATGCCCTTGTAGACGATGGTTCGCGCCGACATGGAGGGCACGTAGAATTCCTTGCCGTGCTCGAGCTTGAGCGCCTGGATCGCGTGTCCGGAAGACTTGCGTATGATGTAGAGCTTGCGCTCCAGCGCATCGACAACGGTTACGCTGCTGCCGCGGCCGATGAACACCTGGCGAATCACCGGCTCGATGCGCTTGACCGAATCGCCGAGGTCGCTGTTATCGACCGGCACATCGCGCCAGCCGAGCAGCACCTGTCCTTCTTCCTTGATTGCCCGCTCGATCTCGTACTCGCAGGCATAGCGTGACGCCGGCTCCTGCGGCAGGAATACCATGCCCACGCCGTATTGACCGAAGCGCGGCAGCGCGACGCCCTGCTTCGCCATTTCCTCCCGCAAAAACTGGTCCGGCAACTGGATCAGCACGCCGGCGCCGTCGCTCGCCTTGGGATCGGCGCCCACCGCGCCGCGGTGATTCAGATTCTTCAGAATCAGCAGCCCCTGCTTTACTATGCCGTGGCTCTTCTCGCCTTTCATGTGCGCGATGAAGCCCACGCCGCAGGCATCGTGCTCGTGCCTGGGATGGTACAGACCCAATGCCTGGGAACTGCCGGGCTCGTTCACGCTTTCACCTCTGGATTGGCCGGCCTGATCGAACGTATTTCAACTTCTGCATTCGCGAGTAAAGATGCCGCGGCAGCGCCCGGCCGGATGCCCGACGCTGCCGCGAATTCCCATACGCCCCCCGCCTAGATCAAGCCCATCGGCAGCATCGCCTGCGCCACCTTGATGAAGCCGGCGACGTTGGCGCCGATGACGTAGTTGCCCGGCGCGCCGAACTCTTCGGCGGTTTCATAAGTCGCCTGGTGGATGCCGGTCATGATCTGGTCGAGTTTTTTCTCCGTGTACTCGAACGTCCATGAATCGCGGCTCGCGTTCTGCTGCATCTCCAGCGCCGAGGTCGCCACGCCGCCGGCATTCGCCGCCTTGCCGGGGCCATAGGCGATCTTGGCGTCGAGGAACACGCGCACGCCTTCCGGCGTGGTCGGCATGTTGGCGCCTTCGCCGACGGCGATGCAGCCGTTTTTCACCAGCAATTTGGCGTCCTTGCCGTTGATTTCGTTCTGCGTCGCCGAAGGCATCGCCACCTGGCACGGAACTTCCCAGATGTTGCCCCCCGCGATGTACTTGGCGTCCTTATGGTATTTGGCGTAGTCGGCTATCCGGCGCCGCTCGACTTCCTTCAGCCTCTTCAGCAACGGGAGATCGATGCCCTTCTTGTGAATGATCACGCCGTTGGAATCGGAACAGGCGATCACCTTCGCGCCGAGTTCGTGCAGTTTCTCTATGGTATAGATGGCGACGTTGCCCGAGCCGGAAACGACGCAGGTCTTGCCGTCCAGCGACTGCTTGCGCACCTTGAGCATCTCGCGCACGAAATATACGGCGCCGTATCCGGTCGCCTCGGTGCGCACCAGCGATCCGCCCCAGCCTATACCTTTGCCGGTCAGCACGCCGGACTCATACTTGTTGGTGATGCGCTTGTATTGACCGAACAGGTAGCCGATTTCGCGGCCGCCCACGCCGATGTCGCCCGCGGGAACGTCGATGTACTCGCCCAGGTGGCGGTACAGCTCGGTCATGAAGCTTTGGCAAAAGCGCATGATCTCGTTGTTCGATTTCCCTTTCGGATCGAAATCCGACCCGCCCTTGCCGCCGCCTATGGGCATGCCGGTGAGCGCATTCTTGAACGTCTGCTCGAAACCGAGAAACTTGATGATGCCGAGATAAACGGACGGATGAAAGCGCAGGCCGCCCTTGTACGGACCGATGGCGCTGTTGAATTCGACGCGGAAACCGCGGTTGATGTGCACCTCGTTGTGATCGTCCTGCCAGGGGACGCGAAAAATGATCTGCCGCTCCGGCTCGCAGATGCGCTCGATGATTTTCTGCTCCGCGAATTCCGGGTACTTCACCAGCACCGGTCCCAGGGACTCGAGTACCTCCTTTACCGCCTGATGAAACTCGTCCTCACCCGGGTTGCGCGACTTGACCTTCTGGTAGATCGCCTCGATTTTTTCTTCCAATGCCACTGCCATATTGCCTCCTCATGCGAAAAAAAACATACCCGCTCGCGCACGCCTTGCGCGAGCGGAAAATTTCAGGCGCTGCCGCTGCGCCGCCTGCTGCAGCGCCGCCGTGCGCGCAGTGCGCCGCAAATCACGCCGAACCCGCGGCACGCGCGCAAACGACCCGCTGGCACATGATGTCGGCCAGCAGTTGATAGCCCGGCGGCAGGTCCACCACCTTCAGCACCTCGGCAAAGCGCGCGTCGTCCGGCAGAAGTTCGGCCAGCCGGTTCGGCAGCCCTGCGAGCACTGCAGTATTCACCAGGCAGCCCTGCTTCTCGGGATTGAGCGCGACGTAGAATATTCCCGTCTCCACCAGGTCCTGGAAGAAATGCGTGCCGAAGGACAGTTCCGGCTGCAGCCCGCCCGCGGAAAACGTCACCTCCGCAATCGCGGTCATGGTATTGATCTCGGCGAAACGAACCGGCACGCCCAGGCGCGGCGTCGAGGTTCCCCAGCGTCCCGGCCCCAGCAGCAGGCTCGGCCGTTGATCGTGCGCCTTTATGAAGCGATTGAGGCGGCCGATGATGCGCGCGAGCTCGTATTTGTCGGTGAGCGTCAGGCCCATGTAGCCTTGCGCATCGACTGCAATCACGCGCGCGATCGGCTGAACGACGCTGCCCCCCATGAAGCTGCCTATGCTTCGGAACAGGACTTGCGCAGCGTCGACTTCGCGTATCTCGACGCGCTTCGACTGGATTCCGCGTGTCTGCAGCGGACGGCACTGGATCAGGTTGAGGTAAAGCCGGCCGTTGCTCGCGTAAGTGCCGGTGAATTCCACATCGACGGGGTAATCGTAGGCCGCTTCGAGTGTCGCCAGCAGGCGGCGCATGGTGACGGCAAACCCGGTCTGCGCGAGCAGGCGTTCGAACGTGAACAGCCAGCTCCCTTTGGTGAATTCGGCAAGCAGCTCGAGCGGCAGCGTCGGTTCGTCCGCCTGCAGTTCGCTTATGGGAATGGTCACCCAACTGTTCTGCGCGACATCGAGCACATCGATATCGCGCTGCGTAAAGCGGCGTCGGTCGTCGCGATCGGCATAGGGGACCAATAGCGGCTTGTCCAGCGAGACGATGCGCGGATAATCCCCCTCCACCCTGTCCACGGCGCGGGTTCCCAGGCCGGCCACGAGGCGCAGCATCCCGGCGCTCGGGTCGATGTCGTGGCGCCAGACGAAAGTGTTGTACGAGATGCCGACGCCGGCGAGCGCCGGGAAGAACAGCTTGCCATGGTAGGCGCCGGAGACACGCTGGACCAGCAGTGCCATTTGCTCTTCCTTGCGCGCGAGACCGCGCTGCAGCCGGTACTGCAGCGCCTCTTCGCTCAGGGTGCTGGAATAGACCCGCCTCACCGCGTCCATGAACTGCTGCAGGCGCTCTTCCGGCGAGCCCTGGTTGACGCAGAAAAAACTGTCGTACTTGCCGGCAAAGGCGTTGCCGAACCCATCTTCGAGCAGGCTGGAGGAACGAACGATGATCGGACACTGACCGAAGTATTCCAGCATCTTCTGGAATTCGAGCTGAATCTCGACCGAAAACGTGCCCTGCAGAAACAGCTCGCGCAGTTGCTCGGCACCGCTAAGATAGCCGGCTTCGCTGCGCTGCCACATGAAAAGCTGCCACCAGCCGTTATCGACGATGTACGAATGGAACAGGTCGGAGCCGATGAAAAACGAGTCGTGCGGCTCCAGCACCTCGGCCCACTCGCCGTTCGCGTCGGAGCGCAGGATCGCGCGCGCGAGCAGCATCCCGACCGACTTGCCGCCGATGAATCCGGTGCCGATCAGGCGCTCCTGGATTTCGAGCAGGTCGTCCAGCGTAAGGTGGCGGCGCGCCAACGTGAGAATCCGTTCGTCGCGCCCGATGAGCAGCCGGCACAGTTGCTCCACCATCGCCTGCCGCTCCCCCGCCTGCGCGGCGGACGCGTCGAGATCGGCGGCGCGGATGAACAAACGCTCCCAGGAATCCAGGTGGCGCTTCACCTCCCCGGCAGCACTGCCGCGCAAGCCTATGAACAAGCTGGTCGCCTCGCAACTGACGGTGATCGGCGTGAACTCTCCGGCCGCATGACGATGCGGCAGGAACATGGTGGGGGAGGCGCGCTGCCAGACCTTGAGCGGATGCAGGTAGAGCACACCCTCCTTGTTGTAGAGGTCGAGCAGCAACTGCGTGGTGGCGCGAATCCGATCGATGGTCGCAAACGAGTGCGCGCCCCGCTCCAGCGCAAAGTAGGCGACGGTGCGCAAGTCGAACAGGTAGGGGCAGGTTACGCGGAAGAAATTGCCCACCATGCTGTCGGTGGCCCAGGCATCGAGCAGGTTCGAGAGGCAATCGAATACGTAGAAGACCTCCGTCCCTTCTTTGCCGATGACGGTATGCAAATGGACGGTGAACGACTCGAAGCCCCGGTGGGCATCGAGGTTGTAGACGGCGCTGACGGCCTCGGCTTCGACCACGGGCGCATGCGAGGCGAAGCGTATGTACACCACGCGGCGGCCGGCGGCCAGCGCCGCCGCCACGTAGGGCGCGACGAAGGCGCGATAATCGTCGATGCTGTCGACGCGCCACACCACGTTGTCGCCGATGCGCAATCCCTCCAGGATCGAATCCAGACCGGGGAGGCCGCTGGAGACAAAGTGCTTCGGGCGATGCCCTGGAGACGGTACAGCCATGGTCCGCAGTGTACTTTATTGTAGGGACGGCGATCGGGTTCAAGCTCAGCGGACAATGTTAGGACCGGGCCAAACCCGCCGAATTGACGCACATCAAGTGGCGCCGCGAAACTTAGGACTCTGGCTAGAGGTGGGTACCGAAAAAATTCGGTTAGCCGCGGCACGGCGCTTGCGCAGCCGAGACAGGCGATGCGATGCTCCGGCTCAGCGCGCTGCCCTGAGCCACCCGGAGGATGAATACCACGTCGCAAGTATGCCAAAGCCGGGCAGACATGCCTGCGATACGGGCCGGACCTAAAGTGTGGAGGTGTAGTCTGCCGCTGCCGGCCGGGGCCGCGAAGCCTTGCTGGTGGTCACCGTGCCCGCGCTAAAAAAGCATAGCGGCTGTTCATGGGCGCTCAAGCGGAATAGCGTGCGCATCTGCCGCGAATACAGCGCCCTGCCGCTGGAAAGACCGCCACCGAAGCCCATCGCATGCGCAACGAGCAGCATGTTCTGGATGGCGCAGCCCGCAGAGATCATGCGTTCCTGCGAATGGGTCTCTCCCAGCGCAGGATCCAGGCACGCGACCACCAGCGCCAGGAACGGGCCGCGGTGCGCTTTCGCCCTCGCCTCCTGACGCTACACCTCGGTCGCAGTGGCATCGCGTTCAACGAGCGCCTCGGCAAAGGCTTCGCCCAGGAGATAGCGGCGCTCGCGCGGAATGACGATCAGACGCCACGGATTGAGCCGTCCGTGATCGGGCGCTGCGCCTGCGGCGCCGAGTATCGTTTCGATTTGCACTGCATCGGGCTCCGGATCGCCCAGCCGCTTGGTCGAAACGTGCTGACGCGTATGTATCAGCGTCAGCGTCGCGTCGAGCACTTCCTGGTCAACAGTCGAATCCATGCGGGTAAGAAAAAAGGTGGATTAAGGTGAATGGCACTTACTTAAGATTCTACGCATGACCATGGATGGCTATCTGCCGGCGG
>JBQMQE010000116.1:0-13672 GCA_052172655.1 Burkholderiales bacterium
ACGTTGCAGTCGGTCACCGCGAGCGGCCCGTTCCTGCGGTAGGACGCGGGCCCCGGATTGGCCGCAGCCGAGTCCGGGCCGGCGCGGTAGCGCGCGCCGTCGAAATGCAGGATCGAGCCGCCGCCGGCCGCCACCGTGTGTATGCTCATCATCGGCGCGCGCATGCGCACGCCCGCGACCTGGGTTTCGAAGGCGCGCTCGAATTCGCCGGCGTAGTGCGATACGTCGGTCGAAGTCCCGCCCATGTCGAAGCCGATAATCTTGTCGAAACCGGCGAGCAACGATGTACGCACGGCACCGACGATGCCGCCCGCCGGACCGGAAAGTATCGAGTCCTTGCCCTGGAAACGGCGCGCGTCGGTGAGGCCGCCGTTGGACTGCATGAACATCAGCCGCACGCCTTCCAGTTCGGCGGCGACCTGATCGACATAGCGCCGCAGTATCGGCGAAAGATAGGCGTCGACCACGGTGGTGTCGCCGCGGCTGACGAGTTTCATCATCGGGCTCACCTCGTGCGACACCGACACCTGGCCGTAGCCGATGGCGCGCGCCATCGCCGCCACCTGCTTCTCGTGCTCCTGGTAACGGTAGCCGTGCATGCACACGATGGCGATCGAGCGATAGCCCGCGTCATGGGCAGCCTGCAGATCGCGCCGCGCTGCCTCGACATCGAGAAGAGTCAGCAGCTCTCCATGCGCGCCGACGCGCTCTTCGATTTCGATCACCTTGCTGTAGAGCAGCTCGGGCAGGACGATGTGGCGCGAGAAAATCTTTGGCCGGTTCTGGTAGGCGATCCTGAGCGCGTCGCGAAAGCCGCGGGTGATGGCGAGCACCGTGCGCTCGCCCTTCCTCTCCAGCAGCGCATTGGTCGCGACCGTGGTGCCCATTTTCACCGCCTCGATCGTCTCGCCCGGGATCGGCGCGCCGTCGGCGACGCCGAGCAAATGGCGGATGCCGGCGAGCGCGGCGTCGCGGTAGTGCTCCGGGTTCTCGGACAGCAGCTTGTGCGTGACGATGCCGCCGTCGGGGCGGCGCGCGACGACGTCGGTGAACGTGCCGCCGCGATCGATCCAGAATTGCCATTTATCGCTGTATGTCATTATTCGTTGGATACGTGTGTTGGCACGGTGTTTACACAAGTTTAATCGACATTACTCTGAAATCGATTGCTTTCACAACAATCACATCGCTCGTAGAGCAAGGACTGGCGCGGATCTTCAGGCAATTCGAAACCTCAGGGGCTATCCCCTGTCTTTCCCCATCATTGTTGGTACCTATGCCAAGCCCAGCCCTGTGCGCGTCGTAATCGGGTCGCGCGACTATGGTACGCGAACCGCAATTCGATTCCAACGCCTCCCCCTTCAGACTTATACCAGGTTGGAATAGACTAGGCGTTGCGGCTTATTCCTTCTCCGTTATAATTAGCCGATAGGAGTCGATCATGACCGAAAGCATTGAGAATTTGATTCTTGAACACCTGCGCGCAATCCGCGCCCGCGTCGAGCAGCACAGTGAGGAATTCACCTACCTCAAGGAGCGCATGACCTCGATTGAAAAGCAGATGGCTGGAATTCACAATGCGATCGCCGGTCTGCACTCGGACAGTGCTATAGTCAATGCACGTTTTGACAGCGTAGAAAGGCGCCTCGACCGCATCGAAAAGCGGCTGGAATTATCCAACGTCTGAGTTGTAGCCCACCTGGGTCCATCGATTCCACTCAGGGCCATCCCAGCGCGCAGGCGGCGGCAGTTCGCCGACGCGGGTGATACTGGGCCGCTATCCCACCATGATCATCGAACAGGTGGGGCAGCGCGCGGCCGAGATTACGTCGGCGATGGAGAACGACACCAATCCGGCCGAGGTAAAGCCGCTAGAGCTTGCGGACGCGGCAAACCGACATGACGCCTCATCGCGGGCGCATGTTCGGTGATCATAGCGGCTCCTAGACGGGTAAGCCGTAGGTTGCCGCTTAGAGCGGCGGCTAAATCGCTATGCAGCTTCCAGGCGCCCGATGCGCTCAGCCAGAGAGGTCATGGTAATGGCAACAAGGGCCGAGCCGTTCTGACGCACTCGGCCGCAGGCTTCTGTTAGGATGCGCGAAACCCTATCACGCGCATTCGCGATGAATCGCACTGAAGCCGCATCCACCGAATCCCGGGCCATCCGCCAGCGCATACGCCGCGGCGAAATCACTGGTCACACCTCGGGACTCGCGCCCGGCTGCGTGCAGGGCAACGTTGTCATCCTGCCCGCCGACCTCGCCTCGGACTTCCTGCGTTTCTGCCAGGCGAATCCCAAACCCTGCCCGCTGCTGGCCGTATCCGAGCCGGGTGATCCGGCGCTGCCCGCGCTCGGCGCGGACATCGACTTGCGCAGCGACGTGCCGCGCTACCGCGTGTTCAGGCACGGCCAGATGGTGGCAGAGCCGACCGATATCGGCCACCTGTGGCGCGACGATCTGGTGAGTTTCATCCTCGGTTGCTCCTTCTCGTTCGAATGGGCGCTGCTGGAGGACGGGCTACGGCTCAGGCACCAGGACGAAGGTGGCAACGTGCCGATGTACCGCACCAGCATCCAGACCGTTGCCGCGGGGTGCTTTCACGGGCCGCTGGTGGTATCGATGCGGCCGTTTCGCCCGGCCGACGCCATCCGTGCGATCCAGATCACCTCGCGCTTTCCCGGCGTGCACGGCGCGCCCGTGCATATCGGCAAACCGGAACTGATCGGCATCCGCGACCTCGGCAAGCCCGACTGGGGCGATGCGGTGGAAATCGCCGCGGACGAATTGCCCTTGTTCTGGGCCTGCGGAGTAACCCCGCAGGCCGTCATCGCCGAAGCCAAAACGGAGTTCTGCATCACCCACGCCCCGGGCTCCATGCTCATCACCGATTTGAAGAACAGCCAACTCGCCATTCTTTAACACTGCAACACCCGATCCGAAGAGGACGCGCATGAAATGAATTCAGGGTCTTCGGGAAATCATGTCGTTAAATTAAGCAGCAAATATGGCTGAAACCCGCATGGATACTGGGTTTCCAGCATTCTCAATACTGTTCAAATTCTTGGGACGACCTCTATACTGCTGTTCTAACAGGCAGGATAAGTACCATAATCCCAACAGTAGGAATAATCATGTACCGTCGCGGTGTCTGCCTCCTCTTATTATTTCCTGTCTTCGCGTTCGCCAAGACGCCCGCTGAGGTTTTTTCCATGGCCTCGCCCAGTGTCGTGGTGGTCCGCGCTCTGGACGCGCACGGCAACGTGATCAGCTTACCAACGACACCGCGCACTGTGGGTGTCGCGGGCGTCTGGCTTGACGCTCGCCAACGGTGGTGATACTTTGGTGACACCATACAGCGGGAGCGAGCTATGTCCACTACCACGCTCAAACTGCCGGAGGAACTGAAGCAGCGCATTGCAGCGGCCGCCGCGGATGCAGGCAAGTCGCCGCACGCCTTCATGGTCGAAGCGCTCGCGGCGCAAACGGCACTGGCCGAGCGGCGTAAAGCATTCGTAGCCGCGGCGCATGCGGCGGCGCAGGAGGTGGCGCAATACGGCCTGGTGTATAACGCCGACGAAGTGTTCGGCTATCTGCAAGACAAGCTCAAAGGCAAGCGCGCCAAACGTCCCAAAGCGGTCAAGCTCTAGACATTGCCCGTGACGCGGCTCGTATTTTCTCCTTCGGCGCTGCAAGACATCGAACGCCTGGCGGAATTCTTGATGGAATCGGATCCCGTTGCCGCCGGCGCGACGGCAGATGTATTGACCGGTGGCCTGAAAATTCTCAAAGATCACCCGCTCGTCGGCAGGCCGGCGGAACTTGGCTACCGGGAATTGCTCATTTCGCGCGGGCGCACCGGTTATGTGGCGCTGTATAAATACGAGGTGGAGCGCGACGCCGCGATTATTCTCGCCATCCGGCATCAGCGCGAGGGTGGTTTTTTGGATCGATGAGGAAAAGCCGTGTCTGGAAGATACGATAGGATAGGCGCGCAATTGCGCCACCGTGTCAACCTGTCGCCTTTGATCTAAGTCAAGACATGCCGGGACTCCGCGGAAGATACTTATCGAGCCTGTCGGGCAGGACTTACGTTCGCAGGCAAATGATCGGGATTACGCTACTGGAAAGTCAGAATAAGAAGCGGCTTGGGAGGAGGCTTTTGGTTAACCAATAATCCTTTTGAAATCACGTCCATTTGCCCTGGACGTAGCGAGGCGGCATGAACAAAGAGTATGACGTTGCAGTGGTGGGAGGCGGTGTCGTCGGTTGCGCCATTGCGCGAGAACTCAGCCGCTATCAACTCAGCGTGGTTCTCCTGGAAAAGGAGAGCGATGTTGCGCGCGGAACCAGCGGCAAGAACAGCGGCGTCGTGCACACCGGATTCAACGTCCCGAAAGGATCGCTGAAAGCGCGGTTGAACGTCATCGGCGCCAGCATGTTCGAAGAACTATGCACCACGCTGAACGTGCCGTTCAAGCGCGTTGGAAAACTGGTCGTCGCTCTTAGCGCCGCAGAAGCGCCCGATCTGGAGAAACTGAAGGCTATTGGCGATGCCAATGGCGTTCCCTCCCTGGAGATTATCGACTCCAGGCAGATCAAGCGCATGGAGCCCAATATCAGCGGTTACGCCGCGATGAACGTACCCTCGGCGGCCATCACCTGTCCGTTTCGCTTCACCATCGCCCTGGCCGAGTCTGCCGTGGCCAACGGTGCCGACATCCTGCTGCAAGCCGGGGTGAAGGGCATTTCCGGAAAGCTCGGCGGATTCAAGATCAGCACCACCCGGGGAACGGTCCGCAGCAAGCTGGTGGTGAACTCCGCCGGCCTCTATGCCGACCGCGTGGCGCGGCTGGCCGGAGTGAGCCGCTACAAGATTTATCCCTGCCGCGGCGAATATGTGATTATCGACAAGGCCAGGAGCGACCTCATTTCACGCATGATCTACCCGGTGCCGCCCAAAGGCGGATCGGGCCTGGGGGTGCATCTCACGCCGACTATCGATGGCAACATTCTGATCGGGCCCAGCGCGGCCTACGTCCGCAGCAAGACCAGCGACGGCACCACAGGCGCGATGGCCAGGCAACTCCTCAAAGAGGCGCGGGAGTTGCTCCCCGGCTTGAGCCCGCGCGACGTGATCACCTCCTACGCCGGCCTGCGGCCCAAGACCGTCAGTTCGGCGGTGGGCGGTTTCAACGACTTCACCATCGAGGAACTGCCGCAGTTGCCGGGGATGATGCACCTGGTGGGCATCGAGTCCCCGGGCCTCACCGCAGCCCCCGCCATTGCGCTGGACATCGCCAAGTGGGCAGGCAGCCACCTGCAGTTGCGCGCCAACGAAAAGTTTCATCCCGAACGGAAAACGGCCGTAATCTTCAACGAACTGCCGCCGGACGAGCAGGCCGATCTGGTGGATGCAGACCCCGACTACGGCCAGATCATCTGCCGCTGCGAGAGCGTCACGCGCAGGGAAATTCTGGAGGCTATCAACAACCCGTTGGGCGCGCAGACCCTGGGTGCCATCAAGTACCGCTCCCGCGCCACCATGGGACGCTGCCAGGGCGGCTTCTGCGGTCCGAATATCGAGAAAATACTCGAAGAAGAGATGGGCGTCAGTCCCACGGAGATGTCTCTCAAGGGGGATGGCTCCTGGCTGTTTACCGGCAGCACCAAAGACCTGCGGAGCTAAAGGCAATGATGCGCACTGAAGAAGTAGACGTAGCCATCATCGGCGGCGGCCCTTCCGGATTGGCTGCCGGCGTCGCCGCCAGACGGGCAGGTGCCAACCGCGTAGTGCTCATCGAACGCGGCGAACAGCTGGGCGGCATCCTGAATCAGTGCATACACGACGGCTTCGGCACCAAGAACATGGGGAAAGCCCTGACCGGACCGGAATACGCTCAGATCTATATCGATCAGGCCAGCGCGGCTGGCGTCACCTGCCACCTCAACACGATGGTGTTGAACCTGAGCCCCGCGCGCGAGTTGACGGTTTGCTCCAAAGAGGGCGTGCGGCGCATCCGGGCCAAATCTGTCGTTCTGTGCATGGGATGCAGGGAGCGGACTCGGGGCGCCATTGGCATTCCCGGATATCGGCCTGCCGGGGTGTTTACCGCGGGCGTGGTGCAGTACTACATGAACATACGCAATCTGTCCGTGGGTCGCAAAGTCGTGGTCCTGGGTTCGGGTGATGTGGGCCTGATCATGGCGCGCCGCCTCACGCTGGAAGGCGCCCAGGTGCCGTGCGTGGCCGAGATCCTTCCGTATCCCAGCGGTCTGATGCGAAACGTGGTGCAGTGCCTGGAAGACTACGGTATTCCTCTGTACCTCTCCACCACGGCGGTTGAAATTCATGGCAGAGACCGGATCACCGGAGTCACGCTGGCCAAAATCGGGCCGCGTGGAGGGATCGTGCCCGGGTCCCAGCGACTGGTGGAGTGCGATACCCTCATGCTTTCCGTGGGATTGATCGCCGAGAATGAGCTTGCCAAGAAAGCCGGCGTGACCCTCAGCCCGATAACAGGCGGGCCCGTTGTGGACGATCGCTTCCAGACTTCCGTGCCCGGCATTTTCTCCGCCGGGAACGCGCTGCAGGTGCACGATCTGGTGGACTACGTCTCCCTGGAGGCCGAGAAGGCCGGGCAGAGTGCGGCCATGCATGCGCAGATCGGAAAACTCCCGCCGGCGAGCATAAGAGTCAAACCCGGCCAGGGCATCCGCTATGTGGTGCCGCAGTACATCAGCGGCACCGAAGCCGTCGACTTCTCGATGCGCGTGGCGGCCCCCGACCTTGATCGCCAGGTGGTATTGCGCAGCGGCGGCCAAACGATCAGAAAGATGAAGGAAAACGTGCTTGCCCCCTCGTCCATGATCAGGTTCCGGGTGAGGGCTGAACGGCTGCAGAAGATTAGCGGCGAGTTGACGGTGGAGATAGCAGCATGAAAGGCCAATTCACCTGCGTGGTCTGTCCAACCAGTTGCGTGGTGCACGCCGAATGGAATGAGACAGAGTTGCAGAGCACCGATCATGCGCAATGCAAGCTGGCGTGCGACTATGTTCGAGGTGAGATCTTTGATCCCAGGAGGATAGTCACCACCACAGTCCGCATCGACGACGGCGAGCTTCCCCTGGTGAGCGTTAAGACGGACCCACCGGTACCCAAAAAGGCTGTCTTCGAGGTGATGCAGCATCTGGCACACGTGGTGGTTATAGCGCCGGTGAACATCGGCGACATCGTCGTTGCCGATGTTCTGGGCACAGGCTGCAATGTCGTGGCTACCAAGAAAATCGCACGGAAAGTCTGACATCCGGCGCGGCAAACATTAGCTTCCAGCTCGACTCATTCGACGCGGCGAAGAACGGCCAGCAGGCGCAGGCGGGCGAGTTGCTTGCCCCTCATCAACGCAGGAGCGGCCGCCGTCGATCGGTTCTACGAGCCAGGCCGAAACGAGCCCTGATAAATGGAACGAGTTGATTGCGTTGTCATCGGTGCGGGAGTAGTCGGCCTGGACCGATTTCACGAGCCAGGCCGAAACGAGCCCTGATAAATGGAACGAGTTGATTGCGTTGTTATTGGTGCGGGAGTAGTCGGCCTGGCATGTGCCCGGGCGCTGGCGCTCGCCGGCCGCGAGGTCGTTATCCTCGAGACGGCGGGCGCGATCGGCACCGAAACCAGCTCGCGCAACAGCGAAGTCATCCACGCCGGCATTTATTACGCGCCCGGCTCGGTGAAAGCCGCCCTGTGCCTGGAGGGCAAGGCGCTGCTGTACCGCTACTGCGAGGAGCGCGGCGTCGCCCACCGCCGCTGCGGCAAGCTGATTGTCGCCACCGCGGCGGAGCAGATCGCGACACTGCACAAGATCCAGGCGCAGGCGACGGCCAACGGCGTGCACGATCTGCGTCTGTTGACGGCCGACGAGGCGAAAGCGATGGAGCCGGCGCTGCACTGCGTCGCGGCACTGCACTCGCCTTCCACCGGGATCATCGACAGCCACGGCCTGATGCTCGCCTATCAGGGCGAAGCCGAGGACCATGGCGCCATGCACGCGCTGCAAAGCCCGGTAACGGGCGGGGAGATCGAGACGAACGGGATCGTGCTCGATGTCGGCGGAACCGAGCCGATGCGGATTTTCGCGCGCACGGTGGTCAACAGCGCCGGCCTCATGGCGCAGCAAATCGCCGCCGCTCTGCGCGGCTTCCCGCCGCATAAGGTTCCACCCTGTTACTACGCCAAGGGCAACTACTACAGTCTTGCCGCGCGCTCGCCTTTTACCCATCTGATATACCCGGTGCCGGAGTCGGCGGGCCTCGGCGTGCACCTGACCCTGGATCTGGCCGGGCAAGCGCGTTTCGGGCCGGACGTGGAATGGATCGCGGAAATAGACTACGATGTCGACGTGCGCCGCGCCGATGGATTTTACCGGGCAATACGCGATTACTGGCCGGGGCTCAAAGACGGACAACTGGCACCGGCCTATGCCGGCGTACGGCCCAAGCTGGGCGGCCCCGACCAGCCGGCAAGCGATTTCCTGATCCAGGGGCCGGATGAACATGGCGTGGCGGGCCTGATCAACCTGTTCGGGATCGAATCGCCGGGGCTGACCGCATCACTGGCTCTGGCCGAGCATGTTGCGCGAATTGCCAGCCGCACCTGAAAGCGAATCAGATCCTGAAATGCAACATCAACAGAGGAGAGCAAGCATGAAACTTAAGCCATCACTGTTCGCCGCGCTCATCGCGGGCCTCGCCTTCGGCACCGCCCAGGCGCAAACCAAATGGGACATGCCCACGCCGTATCCCGACAGCAACTTCCACACCAAGAACGTGAAGCAGTTCGCCGACGACATCAAGGCCGCCAGCGGCGGCAAACTGGAGATCGTGGTGCACAGTAATGCCTCGCTGATCAAGCACCCGGAGATCAAGCGCGCGGTGCAGACCGGGCAGGTCAACATCGGCCAGATACTGATCTCGGTATTGGCCAACGAGAATCCGATTTTCGCCTTCGACTCCAACCCCTTCCTCGCGCCGAATTACGCCGCGGCGAAAAAGCTGTTGCGCGTCGCGCGTCCTTATGTCGAAAAGCGCCTGGACGCGCAGGGCATCAAAGTGCTGTTTGCGGTGCCCTGGCCGCCACAGGGCATCTACACCAAGAAGCCGTTCAACGACACCGCCGACCTGAAAGGAACGAAATTCCGCACCTACAGCCCGGTCACCTCCGAATTCGCCAAGCGGCTGGGCGCTATCCCGACCACGGTGCAGGTGCCTGAGGTTCCGCAGGCTTTTCTCACCGGCCTGGTCGACGCGATGATCACCTCCGGCGCTACCGGCGTGGATACCCAGGCCTGGGATTACCTCAAGTACTACACCGATACCGAGGCCTTCCTGCCGTTCAACGTGGTGATCGTAAACAAAGCCGCATTCGCCAAGCTCGATCCGGCGCTGCAGAAACAGGTCCTGTCGGTCGCGGCCAAGGCCGAGGAGCAAGGCTGGGCCGCAAGCGCAGAGAACAATGAAGGCTACAAGAAGACCATGGCAAGCCACGGCATCATTGTGCAAAAACCCAATGCAAAATTGGCGGCCGAACTCAATGCCATCGGCAAAGCCATGGCGCAGGAGTGGATGAAGAAGACCGGGCCTGACGCGCAGGCGATACTCAATGAGCTGTAGCCGGACGGCTTAAACAAAGGCGCGCCCGGGAAGGAGCAAGCTGCTTTCCTTCCTGCGCCGCCCTTGCATATCCCGTGATCAAAGCCCCCGTAGTTGGTCCAGGCGGCGTCCCGCTGCAACGCGGGTAAGCGACGCTGGCTGGTTCGACTGCGAAACCATCAGCCACGACCGCGCAACGGCATGAGAAAATTTCTCGACTGGCTCTACACCGGCTCCGGCGTACTCGCCGGAGTCTTTTTAATCCTGATCGCTGCATTGTCGCTGGCGCAGATCAGCGGCCGCCTGTTCGGCTTCGATGCCTATTCGTTCGACGACTTTGCCGGCTTCTGCATGGCGGCGTCTTCTTTTCTGGGCCTCGCGCATACCTATCGCCGCAACGAACATATCCGGGTGTCGATGCTGGTCGACCAGCTCACCGGCGCCAAACGCCGGGCGCTGGAAGCGCTGTGCCTGATGGCGAGCGCTTTCCTGATCGGCTACTTCGCCTGGTATGCGGGCGACATGGTGTTGACTTCCTACCAGATCAATGATGTGTCCCAAGGATTGGTGGCGGTGCCCTTGTGGCTGCCGCAAAGCGGTATGGCTCTGGGTCTGGTCATAATGACGATCGCCATGCTGGACGACCTCATCACTGTTCTTGCCCGGGGCACACCCTCATACATCGTGGCCGAGCAAAGCAAGAAAATTGCCATGTCGGAAAATATATAACGCATGGGTACGCTCGGCGTCGCGCTATTTCTGCTCGCGCTGCTCGCGCTGCTGCTCTCCGGCGGCGTGTGGATTGCGATCGTGCTGCTCGCCATGGGCTGGGCGGGAATGGAGCTTTTTACCTCCTCCCCGGTGGGCAAACTCATGGCCACCACGGTGTGGGGTTCGAGCGCGAGTTGGGCGCTGACCGCGCTGCCGCTATTCATCTGGATGGGTGAAATCCTGTTCCGCAGCCGCATTTCCGAGGACATGTTCCGCGGCCTCGCGCCCTGGGTCACCGCCCTGCCCGGAAGGCTGATGCACTGCAATGTGATCGGCTGCGGCATCTTCGCGGCAATCTCCGGCTCGTCGGCCGCCACCGCCGCCACCATAGGCAAAATGACCGTGCCCGAACTGGGAAAGCGCGGCTACCACGAGCCCATGGTCATAGGCTCGCTCGCAGGCGCTGGCACCCTCGGCCTGTTGATTCCGCCGTCGATCATCATGATCGTCTATGGCGTCGCTGCCGATGTTTCCATAGCGCGGCTGTTCATCGCCGGCGTATTGCCCGGCATCATGCTCATCAGCCTTTTCTCCGGCTACATCATCGTCTGGGCCTTGCTTAACCCGGACAAGACGCCGCCCTCGGACATACGCATGAGCTTCGCGCAGAAACTGTACGCTTCGCGCCTGCTGATTCCGACGGTATTGCTGATCGCCTCGGTGATCGGCTCGATTTACACTGGCATCGCCACGCCCACCGAAGCCGCAGTACTCGGCGTGCTCGGCTCCCTCATCCTGTCGGCTGTCTCGGGTTCACTTGATTGGGAGACATTCAACAGCAGCGTCATGGGAGCGATGCGCACCTCCTGCATGATTGCGTTCATCCTTACCGGCGCCGCTTTTCTCACTACCGCGATGGGTTTCACCGGCCTTCCCAAGGCGATGGCGCTGTGGATCACCGGGCAGGCGCTCTCGCCCGTGATGCTGATCGCGGTGCTGACGCTGCTGTTCATGGTCATGGGCTGTTTCCTCGACGGCATTTCCATGGTGGTGCTCACCGCCGCGGTCATCCTGCCCACGGTGGAAGCGGCGCATATCGACCTCCTGTGGTTCGGCGTATTCATCGTCCTGGTGGTGGAAATGGCCCAGATCACCCCGCCCGTAGGCTTCAACCTGTATGTACTGCAAGGTCTGACCGGCAAGGATATATTCACCGTCGGCAAAGCCGCCCTGCCGTTCTTTTTGCTGCTGGCGGTGGCAGTCGCGCTCATCTGGGTCTTCCCCGAGATCGTCACCTATCTGCCGCGGCGCATGCTGGGCATGCGCTGATGCATCCGCCATGATGCACGACGACGGCGGCCAGCCCGTCTACTTCACCGAGGACATCCACGCGCTGGAACGCATCGCCGCGGAGCGCTCCGGCGCAACACCGCTGATGCAACTGGCGGGCCTGGCCGCCGCCGAATACGCGCGCGAGCTGCTCGGCGAATACGGCAGGAAGGTACTCGTGCTCGCCGGTCCTGGCAACAACGGCGGCGATGCCTTCGAGCTGGCGACGCATCTAAGACGCTGGTTCTACCGCGTCGAACTGGTATTCGCCGGGGACGAGCATCAACTGTCCGAAGATGCGCTGGCCGCGTTGAGGAAATGGCGCGAATGCGGCGGCAATACTTACGCCGCGCCACCGGCAGCACTGCGGCCGGATCTGGTGGTGGACGGCCTGTTCGGCATCGGCCTCGCGCGACCACTGGAAGGCGGCTACGCCGAACTCATCGCCGGCATCAATTGCCTGCCCGGGCCCAAGCTGGCGCTGGACATCGCCAGCGGCATCAATGCCGACACCGGCGCAGTCATGGGCACGGCCCTGCGCGCAACGCACACCATCACTTTCATCGCGCTCAAGCCCGGCCTGCTCACCCTGGACGGTCCGGACTATTGTGTGAAACCCGGCGGCGAAATCCGCGTCGCCGATCTCGGGCTCGATGTCCGGGCGATGCTGGAAAGCAAAGGCGCAACGACAGCGGCGCAGTTGTTGCGCCAGGCGCTCACGCCTAGGCCACTCAATTTCCACAAGGGCAAGGCCGGCAGCGTGGGCGTGCTCGGCGGCGCCTCCGGCATGGTCGGCGCGGCGGTGCTCGCCGGGCGCGCCGCGTTGAAGCTCGGCGCGGGCAAGGTGTTCCTCGGCCTCATGACCGACCAACCGCCCTATGTCGACTATGTCCAGCCCGAACTGATGCTGCGCACGCCGCGTGAGCTGCTTGAAGCCGGAGCGGTCACGGTGTTCGCGGTCGGTCCGGGCATGGGCACCGTGAAGTCGGCCGAGCAGTTGATGCGCGAAGTGCTCGATGCCAGCGTTCCGCTGGTGCTCGACGCCGACGCGCTCAACCTGATCGCATCGAGCAAGACCCTGCAGGCGCGGCTGCCAAAGCGCAGCGCAGCTTGCGTGCTCACGCCGCACCCGGCCGAAGCGGCGCGCCTGCTCGGCTGCGCGACTGCGGCGGTGCAGGCCGACCGCGTCAAAGCGGCAATCGAGCTGGCGCAACGCTACCACGCCGTCGTCGTGCTCAAGGGCAACGGCAGCGTCATCGCCGGCCCCGACGGTACCTGGCTGATCAATACCAGCGGCAATCCCGGCATGGCCTCGGCCGGCATGGGCGACGTGCTCACCGGCATGATCGCCTCGCTGCTCGCGCAAGGCGCCAATGCACGCGACGCGACGGCGGCCGCGGTCTGGCTGCATGGCGCTGCCGCCGACGCTCTGGTTAGTGCGGGCAAGGGACCGATCGGCATCGGCGCGAGCGAACTCATCGATGCGGCGCGTGTGTTGCTCAACGCATCGATAGGCTGAAGCTGCGGCTTAAGGTGGGTTTTATTATGGTGAGCGAAGGCGTGGGCAGGCGGTCCTCCTCCAGCACCGGGTACGCCGCATTGACGAAAAAGATGGAACCGGGCTCGTTGGTGTTGCTGGTGGAACCGAAACCGATGATGCCGCCCTCGGCCTTGGCCAGCCGGTATACCCAGGAGCGGGCCGAGCGGTTGAACGGCAGCTCCTCGCGGTCGTTCATGAAAAAATACTGGCGGAAGTATTCGCCCTGCTTTTCGAAGAAATAGCGCAGCCGGCCGATGACCGGATAGTTGCGCAGCACCGCGTGCTTCTTCTGGGTGATGTCCTGGATAAACCAGAAAATGAGGACGCCGATGACGATGAAGCCGACGACCGTCCCCAGTCCGTAGCTGACGACGCCGAGCATGCCGGACATACTCCCTCCCATGGGCAAGTTCTACTGCCGTCTCGTTGTCGGCGCCAGGCAGGCCAT
>JBQMQE010000117.1:0-13609 GCA_052172655.1 Burkholderiales bacterium
ACGGCGCGCGGCCTGCGCGAGGTGGAACCGGAGCTGCTCGACCTGGTGCGCAGCCTGCGCGGGTCGAAATGGCAGGTCTTCACCAAGATCCAGCTTCCCGGGGCGCTGCCCTACATTTTTTCCGGCATGAAAGTGGCGGCGGTGCTGGCCGTGGCCGGCGCCATCGTCGGCGAATTCCTCGGCTCGGAGAAAGGGCTGGGCTACCTGATGCTGCAAGTGCAGGTGACGCTGGACACCGCGGCGATGTTCATGGCGGTGATCCTGATCACCCTGCTCGGCGTGCTGCTGTACGGCCTGGTGCTCGTGCTCGAGCGGCTGATGGTGGTGCAGGACGCGCGGGTGACGTAGCCGCGCCCGCAAAGTTCAATTGCGCCCCTCGAACAGGTCGCGTCCCTGTACCAGCGCGCGAATCTTGCCGTCGGCCATGCTGCGCTTGAGGTTCCAGAAGCCGCAGTCGGGGTGAATGTACTTCACCCGCCCGGCGCCTAGCGTCTTCTGCGCCCGCTCGATCGCGCGCGCGATCTCTTCGGCCGATTCGACTTCGGTGCGTTTGATATCGACGACCCCGAGACCGAGGCCGATCTCGGGCCGCAGGTCGCGAAACACGGCAAGCTCCTCCGCCGGCCGGTGCGCGCATTCCATCACCACGTGATCGGCGTGCAGGGCGTTGAGATAATCCATCAGTTTCGCCCAACTGCCTTTCTGGATCGACTGGCCGCCGTAGTTGCCGAAGCAAAGATGCACCGCCGCTTTGCCCTTCACCGCGTCGAGCACGCGGTTGATGGCGCTCGCGGCCCATTTCCATTCGTCCGGATGCCCGGGCAGGTTGGCCTCGTCGATCTGCACCACCTCGGCGTCGACGTGCCGCACCTGCTCGGCGAGCACGCCGGCGATGGCGTGCGCGAGCTCGGCCGTGTCCTTGTAGTGTTTGTCGAGCAGCGTCTTCGCCAGCATGTGCGGGCCGGTGACAGTGAACTTGAGCGGTTTCGTCGCCAGCGCTTTGGCCCGGGCGCAGGCCGAAGGCAGATCGAGCGTGCCGCTGCCCAGGGGGCTGTCGACGACGCCGGGCGGGCGCGCGCGGAACTGCATGCCGCCCGCCTTGCGGTATTCGATCAGCTCCTCGAAGCCGATTTCGCGCCGCACCCCGGCCATCGGGCGCACGAAATACTCGATCATGCCGTTGGTTTCGGGGTGGTTGATGTCGAAGCGATACAGCTCGCCGTCGCACACGACATCGATGCCGGCCTGCTCCTGCGTCGCCAGGACCACGCGCATGGCGTCGGTGAGCGCCTGCTCGGAGGGGCTGGTGGCGAGCCAGTCGGGAATGGGGTAGGAACCGACGACGGTGGTCTTGATGCGCGGGGCGGCCATGTTCTCTCCTCAGCGAAATTCCGGCGTTTGCAATTATTAACCGTTTGGATAAAAATTTCATCATGACGAAAAAGAAAAAATCGAAAGCGGCGCACACCAAGGCGCGCAAGGCTGCGCGACGCGTGCGGCGCGATCCCGAGCGCACCCGCGCGCGCATCCTCGACGCGGCGCGGGTCGAGTTCGCCCGCCGCGGCCTGGGCGGGGCGCGCGTCGACCAGATTACCGCACGCGCCGGTTCCAACAAGCGCATGATCTATTATTATTTCGGCAACAAGGAAGCGCTGTTCCTGGCGGCGCTGGAGTCGGCGTACGAGCACATCCGCGACGCCGAGCAGTCGCTTAAGCTCACCGATCTCGATCCGGCGGCGGGAATGCGCCGGCTGGTGCGTTTCACCTGGGAATATTATCTTGCGCACCCCGAGTTCATCACGTTGCTGAACAGCGAAAATCTGCACCGCGCCCGCCTCCTGAAGAAATCCAAGGATATCCAGGCGATGCACTCGCCGCTCGTCGCCATGCTGCAGGACCTGCTCGCCCGCGGGCAGCGCGCCGGCGTGTTCAGGCACGGTGTCGATCCGGTGCAGCTCTATATCTCGATCGCCGCGCTCGGTTACTTTTACCTGTCCAACAACCACACGCTGTCGACCATTTTCGGGCGTGACCTGATGCAGGCAGGCGCGCTGAAGAAGCGCCTTGCGCACATGACCGAACTGGTGCTGGGTTATCTGTCGAAATAGCAATGGCGGATCTTCTGCGCAGCCGCGGCTTTCTTGACCCGGCATCGGACATCGTGTTTAATGTAACCAATTGGTTAATAATGAGTAACAAGCTCCAGCGCCGCCTCACACGAGCGCTCAGGGTCCGACGAATGAAGGAGATCTTCACAGGTGGCTGAGCCGTTCATTCATCTGTCGGGCGTGCGCAAGCTGTATCGGCGGCGCGACGCCGAGTACCTTGCGATTTCCGACGCCAGCTTCGACGTCATGGCGGGCGAGCTGGTGGCGCTGGTCGGGCCCTCGGGCTGCGGCAAGACCACGCTGCTGAAGATCCTCGCCGGCTTGCACGGGCATGACGGCGGCGAAGTGAAAATCGGCTCCGGCACCCACCCGTTCGATCCAACGCGCGACATCGGCATGGTGTTCCAGCAGCCGCTGCTGCTCAAGTGGCGGCGCATTCTCGAGAACGTGCTCCTGCCGGCGGAAATCCTCGGCCTGCCGCTGGCGGCGAGCCGCGAGCGGGCGATGCAGTTGCTCGATCTGGTGGGCTTGTCGGGTTTCGAGCACAAATACCCGTATGAGCTCTCCGGCGGCATGCAGCAGCGCGCGGCAATCGCCCGCGCGCTCATTCACGACCCCAAGCTGATCCTGATGGACGAGCCGTTCGGCGCGCTGGATGCATTGACGCGCGAAAAAATGAACCTGGAATTGCTGCGCATCTGGAAGGAAAGCCAGAAGACCATTATCTTCGTCACCCACGGCATTTCCGAAGCCGTGTTCCTGGGCACGCGTGTGGTGGTGCTCACCGCGGGGCCGGCGCGCATGGCCGACAACATCACCATCGAGCTGCAGCATCCGCGCAGCCTCGACATGAAGACGAACAAGGAATTCGGCGACTACACCCGCCGTATCTACAGACTGCTGGGAATGGAATGAACGCGCCGCCGTTCGGCGTGGCCGAGATCGCGCTGTTCGAGCGCGACGTCAAGCTGCGCATGCCGTTTCGCTTCGGCGTGGTCACGCTGACCGAGTCGCCGCAGGCGTTCGCGCGCGTGCGCATCGAGCTCGAGGACGGGCGCAGCGGCTGGGGCATGGCCGCCGAGTTGCTCGCGCCAAAGTGGTTCGACAAGAACATGGGGCTTTCCAACGAGGACAATTACGCGCAGTTGCGCCTCGCGCTTGCGCTCGCGCGCGAGGCCTACCTCGGCGATCGCGCGCAGCGCAGCGCGTTCGGCCATTTCGCCGCCCATTACCGCTCGCAGATCGAGGCGGGCGCGCGGCGCGGCCTGAATCCGCTGGTCGCGGGCTACGGCCCTGCGCTGATCGACCGCGCGCTGCTCGATGCGCTTTGCCGGGTCCGCGGCGTTTCGTTCTATGATGCGCTGCGCGCCAACCTGCCCGGCATCGCGCCGGCGGCGTTGTTGCCCGAGTTCGATGGATTCGACATCGATGCGTTCCTCGGTGCGCTCAAGCCGGCGGCTACCATCGCCGCGCGCCATACCGTCGGACTGGTGGATGCGCTCACTGCCGCCGATGCGCGCGTGGCCGTGGGGGACGGCCTGCCGGAAACGCTGGAACAGGTGGTCGCGGCCTACGGGCAGCGATATTTCAAGCTCAAGGTGGGCGGCAACGCGGCCGAGGATCTCGAGCGCCTCGCCGCGATCGCCGCGGTGCTCGACCGCATTCCCGAAGCCTACTTCGTGTCGCTCGACGGCAACGAGCAGTACGCGAGCATCGACGGCGTGGCCGAGCTTTGGTCGCGCATGCAGGCCGCGCCGCGCCTGCGCCGCCTCGCGGCGAGCATCCTGTTCATCGAACAGCCGATCAACCGGGCGCACGCCCTGGCAAAGGACGTTTCCGCGTTGTCGCGCGACAAGCCGGTAATCATCGACGAGTCCGATGCCGATCTGGACGCGTTTCCGCGCGCACGGGCCCTGGGCTATGCGGGTGTATCGAGCAAAACCTGCAAGGGCCTGTACAAGTCGATGATCAATGCCGCGCGTTGTGTGAAGTGGAACGCGCAGGGGCACGCAACGCACTACTTCATGTCGGCCGAGGATCTGACGTTGCAGGCCGGCGTCGCGGTGCAGCAGGACCTGGCGCTGGTAAACCTGCTCGGCATCACCCACGTCGAGCGCAACGGTCACCACTACGTCAACGGCATGGCGGGCCTGCCCGAGGCCGAGCAGTCGGCTTTTCTCGCTGCGCATCCCGATCTTTACGAGCGCAGCCATGGCGCGGTGCGCATGCGCATACGCGGCGGCCAGATGGATATCGCCTCGCTTGCGTGCAACGGTTACGCCGTGGCCGCCGAGCCGGATTGGGGCAGCATGCGCGACATGATTCTTTCGCGTTAGCAACAACGCAATATGGTGGACAATCCTCCTTTAATCATCATGCACGCCACGCCGGACGAAAACGCGCGGGCGCGCCGATGCCGAAATTGCACAACGGAGCGTAGTAATGGCTGAGAAGCGTCTTGGAATCATCATGCACGGCGTGACCGGGCGCATGGGCACGAACCAGCACCTGATCCGGTCGATTTGCGCGATACGCGATCAGGGCGGGGTGGCGCTGGCCGACGGCACGCGCGTCATGCCCGATCCCGTGCTCGTCGGGCGCAGCGCCGACAAGCTCGAGCGCCTGGCCAGGGCGCACGGCATAGCGCGCTGGACCACCGACATGGACGCGGCGCTGGCGGAGCGGGACGACAGGCTGTTCTTCGACGCGGCCTCGACCCAGTTGCGGCCGACCATCCTGAAACAGGCGATCGCCGCGGGCAAGGATATTTACTGCGAGAAGCCGGTGGCGACCGGGCTCGCCGAGGCGCTCGACCTGTATCGCGCGGCGAAAAAGGCCGGCATCAAGCACGGCGTGGTGCAGGACAAGCTGTGGCTGCCCGGCCTGCTGAAGCTGAAGCTGCTGCGCGATGCGGGCTTCTTCGGAAAAATACTGTCGCTGCGCGGCGAGTTCGGCTACTGGGTGTTCGAGGGCGACTGGCAGGCGGCGCAGCGCCCGAGCTGGAACTACCGCAAGGAAGACGGCGGCGGCATCATTCTCGACATGTTGTGCCACTGGCGCTACGTGCTCGACAACCTGTTCGGCGCGGTGAAAAGCGTCAGTTGCATCGGCGCGACGCACATTCCCGAGCGCTGGGACGAGGACGGCAGGAAGTACCGCGCCACCGCCGACGATGCCGCCTACGCGACGTTCGAGCTGGAAGGCGGCGTGATCGCCCACATCAACAGCTCGTGGGACGTGCGCGTGCGCCGCGACGATTTGGTGACGTTCCAGGTCGATGGCACGCACGGCTCGGCGGTGGCCGGGCTGCAGCGCTGCTTCAGCCAGGCGCGGGTAAACACGCCCAAGCCGGTATGGAATCCCGACGTGGCGCAGAGCATAAATTTTTTCGACACCTGGCAGGAAGTGCCGAGCAACGTCGCCTACGACAACGCGTTCAAGGTAGAGTGGGAGCTGTTCATGCGCCATCTGTTCGAGGGCACGCCGTTCAAATGGAACCTGCTCGAGGGCGCGAAGGGCGTGCAGTTGGTGGACTGCGCACTGAAAAGCTGGGCCGAGCGGCGCTGGGTGGACGTGCCTGAGATCGAAGCGTGAGGCGCCTGTCGCGCGGCGAAAGCCCATTCCCGAAAGCGACATCGCGCTGCGGAGCCTGGAATGAATGCGCCTGAAAAATTGAGCCTGAACATAAAATTGCCCGCGGCCGATGGTCGGCTGGAACACTACAGGCTTTCCGTGCCGCGCAACTTCCCGCGCAAGGCCGCCGGCGCGTTCAATCGCGTCGCCTATTCCGCCGCCCACGTCGTGGCCGATCCGCTGGCCGCGGTCGATCCGTGGCAGGGCTGCGCCATCGACTGGGACGCGACCATCGCCTACCGCCGCACCCTGTGGGGCTTGGGACTGGGCGTGGCCGAGGCCATGGACACGGCGCAACGGGGAATGGGCCTGGACTGGAATACCTCGCTCGAGCTTATCCGCCGCTCGATCGACGCCAGCCGCGACTGCGACGGCGCGCTGCTCGCAAGCGGCGCCGGCACCGACCATCTGGCCGCCGAAGCTGCCACGGGCCTGGACGATGTGATCCGTGCCTACGAGGAGCAGGTCGCCGCGATCGAGGCGCTCGGCGGCCGCATCATCCTCATGGCGAGCCGCGCTCTGGCGCGCGTGGCCAGGTCGGCCGACGATTACCGCCGGGTCTACGATCGCATCCTCGGCCAGGTCAGGGAGCCGGTGATCATCCACTGGCTGGGCGAGATGTTCGATCCGGCGCTGGCCGGGTACTGGGGACATGCGGACCATGACCAGGCGATGGAGGTCGCGCTCGATATCATTGCCCGCAACGCGGCCAAGGTGGACGGCGTGAAAATCTCGCTCCTCGACCAGGACAAGGAAATCGCCATGCGCCGGCGCCTTCCCCGGGGCGTGCGGATGTATACCGGCGACGACTTCAACTATGCCGAGCTGATCGAGGGCGACAGCGACGGGTATTCGGATGCGCTCCTGGGGATCTTCGACGCCATCGCGCCGGCCGCTTCTGCGGCGCTGACCGCGCTGGCAAAGGGCGAGCGCAAGACTTTCCACGAAATCCTCGCGCCGACCGTGGCGCTGTCGCGCCACATCTTCCGCGCGCCGACGCGCTACTACAAGACCGGCGTAGTGTGCATGAGCTGGCTCAACGGTCATCAGGACCATTTCGTCATGGTCGGCGGCCAGCAAAGCGCGCGCTCCATCCTGCATCTGGCCGAGTTGTTCCGGCTCGCCGACGCGGCGGGGCTGCTGCGCGATCCCGAACTCGCCTGCGCGCGCATGAAGCAGTTGCTTGCAGTACATGGGATTGCGCAGTGAGGAAGAAATACACTTATGGGTAATTCTCCGCCCAATCCGGACCTGCTCTCGCTCAACACCGCCACGGTGCGCGAGAAGTGGAGCCTGCGCCAGATGATCGAGGGCTGCGCGCGTCATGGCATACGCGGCATTTCGCCTTGGCGCGACAAGCTGGCCGAGCTCGGCGCGAAGGAAGCGGCGAAGCTGATCCGGGCCCACGGCCTCAGCGTCACCGGCCTGTGCCGCGGCGGCATGTTCCCGGCCGCGGACGCGCAGGGCAGGCGCGCGGCGATCGAGGACAACCTGCGCGCGATCGAGGACGCCGCCACTCTGGAAGCCCGGTGCCTGGTGCTGGTGGTGGGCGGCCTTTCACCCGGATCGAAAGACCTCGCCGGGGCGCGCGCGCAGGTGCGCGACGGCATCGGCGCCGTGCTCGATCACGCCCGCAGTTGCGGCGTGCCGCTCGCGATCGAGCCGCTGCACCCCATGTACGCGGCGGACCGCGCCTGCGTCAATACCATGGCACAGGCGAACGACCTTTGCGATGAACTCGTCGGCAGCAATGGAACCGGCCTGGGGATCGCGCTGGACGTCTACCATGTCTGGTGGGACCCGCAACTGAAGGCCCAGATCGAGCGCGCCGGCGACAAGCGCCTGCTCGCTTTCCATATCTGTGACTGGCTGGTGCCGACCACCGATCTGCTGCTCGATCGCGGCATGATGGGCGACGGCATCATCGACATTCCCCTCATCCGCTCCTGGGTCGAAGCCGCCGGCTACCGCGGCTTTCACGAAGTGGAGATTTTCTCCGCCAGCAACTGGTGGCGGCGCGATCCGGACGAGGTCCTCGCCACTTGCAAGGAACGCCATCAGCGGTTTTGCTGAGACTCCAAGAGACCATTTGAAATCCGGGTGTCGGCGCTGTCGTGAGCAGACAAGGCTCACCGGGGCAGTAGCTTGGGGTGATTGTTACGCAGCCAGTCGAGCACCTCGTCGCGCAAACTTTCGGCGAGGCGCTGCGTCTCGCCCGCTTCCTGTTCCGACACCAAGCCCGCGGTCTCGTAGCCGCCGATATTGCGTTTCTTGCGATAGCGGTCGAACTGGTTGACGCGCTCCGCCGGCCAGCCAATAGTCGATGCCAGGCTCTGAATCGTGCGGTAATGGTGTTGCTCGCGCGTCGCGCGGAAGCCACTGGCCGCGAGTGCCGCGGTGGCAGCCTGCAGGGCGGCATTGTAGGCGATATTCAGCTTCCAATCCGCGGAAAGGCCGGCGATTTGCGCGTTGGCAAGGTCGCGCTCGACCAGAGCCAGAAGCGCGGCGATTTCTTCCGGGCTCGTCGCGTGTTCTGTCAGCCAGCTATTTCTTAGCCAGTCGCGCAAGCTCACGTTCGTCCCCGATGAGGAAGAGTTTTTCACCCTTCAACACGCTATTGAGAAAATGATGTTTCGCCGCCAGCTTGGCGCGGTACTCTGCGGCTGGATAGACCGAAGGGTTGATCTCGCGCCGTAGCATCTCCTGGGCCCGGCCGAGCGCCTCTGCCGTCTCGGCGAACGACACCTCGCCGATGACCATGACATCAATGTCGCTTGCGCGCCGCTCCTCACTCCGGGCAACCGACCCGTACACGAAGGCCGCACGTATGCGCACGGCTAGCGGCGCGAGCGCGGCACGCAGTGCGTCGACGACCCCGGCAGTCTTGACGACGAGTCCTTTCAGCTCGGCATATACCGGGCAGTCCGAGTTGGCTTGGAAATACACCTGCCGCCCTTGCACCGTGCGGCGGACGATGCCGGCGCGGGCGAGAAACGCGAGCTCGCGCTGCACTGTGCCGCGGCCGAGCGCGGCAGCCCGGATCAACTGCTCCAGGAAGAAGGATTCGTCGGCGTGAGTATAGAGCAGCGACAATAGCGCCTGCCGCGTCTTGCCGAACAGCGGTGCGAGAAAAGTGTGGCTACCCATGGTGGGTAGTAAAATACTCAATTTGGGTAGCGAGGTCAAGCGCGGCAGTCTATTCTCCCGGGAGATCAGGCATGCCTGAGGAGCGAGACTGCTCTGCTGCTAAATTCGAATAAGGGATCAGTTCGATCTGACCCTTTCCGGCTCTACGGCCCTGCTTAATTACACT
Organism: Burkholderiales bacterium; assembly: GCA_052172655.1. Taxonomy (GTDB): domain Bacteria; phylum Pseudomonadota; class Gammaproteobacteria; order Burkholderiales; family SG8-39; genus 2-12-FULL-64-23. The sequence continues at coordinate 9,055 of JBQMQE010000117.1, forward strand.
GGCTTTGTGTTATTATGCATCGCAGCAGAGCGAGCCAAAGATGAAGAACGTCACGATCACCCTGGACACAAAGACGGCCGCTTGGGCGCGCGTGTACGCGGCCCGGCACAACCTGAGCCTTTCGCGTTTTGTCGGCGAATTGCTGCGCGAACGCATGCAGGAGTCGCGCGAGTATGAAGAGGCCATGCGGCGCTACCTTGCCGCGCCGCTCACCGCCCTCTCCGGCCCGCGCCAGCGCTACCCCAGCCGCGAAGAACTGCATGAGCGCGCCGGTCTTCGTTGATACCAACGTTCTCGTCTACGCGCGGGATCTGCGCGAGAAGGCAAAGCAGACGGTCGCAGCGCAATGGATCGCGCAGTTGTGGCGCGACCGCACCGGCCGCACCAGCACACAGGTGCTGTCCGAGTTCTACGTGACGGTGACGCGCAAGCTGAAGCCGGGCATGCCCGTCGCGCAGGCCTGGGACGAGGTGAACGCATTTCTTTCGTGGCATCCACAGGCCGTCGACATCGCGCTGTTGCAGCGCGCGTACCAGATCGAGCAACGCTATCGTCTGAGCTGGTGGGACAGTGCAGTGGTCGGCGCGGCCCAGTTGCAGGATTGCGCTTTGCTGCTCACCGAGGACCTGCAGGACGGCGCCGTCTTCGGCAGCGTCACCGTACGCAGCCCGTTCACCCTTGCGGCGGAAGATCCCCGGGCAATTTACCGCGTTCCCCCGCCCGAGAATGCGCACCGTGCGCGCGGGCGGCCAGCGCGGAAAATGCGCTGAGCGGGGGAAACTGAAAAAGACTCGAATCCACGTTGCTCCCCCGTCTCCGGTAGAATGTGGTCCTGCCCATTCGCACCCGGGTGCGGCGAAATGGGGGCCCGGCCCCCGCGGAACATTCAAGCCAGTTCAAGGAGTAGCTATCATGCCCATAGTTTCCATGCGCCAGTTGCTGGACCATGCCGCCGAGAACGACTACGGCCTGCCAGCGTTCAACGTAAACAATCTGGAGCAAGTCCAGGCCATCATGGAGGCCGCCAGCGAGACCGACAGCCCGGTCATCATGCAGGCCTCGGCCGGCGCGCGCAAATACGCCGGCGAGATCTTTCTCAAATACCTGATCCAGGCCGCGATCAAGACCTATCCGAACGTGCCGATCGTGATGCACCAGGACCACGGCCAGTCGCCGGCGGTGTGCGCCTCGGCGATGAAGCTCGGCTTCTCCAGCGTCATGATGGACGGCAGCCTGCGCGCCGACGGCAAGACCATCGCCGAATACGACTACAACGTCGAGGTGACGCGCAAGGTCGTCGCCGCGGCCCACAAGAAGGGCGTGACCGTGGAGGGCGAACTCGGCTGCCTGGGGTCGCTCGAGACGATGAAGGGCGACAAAGAGGACGGCCACGGCGCCGAAGGGACGATGACGCGCGAAATGCTGCTGACCGACCCGGACCAGGCGGCGGACTTCGTCAACAAGACCCAGCTCGATGCCCTGGCGATCGCCATCGGCACCTCGCACGGCGCCTACAAGTTCACGCGCAAGCCCACCGGCGACATCCTCGCGATCGAGCGCATCAAGGAGATCAACCGGCGCATCCCGAACACCCACTTGGTGATGCACGGCTCGTCCTCGGTGCCGCAGGACCTGCTTGAAATCATCCGCGCCAACGGCGGCGAGATGAAGGAGACCTACGGTGTGCCGGTGGAGGAAATCCAGGAAGGGATCAAGCACGGCGTGCGCAAAATCAACATTGACACCGATATACGCCTGTCGATGACCGCCGCCATACGCAAGTTCCTGAACGAGAACAAGAGCGCGTTCGACCCGCGCGACTACCTCAAGCCGGCGCGCGCCGCGGCCAAGGCGATCTGCAAGCAGCGCTACGAGCAGTTCGGCTGCGCCGGCATGGCCTCCAAGATCAAGCCGCTGCCGCTTGCGGCCATGGCGCAACGCTACGGCAAGGGCGAGCTGGCCCAGGTCGTGAATTAAGTGGGAGCGGCGGGAGGCAGCAGTGTGAGCACGATCGGCATAGTCATGGGCAGCACCTCCGACTGGGAGGTGATGCAGCAGGCGGCGCAGCAGTTGAAGGACTTCGGCATTGCCTACGAGGCGAGGGCGCTGTCGGCGCACCGTACCCCGGCCGAACTCGAATCCTGGATCGAAGACATGGAACGGCGCGGCTGCAAGGCTTTCATCGCCGGCGCGGGCGGCGCCGCGCACCTGGCCGGGGTGGTCGCGGCGCAGACGCCGCTGCCGGTGCTGGGCGTGCCCATCCCTTCGAAATATCTCAAGGGACTGGATTCGCTGCTGTCCATGGTGCAAATGCCCAAGGGCATACCGGTCGCGACCTTCGCCATCGGCGAGGCGGGGGCGGCGAACGCAGGCCTGTTTGCGGTGGCGATGCTCGCGTTGAACGACGCCGGCCTGGCGCAGCGCCTGCAGGCGTTTCGCGAGCAGCAGGCCGACGCCGTGAAGCGCGCAAAGTTGCCGGATCTCTGAAGCGACCTCGCATGCGGCGGGCCAGGCGCGCGCCGACCGCCGTCACCGGATACATATCACTGAGAGAAAAGCGATGACCACCCTATTGCAAACATCGATCGACAGCCTGCCCTTTCTGCATCGCGGTAAGGTGCGTGACATCTATGGCGTGGGCGAGGACCGGCTGCTGGTGATCCAGACCGACCGCCTCTCGGCCTTCGATGTCATTCTCGACGATCCGATCCCGGGCAAGGGCGAAGTGCTCACGGCCATGTCCAATTTCTGGTTCGGCAAGCTGGGCCACCTCATGCCCAACCACATGACCGACGTCGATCCGGAATCGGTGGTGAGCGGCGAAGCCGAGCGCGCGCAGGTGCGCGGCCGCGCCATGGTGGTGAGAAAATTCAAGCCGCTGTCGATCGAGGCCATCGTGCGCGGCTACCTCATCGGCTCGGGCTGGAAGGACTACCAGCAGACCGGCACCCTGTGCGGCATCGCGCTGCCGGCGGGCCTGCGCGAGGCGCAGAAGCTGCCGCAGACCATGTTCACGCCCTCGACCAAGGCGCCCGCGGGCCAGCACGACGAAAATATCTCTTTCGCCGAGGCCGAGCAGCGCGTGGGCAAGGAGGTCGCGCGCCAGGTGCGCGACGCGGCGATCGCGCTCTACACCCAGGCGGCGGAGTACGCCGCGACGCGCGGCATCATCATTGCCGACACCAAGTTCGAGTTCGGCACCGATGCCGCCGGCCGCGTCTATCTGATCGACGAGATCCTGACCTCGGATTCCTCGCGCTTCTGGCCGATGGCGCAATACAAAGTCGGCATGAGCCCGCCCTCGTTCGACAAGCAGTTCGTGCGCGACTGGCTGGAGACGCAGCCGTGGAACAAAAAGGCCCCGGCGCCGCGGCTGCCCGCCGACATCATCGCCAAGACCGCCGAGAAGTACCGCGAAGCGCTGCGGCTGCTGACTAGCTGATTCCTCCGCCTGCGGCGCCAGCCCCTTGCGCTGCAGTAGAGGCGACCGGACCCGAACGCGTGCCAAACATTCCGACCAAGTCCGAAATCGAGCACGCGGCGGCGATACTGCGGGCCGGCGGATTGGTGGCCTTTCCCACCGAGACCGTCTACGGCCTGGGCGCCGACGCCTCCAACCCCGCCGCGGTGGCGAAAATCTTCGCCGCCAAGGGCCGGCCGCAAAACCATCCGCTGATCGTGCATCTTGGCGGCATCGAGTTGCTGCCGCTGTGGGCGGCGGAAATTCCTCCTTCCGCGCACAAGCTGGCCGCGGCATTCTGGCCCGGCCCGCTCACTCTGATCCTGAAGCGCGCAGACGGCGTGCCCGATTGCGTCAGCGGCGGCCAGGATACGGTGGGCCTGCGCATTCCGGGGCATCCGGTGGCGCTCGAATTATTGAAAGCCTTTTCCGGGACCGAGGGCGGGCGCGCTTTTAGCGGCGTCGCGGCGCCCTCGGCCAACAAGTTCGGCCGCATCAGCCCGACTACGGCCGAGCATGCGCGTGCGGAACTGGGCGCGGCGGTGGACTGGGTGCTCGACGGCGGCGAATGCGAAGTCGGCATCGAATCGACCATCATTGACTTGTCGCGCGGCCGCGCGGTGCTGCTGCGCCCCGGCCAGATCACGCCGGCGCAGATCGCCGCGGCGCTCGGCGCCGAAGTGCAGGCGCCCGATGCCGCCGCGCCGCGCGCGCCGGGCGCGCTCGAAAGCCACTACGCGCCGCGCACGCCGCTGGAGCTGGTGGCGGCGGCGGAATTGCCGGCGCGGCTGAATGCGTTGCGCGGACGCAAGGTCGCCGTGCTCGCGCGCGCCGAGGCGCCTGAAGGCTTGAAAGACGTCTACTGGCAGGCGGCGCCGCGCGCGGTTGCGGGCTATGCGCACGAACTCTACGCGAGTCTGCGCCGCCTCGACGACCTGGGCTGCGACCTGATCCTGGTGGAGGCGCCGCCCGCGATGCCGGGGTGGCAGGGCGTGAACGACCGGCTCAGGCGGGCAGCGTCGAACTAGGGAATTCTCGAAAACTGTCATAGATGGTCGCCCCCATTTTGCCAAGCCCTCAATTGATGACGGTAAG
>JBQMQE010000118.1:0-13545 GCA_052172655.1 Burkholderiales bacterium
TGCGGTCGATCGCGTCACCCGCCGGCGCCTGCAGCGTGAACTGGCGCAATTGCGGGCGCGCATCCGCGTGCCCATCATCCTGGTTACGCACGATCTGGACGAGGCGCGTGTGCTGGCGGACCGCATGGTGATTCTGTCGCGCGGCGAGACGCTGCAGGACGGGCCAACAGCGCAAGTGATGGCGCGTCCGGCTACGGCACAAGTAGCGCGGCTGCTCGATCAGAACAACCTGTTCGAGGGCAGTATCCTGGAGCAGCGCCCGGACGAGGGCAAGACCTTGCTCGCCTGGTCCGGCTACACCCTGGAGGCGGCGTACGCGCCCGCGTTCGGCGTCGGCGACAAAGTGGCGTGGATGATTCCGCCCGAATGCGTGATCCTGCACCGGCGCGATCGTCCCTCCGCAGGCGAGGCCGAGAACCCGGTGAGCGGCGTAATCCGCGAGTGCGTCGCGCTGGGCGAGAGTACCAGCGTCGTCCTGGACATAGGCGTGCCTGCCCGCGTGCCCCTGGCGATGAGCATCGTGACGCACCATGCGCGCCGCAACAACATTGCCGTGGGCGATCGGGTCAAGGTGACGCTGCTGGCTTCGGGGATTCATCTGATGCCGCCGGCAGAGCTGCTCCCCGAGCGCTTGGCGCAGACGCCTGCGCCGCCAAGCTAAACGTGGCGCCCGCGATGTCGCTCGCGCGAGCGCTGCCGCCGAAGTTGATCAGTTGGTGCCGACCATCACGTTGCTCGCCTTGATGATCGCATAGGCCTTCTTGCCCTTTTTCAGCTTGAGCGCCTTCGCCGAAGCGGTGCTGATCACAGAGACGATTTCTATGCCGGGCGCGACGCGCAGCGTCACTTCCGCACTGACCGGACCCAGAACGACATTTCTGATCGTGCCCTTGAAGGTGTTTCTCGCGCTGATCTTCGTCGCAATCTCCTTAATTTGAACGCGCAAGCGCCGGCGAGGGATATCGCGCCGGCAGCGCATCGCTTACATCGTAGAATTTTCCTGTGATGGCAGTGCCGTATCCCGGCATGGCAGACAGGATCTTGCGCAATTCCGCTCCCTGCAGTAGCTCGATGAACCTCGCCTGCAGCGGTTCGGCCATGGAATCGCTGCGGCAGGCGAGGTAGTAGCGCTCGGTCAGCAGCGGGATGAAATCGAGGCCATAGTAGGCGGCTGCCGCGCGGATGCCGTAGCCGGCATCCGCCATGCCGCCCGCAATCGTGGCAGCAACCGCCAGATGGGTGAATTCCTCCGAGTGGTAACCGTCTATGGCGGCAGGGTCGATGCCGGCGCCGGACAGCAGTTCGTCGAATTCGATGCGACTGCCTGAATCGCGCTGGCGATTGATCAGGCGCACGCCCTTTCTGGTCAGATCGCAGAGGTCGTGAATGCCTTTCGGATTGTCCTTTGCCACCATCAGGCCCTGGGTGCGCGTCGCCAAGCCGATCAGCTTGTGCTGGCGCGGCTTGAGATAACGGCGGAACATCGCCGATGCGGCCTGCTCCATGCCTTCGGCGAAATGAAACCCGGCCATGCTGCAATGACCTTTGGACAATGCAGCCAGGCTGTCGAGGCTGCCGAGGAAGCGCAGATCGAGTTTCAGGCCGTTGCTGTGCGCCAAGCGGTCGCGCAGTTGCGCGAGCGCAAGATCGTGGCTGGCGCAGACTGCGAGCCGCGTAGCGCCGAGTTCGATGACCGGGGCGAGCGCACGCTCGATCTCGTGGCCCACGCTCTCCAGTTCCGGCGCGAGGCGCGCCTGCACCAGTTGTTCCGCCCAAAGCAATTTCTGACCGAACTCGGTGAGTTCAGCGCCACGGCCGCGGCTCAGCTTGACCAGCGGCTTGCCGAACATGCGCTCCCATTTGCCGACCAGGCCCCATACATGCCGGTAGGACAACTGTACGGTTCTCGCCGCACCCGCCAGCGAGCCTGCGCAGTGGATGGCGTAGAGCACGCGAAACAACGTCGGCTCCACCGCCTGACCGCCGCCGGGCTGAAGTTGCCACTCATATTGGAGTTTGACCCGAATCATTATGCAGTCCAGTTCATATTTTGATGTTGTCCACAATCCAATACTATCCGAACAACTTACCAGAAATTCAGGGAATTTTCGATTATGCGCCCGATCTTTTGTGCTTCTGGCAAGGCTAGGCATTTTGATCAGAGGAGACCGAGCATGAAAAGAAGAATTCTTGCGTTGTTATTTGCCTTCGCCACATTCACGCTCGGCGGAATCAGCCCCGCAGCAGCGCGCGACATCAGGATGGCGACCACCACCAGCACCGACAATTCCGGCTTGCTCAAGGTGCTGCTGCCCAAGTACGAAGCGAAATGCGGCTGCAAGGTGCACGTGGTCGCGGTCGGCACCGGTGCGGCGCTGAAGCTGGGCGAGAACGGCGACGCCGACGTGGTGCTGGTGCATGCGCGCAAGGCCGAGGATGAATTCGTCGCCAAAGGCTACGGCGTGAACCGGCGCGACGTGATGTACAACGATTTCGTCCTGGTCGGCCCGAAGAGCGATCCGGCGCATTTGCGCGGTGTGAAGGATGTGATCGCCGCGATGAAGAAAATCAAAGACAGCGGTGCGGCATTCATTTCGCGCGGCGACGATTCCGGCACCAACAAGATGGAATTGGGATACTGGAAGACAGCCGGCGTCGACCCCAAGAGCGCGTCCTATTTCGCCATCGGCCAGGGAATGGGGCAAACGCTCACCGTCACCGGCGAGAAGCGCGGCTATACGCTCACCGACCGCGCCACCTATGCCACCTACAAGGACCGAACAGGGCTGGAGATAATGGTCGAAGGCGATCCGAAAATGTACAATCCCTATGGCGTGATCGCGGTGAACCCGAAGCGCTTTCCCGGCGTGAATTACGCCGGCGCAATGGATTTCATTGAATGGATCACTTCGCCAGAAGGCCAGCAGGACATTGCTGCATTCAGGCCCAAAGGCGCGCAGTTGTTTTTTCCCAACTACAAGAAATAGCGCCGCATTCACTTTGGCGGCCGGCGCATCGCGCGCGCCGCCCGCTCCATACACAGGAACATCATGGGCCTGCTGGAACCCACACGCGAAGCTTTCGCCTTGTTGTTGCAGGGCGATCCGGAATTGCTGCAGATCATCTGGCTGTCGCTGTGGCTTTCGCTCATCGCGATCGCCCTGATCTCGCCGCCGTCGATCGCGCTCGGCCTGCTGCTGGCGAAGCGGCGTTTCCCCGGCCAGCGCGCCATGGTCGTGCTGGTGCAGGCGCTGCTTTCGTTTCCCACCGTGGTCGTCGGGTTGGTCATTTACCTGCTGCTGTCGCGGCGCGGACCTCTGGGCTCGTTCGAATTGCTGTTTTCTCCGTCGGCGATCGTGATCGGCTACATGGTGATCGCCTTTCCGATCCTGGTGGTATTTACCGTTTCCGCGGTGCAGGGGGCCGACCCGCGTGTGTACGAAACCGCCCGCAGTCTGGGCGCGAGCCGCATCCGGGCGGGGCTTACGATCTTGTGGGAAGTGCGCTTCGGCATTACCGCCGCGGTAGTGAACGCGTTTGGCCGGGTGGTCTCCGAAGTCGGCTGCGCCATCATGGTCGGCGGCAATATCGCCGGCCTGACGCGCAACATGCCCACCGCCATCGCGCTGGAGACCAGCAAAGGCGATTTCGCGCAAGGCATCGCCCTGGGCATGGTGCTGATGGCGCTTGCCCTCGGCATCAATATACTCATGGCGCTGCTGCAGGGCGAAGGGGGGTTGAAATGAGCCAGCCCCTGCTCGAAGTCGAAGGGGTAGTGCGGCGCCTGGGCGGACGCCGCGTGCTCGACGGAGTCGGGCTGAACCTCGCGCGCGGACAGTGCTGCGTGCTCTCCGGTGACAACGGCAGCGGCAAGACCACCCTGCTGCGCATCCTGTCCGGACTCGAGGCGGCCGATGCCGGCGTGCTGCGCTTCCAGGGCGTGCAGACAAGGCTGCCAGGCTATCCGGACGACTGGCGCCTGCGCGTGGTGTACGTGCACCAGCACCCCTACCTGTTCCATAGCAGCGTAGCGGGGAACATCGCCTATGGCCTGAAAGCGCGCGGCGAACCGCGCGAGCGCTTGCGACAGAAGGTGGAAGAGGCGATCGACTGGGCCGGCGTGCGTGACGTCATCGCGGTGCCGCCGCATAAGCTCTCCGGCGGCGAGAAGCAGCGCGTCGCGATGGCGCGCGCCAAGGTGCTCTCGCCGCAACTGCTGCTGCTGGATGAGCCGACCGCGAATCTGGATGCCGACGGACGCCGTCGGACGATCGATCTGCTGGCACGCCTGTTCACCGAGGGTGTTACCGTTCTGATCGCCTGCCACGACCGCGAACTCATCGAGTTGCCGGGGGTGCAGCGCCTGCATCTGGAGAACGGCAAGCTGTTGTGATTGTTGGGCAATATTCTGTATCCGGCCCCACGGGCTGGCGCTGGAATACTGTTAGAATCCCCGCTCGACAACCACAGCTCCCCGCCCGGGCCGAGCAATCGCGAACAGATGAAGATTTTCGGCTTTGCCGGCTGGTCCGGTAGCGGCAAGACCACCCTCATAGAGCAGGTGATTCCGCGCTTCGTGTACGCCGGCCTCAGGGTTTCGCTAATTAAGCACGCACACGACCGCTTCGACGTAGACCAGCCGGGCAAGGATTCCTTTCGCCATCGGGCGGCAGGTTGCGGCGAAGTGCTGGTCACCTCGGGCGAGCGCTGGGCGCTGATGCACGAGATGTGCGGCGAGCCGGAGGGGACGCTGGACGAGCAGATTCGGCGCATGTCGCCCTGCGATCTGCTGCTGATCGAGGGCTACAAGCGCTACCCTTTGCCCAAACTGGAGATTTTCCGCGAGGCCAACGGGAAACCGCTGCTGCACCCGGAAGATGAGCATATCGTGGCGCTGGCCACCGACACGCCCGTTCAATGCCGCTTGCCGCAGTTCGGCCTCGAGGACTACGATGGGGTAGCCGCATTCGTGCTTGAAACCCTGGAGTTGAAGCGATGAAACCAGGCATGCTTGGCGTAGACGAAGCGCTCGGTACCCTGCTCGCCGGCGCAACACCCGTGGCTGAGACGCAGGAGGTTTCAACGCTGGCCGCAAGCGGCCGCGTGCTGGCCGAGGCGCAGCATTCCACTTTGAGCGTGCCGCCGGTGGACAACACCTCCATGGACGGTTACGCGGTCTACGCAGCCGATTGCGCCTCGGGCGAGGCGCGCCTGGCGGTGTCGCAACGCATAGCGGCGGGCAGCGTGCCGCAGCCGCTCGCGCGCGGCACGGCGGCGCGCATATTCACCGGCGCGCCCATCCCTCCCGGCGCCGACGCGGTGGTGATGCAGGAGTTTTGCGCGCAGGACGGCGACACGGTCATCGTCAAGCACAGGCCCGAGCCCGGCGAATGGGTGCGCCGCGTGGGCGAGGATATCCGCGCGGGTAGCGAGATCCTGACGGCCGGGATGAAGCTGCGGCCGCAGGATACCGGTCTTGCTGCCTCGGTTGGGTTGGCGGCGCTGCCGCTGTATCGCAGGCTCAGGGTCGCGGTGTTTTTCACCGGCGACGAACTGGTGATGCCGGGCGAGCCGCTGCCGCCGGGCCGCATCTACAACTCCAACCGCTACACCCTGAACGGATTGCTGCAACTGTTCGGCTGCGAGGTCAGCGACTACGGCATCGTGCCCGACCGGCTGGAGGCGACGCGCGCGGTGCTGCGCGAGGCGGCGGCCGGCAACGACCTGATCGTCACTTCGGGCGGCGTTTCGGTGGGCGAGGAAGACCATATCAAGCCCGCGGTCGAGGCGGAGGGCAAACTCAGCATGTGGAAAATCGCGGTCAAGCCGGGCAAGCCGCTGGCATTCGGCGAAGTCAATGCGGGAGCCGGGCGCAAGGCGCATTTCATCGGCCTGCCCGGCAATCCCGTGTCCAGCTTCGTGACTTTCCTGATTTTCGTGCGGCCATTCATCCTGCGCTGCCAGGGCGTTGCCCGGGTGGAGCCGCCGAGCTTTCCGCTGCGCGCCGATTTCGACTGGGCGAAACCCGACGCCCGGCGCGAGTTCCTGCGCGTAAAATTGAATACCGCCGGCGGGCTGGACCTGTTCGCCAACCAGAGCTCGGCGGTGCTGACCTCGGCGGTGTGGGGCGACGGTTTCGTCGACAATCCGGCCAAGCACCCGATCCGCCGCGGCGATACGGTGAAATTCTTGCCTTTTGCGGAGCTGTTCCAATGAATATCAGGATTCTTTACTTTGCCAGGCTGCGCGAGGACATGGGCATAGGGCAGGAGCTGCTCGATCTGCCCGCGCAGGCGCATGATGTGAAAAGCCTGCGCGCGCAACTGGTCGCGCGCGGCGGCGCCTCTGCCGCAGCGCTGGGCCTGGGCAAGGCGGTTCGGGTTTCGGTCAACCAGGATCTGGCGCGCGACGATACGCCGGTCAAGGCCGGCGACGAGGTCGCATTCTTTCCGCCGGTGAGCGGGGGTTGAAGTGAGCGTGCGGGTGCAACAGGCTGATTTCGACATAGGTGCGGAGATTGCAGCGTTTCGGCACGCCGATCCCGGGATCGGCGCCATCGCCAGCTTTATCGGCCTGGTGCGCGACGTAAACGACGGCGATGCCGTCCTCGGCATGACGCTGGAGCACTATCCGGGCATGACCGAAAAGGCGCTCGCCGGCATCGTCGAGGAGGCGAAACAACGCTGGGACATCATCGATGCGCTGGTGATCCACCGCGTCGGCGAACTGAAGCCGCTGGACCAGATCGTGCTGGTGGTGGTGACCGGCGCGCATCGCGGCGCGGCTTTCGCCGCCTGCGAATTCATCATGGACTATCTCAAGACCCGCGCGCCGTTCTGGAAAAAAGAGCGGACTGCGCAGGGCACGCGCTGGGTCGAAGCGCGCACGAGCGACGATAAGGCGGCGGAGCGCTGGCGCGAGCCGCAGACCTAGCTGGAGGCCGTCGGCCAAGCTGGAGGCCGCAGGCCAAGCTGGAGGCCGCAGGCCAGGGTTTTTCAGTAACAGGGGAAACAAGTGTCTTTTACCGGACTCATGGCCGTAGGCGGCGGAGCCGCCGCCGGCGCCTGGCTGCGCTGGTGGCTGGGGATGCTGCTCAATCCGATTTTCCCCACGCTGCCGCTGGGCACGCTCGCGGCCAACCTTGTCGGCGGATGGCTGATGGGCCTGGCGCTGGGTTTCCTGACCCATTTCGAGGCGCTGCCGCCCGAAATGCGTCTGTTCGTGACGACCGGGTTCCTCGGCGGGCTCACCACCTTTTCCACGTTTTCCGCCGAGACCGCCACGCTGATTTCGCACGAGCAATACGGCTGGACTGCCGCCATCGTCACCGCCCACGTCATCGGCTCGGTCCTGATGACGCTGCTCGGCATCGCGATGGTCGGCCTGGTGTTGAAGCGCTGAACCCGCCCCGCGAGCGGACGCGCGCCGGCGACGAAGGAGTGAACATGACAAACGGCTGTTACCTCAGGTTCTACACCCACGAAAACAGGAAGCATCACCATGTCCTGTTGTATGAATGGCTGCTGGAGCAGGCGAAGAAATGCGGCATTCACGGCGGCTCGGCGTTTCGGGCGATCGCCGGCTACGGCCGCCACGGCATCCTGCACGAACAGCATTTTTTCGAGCTGGCCGGCGATCTTACGGTCACGGTCGAATTCCTGCTGAGCGATGCCGAGGCGCAAAGCCTGCTCGATCTGGTCGTGCGCGAGAAAGTCCGCGTGTTCTATGCGAAATTCCCGGCGGAATTCGCGATGACTGCCGGGACGGATTAGAAAAAATCCGCCAATTCGCGGATCTGTGGTCCGGGTCCTGGTCGGGGAGGCGCGGCCAGTCGCGCTCCGGACTTTTACAGCCGACGTGCTGCCCAAGACTACTGCCCCTTGGACAGCCGCTTCAGCTTGTCGATCACCGCCTCGATGCCGTGCTGCCTCACCAGCGATTCGAGTCCCCTCTCCATCGCTTCGCGTTCCTCGAGCTCGCTGACTGCCGTTTCCACCTGGCGTACTTCGTAAGTGAGGCAGCCGGGCTGGCACACCGTGACGCACAGGGGCTCGGCCAGCGGCGGCTCGTCTTCGCACATATCGCATTTCAGCGGCAGGCCTGAATCGGGCTCGATGAAGAAATCCCTGGACGGGCAGGACGCGCGGCAGAAGCTGCACTCGCTGTATTGCTTGCCGTTGAGCTGGTAATAATGCCTGGCATCGCACTCGGCGCGGGTATAGTTGCCGGCGCGCACCGGCACGTACTCGTCGTTGAGTTCGTCCGCGACCAAGCGGATGCGCGAGCGCGCCGGATTGATGCTGCTGTACCTCGGCTTGGCGTGAAACGCCGAGCAGGCCATTTCGCAGGCGCGGCAACCCGTGCATTTCTCGACATCGATCCTGATTTCCTTGACCGTCTTTGTGGTGACGTCGGCCCTCCCGTTAATTGGCGTGTCCGGGAAACCCGGGGTAGCTCACTCTGCCTCCCCTTTAAGTCTGGTAGCTAGGCTCATGCCGGCTGACAAGCCGTTACACCCGATCCTCGGGAGCGACGACGTTAAAGCGGTACGTTGATAAGCCAGGAGGCGCAGGCGCGCAAGCGGCGTTTTACGGAAACCACCGCTTGCCGTACGGATGCTGTTTGGCTGGTGTCGCCGCGGGCGCCGCACGCGTGGGCAAGCCGTGCTGGACCGCGATCAGGGCCGCCTTGGTGCGGCTGCGCGCATGGAGCTTCTGCAGGATGCAAGTCACATAGTGCTTGACGGTCTTTTCGGCGAGGTGAAGGCGTTCGGCGATCTCGCGGTTGCTGGAACCCTGGCTGATGAGCTCGATAACGTCATGCTCACGCGCCGTTAGCTCGGAGAGCGGATCGGGTTCCTTCGGGCGGGAGAATTCGACCAGCAGTCGCGTGGCAAGCGCAGGCGTGACGAAGGACTCGCCGCCCGCCACGCGGCGCACGATGGCGCGCAACTCGCTAGCCGAGGTTCCCTTGAGCACGTAACCGTGCGCCCCGGCCTTGAGCGCGGCCAGCAGGTTGTCTTTGTCCTCGGATACGGTGAGCATCAGGATGCGCATCTCGGGCACGCTTGCGGCAATGCTGGCAGCGGCCGCAATGCCTCCGATCCCTGGCATGGAGATATCGAGCAGTGCCACGTCGGGCCGCAGGCGCTGCGCCAGCTCCACGGCCTCTTCGCCGCTGGCGGTCTGCGCGACGACCTGGAGTTCGGGTGCGCCGCTCAGCGAGTGCGCGACGCCCTCGCGGAACATCGGGTGGTCGTCGGCGAGCAGGATGCGGATCGCGTCAGGCATGCTGCGCCTCGTCGAGCGAAAGCGGAAGTTGGGCCATCACGCGCGTGCCGCGCCCGGGCTCGGACGCGACCTCGAAGGCGCCGCCCAGCATGCGAACGCGCTCGCGCATGAACGCGAGCCCGAGCCGTCCGGACTCGAAGGCCGCCTGCGGCACGAAGCCCGGGCCCTGGTCCGCGACCTCGATGTGCACCAGTTCGCCGGCGCGGCGCGCGCGCACCTGCTGCGCCGCCCCGCGCGCGTGCAGCCAGCCGTTGGTGAGCGACTCCTGGATGAAGCGGTAGACGGTGATCCTGACCGCAAGCGGCGCCTCCGCGAGCGCGTCGTCGACCTCGGTCTGCACCGTTGTTTCGGACTTCTCCTCGAAATCGCACACGGCACGCCTGACCGTGTCGGCGAGCGACAGGTCGGCGATTTTCGGCATCCCCAGTCCGGCAGCCATGTTGCGCAGTTCGGCGAGGGAGGCGTTCAGAGCGCGGTAAATGTTTTCGAAGTCGTAGGGCGTATTGCCCTGGGCGCTTCCCGCGCCGTATCGCGCTTCGCCGAGCGCCTCCAGGCGCATCAGGGCCAGGGCGATCTCCTGCGCCGGCCCGTCGTGCAGGTCGGCGGCCACCCGATGCAGAAACTGCTCGTTGAGCGCGGTGGTGCGCGCGACCGCCTCGCGCAGCTGCCCTCGCATGTGCTCGTTTTCTGCGACCGTGGTCCGCAGCTGCTGCAGTTGGCGGCTCAGGTCGCGCTGCTGGTCGAGGATGGTGCTGTCTGCGCGGCGCACGAGGCCGAGCAGCAACAGGTACATCGCGGCGGTAGCGACTGCGACCAACACCCAGCTGCGCCGTTTGGCGGCGCGGATCTCGCGGCCCAGGTTTTCGGTCGAGTGATAGAACTCGGCGACGGTGCTGACCTTGCCGCTCGCCCCGGTGCGCAAGGGCACGTAGACTTCGAGCAGCTCCGACCAATGCGCGCGCTCCGAGGCGTTGTCGGAATCGCCCAGATCGCTGATCCTGGACTGAACCGTTCCCGCAAAAGCCGCGGCGAGCAACTCGTCGACCGGGAAGCGGTCCCCCAACTGCGCTTCGTCACTGCTGTAGAGAATGGTGCCGTCGCGGCCCCATAGCTTGAAGCGGACCACTTTGCGGCGCAGGGGTCCTTCGACGAATACGCGGTCCAGCGCCGCACGCACCTCGCTGTCGATGCCACCGCCGCCTGCGCGCGCGGGGATCTGTGTGGCCAGGATGCTCTCGACGTAAACGGTCGCTATCGCTGCGGCGCGGTTGACGGAGCTGGTCTCGATCTGATGGCCGAGCCAGGTTCCGATGATGATCATGCCGGTGAGGAGGACCGCGAAGCTCATCACCACGAACTGGCGCGAAAAGGTCAGGCGGCCGACGGGTTTCTTCAGCGCCAGCAGCAGGGATAAGGGGAACGTTGGTTGTGCCATGGCGGATAGTGAGCGTGCAGGCAAGCATATCACGCAATGCCCACCCTTAATGCGACCAAAGTCTGATCAAAACGAGGCTTTGGATCCCAATCAACTTATATAGAAAGGCCATAGTGGGCGAGTTCGCCACGGCATATGCTATACGAGGCAATTGTTTGCGAAGCAGAATCATGACGGCCCGCATCCAATAAGATAAACGTGCGAAGGAGGACATCGTGAATATATCGTGTAAGAACCTGTTTTCACCCCGCTGGGCCAGATTGGCGGCGGCGTGTTTGTTGGCAGTCGGCTTGGCTGCTTGTGGCGGTAGTGATGACAACACCACGGCTACTGCGCCTGCCGCGCCTGCCGGCGGCGTCCCTGCTACTGCCGCTGCTGCCATAACGGCCGCCGCCGCGGTTGCAACCAACGACACGGCGACCAATCCGACCGCCGCCTTCGCCGTCGTGAGCGATGCCGGTGTGCCGCCGGTGACCATAAACAGCCCGCCCAAGATCAACTTCACCGTGATCTCCGACGGCGCGGTGATGAAAACCCTGGAGCCTGGCAGCAACGCGCGTTTCATTCTTGCCCAACTGGTCCGCGGCACCGACGGCGCGCCCGATCAGTGGAAGAGCTACACCTCCCGCACGGAGGCCGGGGAAGGGCCCGCCGCCGGCAAAGATTACGTACAGCACTACCTCGCGATCGATGCCGATGGTCAGTACTCCACCGCAACGAGCCTGGTCTATAACGACGACGGTTACTACACGTTCACGTTCCCGATCGACATCAAGGACGCAACCAAGTTGCCGCCGGGCGTGACCTATGATCCCACCCTCACGCATCGCATCGCGATCCAGTTACGCTACACCAACGCGGCCGGCGAGGACGTGCAGGTGAATCCCTATTTCGACTTCACCATCGACGCCAACGGCAATGCCGTGGCCGTCACCGACGACACCATGACCCGCAAGGTGGTTGACGTCAGCAGCTGCAACGAGTGCCACGACAAGTTGGCGCTGCATGGCGGCGGGCGGGTCGATACGCAACTGTGCGTACTGTGCCACAACCCCAGCACCACCGATCACGCGACCGGCAACGTGGTCGACTTCAAGATCATGATCCACAAGATCCACGGCGGAGAGGGCCTGAAAGAGCTGTTTGGCGAGAGCTACCAGATCCAATCGCACGTCTACGACACGGTCGCCTACCCGCAGGACATTCGCAACTGCACCAAGTGCCACGACAACACCAAGGCACCCCAGGCGGATAACTGGAAGAACGTGCCCAGCCGGGCCGTTTGCGGCGCCTGCCATGCCGGCATCGATTTTGCCAAAGGCACGGGCTCGACCATGGCCGACGCGAAAGCTGACGTTGCGGCGAAGCTTCCTCCGGGCACGTCAGTCAGCAGCCACTTCCCTGGCCCTTTGGCAGACGATTCGCAGTGTGTTATATGTCATAACAGCAGGAACCTCCTCCTCGGTCACGCGCTGCCCGCGACAGCAGACATCAGCAAGCGCGCTATGAGCGCGACCATCAGCGGGGTGGCCATCAGTTCAACCGACGGCAGCGTCACGGCCACCTTCAGCATGGCGGACAATGGCGTGGCGGTTACCGATCCCGCAGCGCTGAAGGAGATGTACTTTACCCTGGCCAAACTGGTCAAAGCCGACCCCGCCAACAACATTTCGACGAACTGGATGAGCTACACCGGCAGGGCGCGCACCAAGGACGCGGCGCAGCCGCCGGTGATCCAGGGCTATTCCGAATTTTGGTCGGACGGAACGCTCACCCATACCGGGAGCGGCGTGTGGACCTACAAGTTCGGGCTGACGAACGCCACACCCGCCGGTGACATCAGGAAAATCGACCATGTCAGCAACGTTTCCACGGTTGCAGGCGCGTACAACAAGGCGACGATCCCGACCTACGCGAATGTAGTGGCCTACGAACCATCGCTGACGCATCGGGTCGGGATCGAGTTCAAGACTGCCGCCGGCGTCGACAACACGACCAACGCGGTCTTCGATTTCGTGCCGGACGGCACCGCCACGGCGGAAACGCGCAATATCGTGTCCATGACGACCTGCGCCACTTGCCATGAGGGGCGGAAAATTCATAAGGGGTTTGCGACCGAGTATTGTGTCACCTGTCACAACAAGAACACTTATGAGCCCTACTCCGGAAACAGTCCGGTGAACGTAGACCTGCAGCGCGTGGTGCACAAGGTTCACTACAACGGCACGGATTTCGTCATCAATGGCGAATCTTTCGGGGCCGGCTCCGGTGCCGTCGCCGGCTTCCCCGGTTCGGGCTTCCCCGGCAACATCAAGAACTGCGAAACCTGCCACAAGGAAACGGCGACCAAGGCCGATGGCACGACGGTGCTTGAGAATGCGGCAAACTGGCGTACGACACCCACCCCGGAAGCTTGCGGAAGCTGTCATGAAAGCACGGCAGCCACGAGTCATATGACTTCGCAGACAGCGGCGGGGGCTCAGTGCGCGTTCTGCCACAATCCCGACAGCACGTATGGGCTAGGCGTAAAGTCGGTGCATAGCAAGTAGGCCTGAGAAGAATAAGACAGGTGCTGTGCCTGTCTTATGTCAGTGGCAACAGCGCCGGGGGACGGTTCGCCGTGCCTCGGCAAGATTCTAAAACCAACCCGGGAGCGGCAACGCTTCCGGGTTTTTTTGCACCGGGTGGGCCCTTTGGATTGACGACGCAGGCCGCGTCCGGCGTATTGCCGGCAGCGAGCTACACGACGGACGCGCCGCTCAGGGCTACTGCCCCTTGGACAGCCGCTTCAGCTTGTCGATCACCGCCTCGATGCCGTGC
>JBQMQE010000119.1:0-13506 GCA_052172655.1 Burkholderiales bacterium
CACGCTATGCCGGTGCGGCGCATCGAAGAACAAGCCGTTCTGTGACGGAACCCATAGGCCGGTCGGATTCCGGGATGCGGTGAGCTGAACAGGATGCTTATCGCCATAAGCAAGCGGCGCATGACCGCCAGTCGCGCCGAACCTGCAATCGGCGGCGTTGCACGTGCTGCCTCTGGGCTGGTGGTCGCCGCCTATTGTTCCGTTCGCAAACCTGCCGTTCACAAAGAACCGATTACCGTAGCGTGACAATGAGCCGCCAGGAGTTCCCACTTTCGCCCTGGTCCGGGAGCCAACCATGTTCACTGCTGCGCCCCGACTCCTACAGCTTCACCCGGTTAAGCCGCAGCGCATTCGTCACCACCGACACGGAGCTGAAACTCATGGCTGCGGCGGCGATGATCGGCGAGAGCAACAGCCCGAAAAACGGATACAGCACGCCGGCGGCGATCGGTATGCCGAGTGCGTTATAGATAAAGGCGAAGAACAGGTTCTGCCGGATGTTGCGCAGCGTGGCACGGCTCAGCCGCCGGGCGCGGACAATGCCGCGCAGATCTCCCTTGATCAATGTCACCCCGGCGCTCTCCATCGCCACGTCGGTTCCGGTTCCCATGGCGATGCCGACCTGGGCCTGCGCCAAGGCGGGGGCGTCGTTGATGCCGTCGCCCGCCATGGCCACGATGCGGCCCTCGGCCTGCAGCTTCTTGATTAGTTCGACCTTCTGCTCCGGCAGCACGCCGGCGATGACGCGGTCGATACCCAGTGTCTTCGCCACCGCGTCAGCCGTCGCCTGGCTGTCACCGGTGAGCATCACGATCTGCAGACCTTCTTCGTGCAGCTGCCGGATCGCTTCCGCAGTCGTCTCCTTGACCGGGTCGGCGACGCCTATCAGTCCGGCGGGCTTGCCGTCCACCGCAACGAACATCACCGTCTGCCCTTCGGCGCGCAGGGCTTCGGCCTGCGCGGCCAGTCCGCCGGGCGCGACGTTCAGCGCTTCCATCAATTTGGCATTGCCGATCGCCACCTGCCGTGCATCTATTTTTCCGGTCACGCCCTTGCCGGTGTGCGATTCGAAGGTGTCGACTTTAGTCAGGGTCAGGCCCTTTTCCTCCGCCCCGGAGGTGATGGCCGCGGCCAGCGGATGCTCGCTGGCGCGTTCGAGGCTGGCACCCAGTCGCAGGATATCTTCTTCGCCGAAGTCCTGGGCGGCGACAACCGCAGTCAGTCTGGGCTTGCCCAAGGTCAGGGTGCCGGTTTTGTCGGTGACCAGCGTATCCACTTTCTCCAGAATCTCCAGCGCTTCGGCGTTCTTAATCAGCACGCCGGCCGTGGCGCCGCGTCCGGTTCCGACCATGATCGCCATCGGCGTCGCCAGGCCGAGGGCGCAGGGGCAGGCAATAATCAGCACCGCCACCGCATTGATGATGGCGTGCGCGAGCCGCGGTTCCGGTCCCCAGACGTACCAGGCGACCATCGTCGCCACGGCGGCAAGCACGACCGCGGGGACGAACCAGCCGGCGACGTTATCCGCGAGCTGCTGAATCGGCGCGCGGCTGCGCTGGGCCTGGGCAACCATGCGGACGATCTGCGCGAGGAGCGTGTCGGCGCCGACGCGCTCGGCGCGCATCAGCAGGCTGCCGGTGCCGTTGACCGTGGCGCCGATGAGGCGCTCGCCCGCGTGCTTTTCCGTCGGGATCGGCTCGCCGGTCACCATGGCTTCGTCCACCGAACTCGAGCCTTCGGTAACGACGCCATCGACGGGGATTTTCTCGCCCGGCCGTACGCGCAGGATGTCGCCGGGCTGCACACTTTCGAGCGGCGTATCCTCTTCGCGTCCGTCGCTGCGCACGATGCGCGCCGTCTTGGGCGCCAGACCGAGCAGCAATTTGATGGCGGCGCTGGTGCGGCTGCGCGCGCGCAGTTCCATCACCTGGCCGAGCAGCACCAGCGCAATGATCATGGCGGCTGCTTCGAAATAGACCGGAACCAATCCGCCTTCAGCGCGTATCGACGGCGGAAACCATTGGGGCAGCAACAGACCCACTGTGCTGTAGGTCCAGGCCACGCCGACGCCCAGGGCGATCAGCGAGAACATGTTGAGATGGCGGTTCACCACCGACTGCCAGCCGCGCACGAAGAAGGGCCAGCCGCCCCAAAGTACGACCGGCGTGGCCAGTAGGAATTCGAGCCAGTGCACAGCGCCAGGGGCGATAAGCCCGCTCACGAGGCTCGGGAGAAATTCGGCGCTCATGGTGAGGACGAATACCGACAGCGCCAATGCGGTGCTGATCCAGAAACGCCGCGTCATGTCGATCAGTTCTGCGTTTTCTTCTGCGCCAGCCTGCGGCGTGCGCGGCTCCAGCGCCATGCCGCAGATCGGGCAGTTGCCGGGCTCGCTGCGAACGATCTCGGGGTGCATCGGGCAGGTGTATTCCACCGACGCCGCGGCAACCGGGATTTCCGGCTCCAGCGCCATGCCGCACTTGGGACAGGCGCCCGGCCCCGGCTGGCGCACCTCGGGGTGCATCGGGCAGGTGTAGATGGCGGCGCTCTTGCCCGGCGCCGGCGCAGCCTTGCCCGCGGCAACGGGAGGGGCGTGCGGCTCGTGCGGCGAAGAGTCCGCGCCGGGCACGCCAGCGGAACGCCCACCGGCATAAGCTGCCGGGTCCTTTACGAATTTGGCGTGGCAGCCCGCTGAGCAAAAATAGTACGTCTGCTCTTGATACGCCGCCGTTGCTGCAGCGGCTTCCGGCTTTATGGACATATTGCATACCGGATCGGTAACAGTGTCATTCGTCTTCATGGCGGTAGCTCCGGTTTTGCGTTCCCCGGCGTCGAGGATGCCAACGTACTATTATTAAGGGCCCTGATCCCGAACGCGCTCCGTGGCAACGCCGGAGCCATGACGCACTTCAGATCATGTAGCCGGTGTCGGAGGCTACGCTCGGATAGGCGAGCCGAATGCGCCTACAGGCACCCAGTGCGCAAGAATGGCCGCTTCCTCTAATTCGGTCTGTTCGTCGACGAACATAGCCGCCGGAATGGGGCCACTAAGGCCGAAACCCGATGTCGACTTCCAGGTATGTTCTGGCGCGACGGGGTCTACGCTCGCCGCCAACGCGTGTTAGCGCACAGATGCGGCTGCAGATGCAGCATATGCTTGGCCTCCATCAATTTGAAAGAGGCATCAGCATGCAAACTGAAATTTTGAAGGTAAGCGGCATGACCTGCGGCGGCTGCATCAGCAACGTAACGCAGGCACTGAAAGCGATTGGCGGAGTGGGGAACGTGGATGTGTCGCTCTCGGCCGGCGAAGCTACAGTGCAATACGACGAGCAGCGAGCTTCACCCGATCAGCTTAAATCGGCCGTCAAGGGCGCGGGCTATGGCGTGGATGCGACCAACGCCGGCCAAAGTCATCAATCCAAAAAAGGGGGCTGCTGCTGCTAACCCGCCCCGATAGCACGCAAGCGATAGGGACTCAAGGCGCTGCTCGCTTGGCGCGCCCGACGTGCACGGCTCAGCGTACGTCGTCGAGCTTCGCGCTGATCGCCATCGGCACCACATTTTTTGCACCGAAGTGCCGCAGCGCCTTGTCTTCGCCGCCCATGCACACTTCGCGCAGCTTGAGGAACGCCTGACCGATCACGGTCTCGCGCCAGAACCACTGCTCCGCTTGCATCGTAGCGCGGGCGCCCGGCTGAGCGGCGGCGGCTTCAAAATAGTAAGCCTTCAAATCGTGGCAGGCGAGCCGCAGCGCGCCCACGGGCGTCAGATCATCGCGATAGCCCGGGATGGACGGATCGGCAATAAAATTCGTTACAAACTTGGCAGCCGCCTCCGCCGGCAGCCCGCTCATGCCCGCTGTCGTGCGCCCGCGCTTTTTCTGCGACAGTTCGTGCCAGGGCACGAGTTCGGCGATTTCCCTTTGCAGTTCACTCGCCAGATCGGTTTTCCCGGGTGGACGCCTGAGCGTGAACGGACAGGCGAATTCCTCCAGTTCCTGGTCCGGGGGACGCGGGGCATCTTCGGGGTAGTCCCCGAGCACCGGGCCGGACTTCGCCTCCAGCAGGCCCAGGACGGCAAGCAGCACGCGCCGCTGGAACGCCGGGTCGTTGGGGACGCCGAAGGGCCGCCCGAGAATGAACGAAACCCACAGCGCGCGCGGCGGATGCATCACCGCCGTGTGTTCCCGCACCAGCGAAATCTGCGTCGTCGGGATGCCCTCTTCCTCGAGGTAGTGACCGAGGGCGCCCACGGCGCCCGTGCAATGTGGTCAGACCGGCGTCAGCAATACCGCGTCGACTCGATCTTTCTTGAGCAACCCGGCGAGCTGACGCGCCTTCGGCTCGAGACTGCGCGGCGGCGGCGCGCCCATGAAGGAATAGTGGTAGTCGGCCACTTCGCCGATTACGCCCTCGGCCGCCAATTCCTTAAGCCGGTCGATGGGAAAGACGACGTTGATGTCTTGCTGAAAGCCGGTTCGATCGAAATTCACCGAAACGTGGCTCATCACCAGCTCGCTGGCAGCTACATCACCCGGAATAACGCGGTAGTCCGCATCCGCCGCGCCATCGCCAAACGGACGATCCCCCTCGCGATGAATACCCGAGGTCGTAATGATGGCTACCCGGCGTTTGTTCAAGGGAGGTCCGGCAACCCAGGGGCGCCCGTCGAATCCGGTCAGGTCCCTGGTTCTGCCGAGCAGGTAATTGCGCTCCGGCTCCGAAAGATCAGCAAGACGAACCATGATCCGTTAGCACCTCCAAATAAATCTGACTATGCCGGCAAAGCTGTCCGTCTGAGGCTGGCCGCTGTCTGGCTCCCAACACGTAGATACCACGAGTGCGGGAGCGGCGCAATCCGCAATGGGCGCAGAAGGCCAGCAGCGCCTCGGGGGCATTCGCCGTTTATCCGCCGCGACCGCATCGACTTCGCCATTCCTTGTGCGCCGGCCCAAAAGCGATACGCGGGATCCAAAGGTACCCTGTTACGACTCGTCTTCGATCAAGGCGTCGATAATCGGGCAGCCGCAGCCGCGGCTGCCCTTGGAGCACTTTGCGACCAAACCCTTCAGCGCCTTCTGAATGACCGCGAGGTCGGCGATCTTCTCCTCGACCACGGCAAGCCTGGTCTGCGCCAGCGCCTTGGTCTGGGCGCAGTGCCTGCCGTCCGACAGTCCCAGGAGCAGTGCGACCTCGTCCAACGAAAACCCCAGTTTCTGCGAGCGCTTGATAAAGCGGATGCGCTTCAGATCCTCCGACAAGTAGCGCCGGATACTGCCGTAATCTCGGCCAGGTAGTGGCAGCAGCCCGATGCGCTGGTAATAGCGCACCGTTTCGACGTTCACCGCCGCGGCCCGGGCGAGCTGGCCGACCGTGATCCCGGTCGCCGTGGTTTGTTTAGACATAAGGCTTGACTCCGTACTTGAGTACGGAAGTAACGTTACACCATTGTCCGAATACGCGGAAGGAGAAATGCATGGCCGAACGGCAAGACGGGCGCGGCGCGCGCAGCACAAAGGCGGGCGATACCAAACTGAACATCGCGATAATCGGCAGCGGCGGCGCGGCCATGGCGGCGGCGCTTAAGGCCGCCGAGAACGGCGCCGAAGTCACGCTGATCGAGCGCGGCGTGATCGGCGGCACCTGCGTCAACATCGGCTGCGTGCCGTCGAAGATTTTCATTCGCGCCGCCCACGTCGCTCACCTGCGCCGCGAAAGCCCGTTCGATGCGGGCATCAGCGCCGCTGCGCTGGCCATCGACCGGGTGCAACTGCTGGTACAGCAGCAAGCGCGGGTAGACGCATTGCGCCACGCGAAATACGAAGACATCCTCGCCGGCAACCCGGCGATCACGGTGCTGCACGGTGAGGCCGGGTTCAAGGACGGCCACGCGCTTGTCGTCCGCTTGACCGATGGCGCCGAGCGCGAGGTCTCGTTCGATCGCTGCCTGATTGCAACCGGCGCCAGCCCCGCGATCCCGCCCATTGCCGGCCTCAAGGACACGCCCTACTGGACTTCGACCGAGGCGCTCGTGAGCCCGGCCATTCCAAAACGCCTCGGCGTGATCGGCTCCTCGGTGGTGGCGGTGGAACTCGCGCAGGCCTTTGCGCGGCTCGGCAGCCAGGTCACGCTGCTCGCCCGCCACACCCTGCTGTTCCGGGAAGACCCGGCCATCGGCGCCGCAGTGACGGACGCGTTTCGCGCCGAGGGCATCGAGGTGCTCACCCAAACCCAGGCGAGCGCCGTGTCCCATGCGAACGGCGAGTTCGCGCTCGCCACCGATCACGGCGAGTTGCGCGCCGACAAGTTGCTGGTTGCCATCGGCCGCTCGCCCAACACCTGCGCCATGGGGCTGGAGCAGGCCGGCGTTGATCTCGGCCCCCAGGGCGCCATCGCGATCGACGCGCACATGCGCACCAGCGCGCCGGACATTTACGCGGCGGGCGACTGCACCGACCAGCCGCAGTTCGTCTACGTCGCGGCGGCCGGCGGCACGCGCGCGGCGGTCAACATGACCGGCGGCGAGGCGGCGCTCGATTTGACGACGATGCCGGCGGTGGTGTTCACCGACCCGCAGGTGGCGACGGTGGGACTGTCGCAGACGCAAGCGCGGCGCAATGGCATCGACACCGACAGCCGCACGCTGCTCCTGGAGAACGTGCCGCGCGCGCTCGTCAATTTCGATACGCGCGGTTTCATCAAAGTGGTGGCGGAGGCGGGGACCGGGCGGCTGCTGGGCGTGCAGGCCGTGGCCGACCAGGCCGGCGAACTGATCCAGACGGCGGCGCTCGCGATTCGCGCACGCATGAGCGTGCAGGACCTGGCGGATCAGCTTTTTCCCTATCTCACCATGGTCGAGGGATTGAAACTTGCGGCACAAACCTTCAGCAAGGATGTCAAACAGCTATCCTGCTGTGCAGGTTAACCCGGGGAATGGACCGCAATCGCCAGGCGCGGACGCGGCAATGGCCGTTCCGCATAACGGAGTAGAGACCATATGCCCATGATGGAAACACGCAAGGAACACCGCTTTCCATGGTACGTGCGCCTGTTTTTCTGGAATCAGAAACGACGCTACGGCAAGGTGCTGGAACCAGGCCGGTTGTGGGGGCGTTCGCCCAGGCTGTTCGCCACGCTGGCCCTGATGTACGGCGCCATCGACCGCGGCTCGTCGCCGCTGGAACCTGCTTTGCGCGCGTTGGTCACCGTGCGCGTTTCCCAGATCAACTGGTGCCCGTTCTGTGTGGATATCAACTCCGGCACGGCGCTGAAACGCGGCATCGACGAGGCGAAACTCTTGCGTCTGGCGTCATTCGAGGACGGCGACTTGTACTCAGCGCGCGAGAAGGCTGCCCTGAGCTACGCCGAGGCGGTGACTTATACCGACCGGCAAGCCACGGACGCGCATTTCCGCCGCCTGCGCGAGCATTTCGACGATGACGCCATCATCGAACTGACCGGCCTGATCGCGTTTCAAAATCTCTCGAGCAAGTTCAACGCCGCCCTGGGCGTCGAACCTCAGG
Organism: Burkholderiales bacterium; assembly: GCA_052172655.1. Taxonomy (GTDB): domain Bacteria; phylum Pseudomonadota; class Gammaproteobacteria; order Burkholderiales; family SG8-39; genus 2-12-FULL-64-23. The sequence goes on from JBQMQE010000119.1 coordinate 7,526, forward strand.
GTTTTTGCACGATGGCACTGCAGGCGCAGACCGCAACTGCGAAGACATAACATCCGTTCTGAGCCGGGCTTGCGCTGTTGGCAGGATGCGTATCGGAATTTCTTCTACAGCCACGATTTGCGTGAACCTTCCCATGTTCACGTTCAGCGGGATCGTCGCTTTGCGAAATTCTGGCTTCAGCCTGTTGGATTGGCGTCTTCACACGGGTTCGCCGCGCACGAGCTGCGCGAGTTCCACGCAATTGTGCGCGACAACTCAGCTCGTTAGTTGGAGAAATGGAATGAGCATCTTGGAAAATCCACGTGAACCGCTTGCCATCGATCTCGAAGTCACCGACAACGAGTTGATCGTGTCACTCGCCGATGGACGCAAGCTATCGGTGCCGATCGTATGGTACCCGCGCCTTGCAAACGCAACTCCGGAGCAGCGGCGGAATTGGGAGATCATAGGACCAGGCGTGGGTTTCCACTGGCCCGACGTCGACGAAGACTTGAGCGTGGAAGAAATGCTCCTCGGGGCGCCAGCTCCAGGAGTTCGACCACGAATCGCCCACGAAGCAGTCTGACTTTCGCTTGCACGCCGACGCGCGCAGAGGCGGCGCGCGCCGATGAAGCGCGACGTACTCCCGCTGCGCGTGCTGCTTGACGAGTTATTCCCCGGAGCTTTACGCGAGGAACTTCTTGCCCACGAAGCCACGACGGTTACTCAAGCTGAGTGGGCCGGACTGGTCGCGCATCGGCGCGAATTTGTGACGACAACGTCTGCCCGGTTCTATTGCATTGCACAATAGAGGAGCATATAGTCGCGTTCCTCGCATGAAGTTATCGGGGATGGCTATGACCTCACACCCCTCCGGCAGCGGATCGAACGGCAAGTCCTCCCTGACGGTACTGACCCTCGCCGCGCTCGGCGTAGTCTACGGCGACATCGGCACCAGCCCGCTGTACGCGTTCAAGGAAGCGTTCAGCGGCGCGCACGGCCTGCCGCTCACCGAAGCGAACGTGCTCGCGGTGCTGTCGATGATGTTCTGGTCGGTCACGCTGATCGTTTCCCTGAAATACGTGACCATCATGCTGCGTTTCGACAACCGCGGCGAAGGCGGCATCCTGGCGCTGCTCGCGCTCGCCTCGCGCCTGACACGCGCGCGCCCGCGCCTCGCCTGGACGGTGGCGATGCTGGGCATTTTCGGCGCATCGTTGTTTTACGGCGACGCGGTCATCACGCCCGCGATCTCGGTGCTGTCAGCGGTCGAAGGAATATCCGTGGCGACGCCCGCCTTCGAGCACTGGATCGTGCCGATCACGATTGCGATCCTGGTCGGTCTGTTCGCCGTGCAGAGCTATGGCACGGGCGCCCTGGGCAAGCTCTTCGGTCCAATCACCGTGCTGTGGTTCCTCGTCCTCGCCGCGCTTGGTGCGGTGTCGATTGCGCAGACGCCGGCTGTGCTCGCGGCGCTCGATCCCACGCATGCGCTGAATTTTGCCTGGCATTCGCCCGGCCTCACCTTTCTCGTGCTCGGCGCGGTATTCCTCGCCATGACCGGCGCCGAAGCACTGTACGCCGACATGGGCCATTTTGGAGCAGTACCGATCCGGCTGGCGTGGTTCGGGCTGGTGTTTCCATCGCTGATGCTCAACTACTTCGGCCAGGGCGCGCTCGCGCTGCGCAATCCCGCGGCGATGAAGAACCCGTTTTATCTGCTTGCGCCGCAGGAGCTATTGATTCCGCTGGTGTTCCTCGCCACGACGGCGACCATCATCGCCTCGCAGGCGACGATTTCCGGCGCATTTTCGGTTACCCACCAGGCAACGCGCCTGGGCTACCTCCCGCGCATCCAAACCCGACACACCTCCGAGACCGAACGCGGTCAGATCTACCTCCCGCAGGTGAATTGGACCATGCTGGTACTGGTTATCCTGCTGGTGCTGGCATTCGAGAATTCAAGCGCGATCGCGTCGGCCTATGGCATAGCGGTATCGGGAACCATGGTGCTCACGACCGCGCTGGTCGCGATCGTCGCGACGTCGCGACAAAAGCGTCCGAACCCGCTGTTTCTCGCCGTGCTCGCGTTGATCGGCTCGATAGAACTCGTGTTTTTCGCCGCGAACGCCACCAAGTTCGCCGACGGCGGCTGGTTCCCGCTGGCGTGCGGCCTGGCGCTGTTCATTCTGCTGACGACCTGGAAGCGCGCGGAGACGATTCTCACTGCGCGTGAGAGAAGCAGGCGCGTGCCGCTCGAAGCCTTCCCGACGCTGTGCAGCGCCGATATTCCGCGCGTGCCGGGCATCGCCGTGTACCTTTCACCGGACGCGGGCTCGGTGCCCACGGTGCTGATGCACAACCTCAAGCACAACAAAGTGCTGCACGAGCGCATCGTGTTCCTGACAATAAGCAACGAGGACGTGCCCTATATTCCCGACCTCGAGCGCACCGAGGTCCAGGTGATTGAACGCGGCCATGTCTACCAAGCCACGCTGCGCTATGGTTTCATGGAGCAGCCCGACGTGTCCAAAGGACTGAAGCTGCTCGAGCGCCATGGGCTGAAATTCGAAACTCTGGACACGACTTTTTTCCTCGGCAAAGCGACCCTCGCGCCTGCAGCCAGGAGGGGACCGTTCACCTGGCGGCGGGAGCTGTTCCGCTGGATGCAGCGCAACAGCCCTGCGACGGCGGAATATTTCAGGCTGCCCGCCGAGCGCGTGATCGAACTCGGCACACGAGTTACGCTTTAGCGCCGTCGTGCTGCCTGCGCTATTTGCCGGCCTCGCCCGTGGCCATCGAGCAATGCCCGCCGCTGACCTCCTGGCCAGAACCGGCCGCAATCAACGGCGCCATGACCAGCATCAACTGCCCCAATTGCTGCCCCTGGCTGGCGAGCGTGATGGTCGCGCCCAGCGTCGGCCGCACGCACGGACTCCATACCACGCCGAGGAACAGCGCGCCAAGCTGCTCGAGATTTCCAACAAATGCCCGGTGCACCGGACCCTGCACGCGGAAGTCAGCATCCCGACGCGCCTCGCGGATCGGCGATGACGGGCGCCCACTGCGCTCGATAAGGGATGAACAAGCTCGGACTGTGGCTCGGACGCAGAATCGGCGACTATCTCAGCCGGACGACGCACGCCGACAGCACCTCCCTCGCGACCGAGCCGGGCCGGCTCGCCGCGGCGCTGCGGCCGGGCGACGTCCTGCTGGGCGAGGGCAATACCCGGCTCAGCGTGGCGATCAAGTACCTTACCCAGTCCACCTGGTCGCATGCCGCCCTCTACATCGGCCAAGCCCTCGGTCCAACCAACGCAGAGGGGGAATCGCTGTGTTTTGTCGAAGCGGACATCACCGATGGCGTACGTGCCGTACCCCTGTCGGGGTACCACGGGCTGCATACGCGCATCTGCCGACCGGTCAATCTGTCGCCGCAGGATCTGGAGAAGTTGCTGGACTACGCCTGCGCGCGCATGTCCAAACGCAACGCCCTGGTATTCTCGATACGCGAGGTGATGGGCCTGTCATCGGAAGAAATATGTAACAAGTCGAGGTTACAACGACTAATCTCCATGCAATACTATTCAGGGCGAGGCTGAGTCTGCGTTCCTGCATGAGCAAGAACTGGTTTGGAAAAGAACATGAGTAAGCTGATGTATTCCTGCGAGCAGGCCGCAAAGCTTTCCTCGCAGGCAATGGAGCAACCGTTGAGTGCATCCGAACGCGTGCTGCTGCGCCTGCACCTGATGATGTGCGAGCGCTGCACCAATTTCGCACAGCAAATCGAATTTCTTCGCCGCGCATCGCGTAAAATCCCCGAAGTGCTCGAACAAGACGCGGACTGAGCGCGCCGGCCGCGACCTGCCGGCGTGCTGGTGGTTCGGCTCAACACGCCATCCATAACAGGGGGTTCGCAATGCAAGCGCCGGACCAACCGGTCCTGAGGGACATCGTGCTCGTCGGCGGCGGTCACAGCCATGTAGGCGTGCTCAGGCGCTTCGGTATGCAGCCTATGCCAGGGATTCGCCTGACCGTGATCTGCCGCGACACCCATACGCCGTATTCGGGCATGCTGCCGGGCTATATCGCCGGACATTACAGCTACGACGAGGTCCATATCGACCTGTCGCGCCTGGCCCGCTTTGCCGGCGCTCGCTTTTTTCGCGATGAAGCGCTGGGCCTGGATCGTGCAGCGGGCAAAGTACTCTGCCGCAACCGTCCGCCTGTGCCCTACGATTACCTGTCGATCAACATCGGCTCCACGCCGCAGATGGCCGATGTGCCCGGCGCCACCGAGCACGCCGTGCCGGTCAAACCGATCAACGGCTTCAACGAGCGCTGGCAGTTGCTGCTGGCGCGGGTGCGCAAGCACGCCGGAGTCACGCGCATCGCCGTGGTCGGCGGCGGCGCCGGCGGGGTCGAACTGACGCTGGCGATGCAATACCGCTTGCGCAATGAACTGCACATGGCGGGGCGCAACCCGGATGAGCTCAGCTTCCACCTGCTGACCCGCGGCCCGGTCATCCTGAAAACGCACAATGCCTCGGTGCGCCGCGCGTTCGAGCGGGTCCTGGCCGAACGCGGTGTCGATCTGCACTGCAACGCCGAGGTCAATCAGGTATCGGCGAGGAGCCTGCGCACGGCGGGAGGCGAATCAGTGGACGCCGACGAGATCGTCTGGGTCACGCGCGCCGGCGGCGCGCCGTGGCTGCGCGAAACCGGCCTCGCTCTCGACGCGGACGGGTTCATCCAGGTGAGCGACACGCTGCAGACCGTGACCGACCCTAAGGTGTTTGCCGCCGGCGATATCGCCGGCATGATCAACTACCCGCTGGAGAAGGCGGGGGTATTCGCGGTGCGTCAGGGACCGCCGCTGGCGCAGAACCTGCGCCGCGCCGTCGAGGGAAGAGCGCTTGAACCCTACCGCCCGCAGTCGAGCTGGCTCGCGCTGATCAGCACCGGCGACAAGTATGCGGTGGCCTCGCGCGGCGTGCTCGGATTCCAGGGCGCCTGGGTGTGGCGCTGGAAGGACTGGATCGACCGGCGCTTCATGCGCAAGTTCGACCGCTTTCCGGCGATGGATGCCGGGTCCGCGTCGCCGGCGCCGGCGTCGGTCAAGCTCGACCCGGAGGAGGCGGCGCAGGCCATTTCCGCGATCGCGATGCGCTGCGGCGGCTGCGGCGCGAAAGTCGGCGCGACGGTGCTCTCGCGCGCACTCGGCGCGCTGCACCCGGTGGATCGCGAGGATGTGCTCATCGGACTGCACGCACCCGACGACGCCGCGGTGGTGCGCGTGCCGCCGGGCAAGGCGATGGTGCACACCGTGGATTTCTTCCGCGCCTTCATCGACGACCCCTATATATTCGGCAAAGTCGCGGCGAACCACGCCCTGGGCGACATATTCGCCATGGGCGCCGAGGCGCAGTCGGCCACGGCGATCGTCACCGTGCCCGCCGGACTGGAATCCAAGGTGGAGGACCAATTGTTCCAGATGATGTCCGGCGCGATCGAGGTGCTCAACGACGCCGATTGCGCGCTGGTCGGCGGCCACACCGGCGAGGGAAAGGAACTCGCGCTCGGATTTGCCGTCAACGGCCTGGTGGACGAGGACATCGCCTCGGTGCTGCGCAAGGGCGGCATGCGGCCGGGCGAGGTGCTGATACTGACCAAGCCGATCGGCACCGGCACGCTGTTCGCGGCCCATGCACTGCTCGAAGCGCGCGGCCGCTGGATCGACGCCGCCCTCATCTCCATGTGCCAGTCGAACCGCCTCGGCGCGCAGTGCCTGCGCGAGCACGGCGCGAGCGCCTGCACCGACCTGACCGGCTTCGGCCTGCTCGGGCATCTGGTGGAAATGACGAAGCCCTCGGGCGTGGACGCGGAACTGGACCTCGCGGCGCTGCCGGTACTCGAAGGCGCCGAGGAGACCAGCGCTGCCGGCATCCTGAGCTCGCTGCAGCCTGCCAACGTGCGGCTGCGCCGCGCGCTGCGCAACCAGC
>JBQMQE010000120.1:0-13375 GCA_052172655.1 Burkholderiales bacterium
GACTGCTCGCCGGATCCGGAATCCGCGTATCGCTGTTCATCAATCCGGATCCCGCCCAGATCGACGCGGCCAAGGCAGCCGGTGCGCCGGTGATCGAGCTGCACACCGGACATTACGCCGACACCGCCGGAGAAGAACAGCAGGCCGAGTTCCGCCGCATCTGCGAGGCAGTCGAATACGGCAATCGCATCGGCCTGAAGGTGAATGCCGGCCATGGCCTGAACTACGACAACGTCGGGCAGGTCGCCGCCGTGCCGGGCATAGCCGAACTCAATATCGGCCACGCGATCGTGGCGCACGCGGTATTCGTCGGCTGGGAAGCGGCCGTGCGTGAAATGAAACGGCTGATGACCGAGGCGCGGCGCGCATGATCCTCGGCACCGGCACCGACCTGATCGACGTCCGCCGCATCGAGCGAGCGCTGGCGCGCTTCGGCCACCGTTTCGCCGAGCGCGTCTTGGTCGATGACGAATATCGGCGCTTTTGCACGCACGTGAAACCCGCCAACTACCTGGCCAAGCGTTTTGCCGCCAAGGAAGCATTTTCCAAGGCCATGGGCACAGGCATCCATTTTCCAGTCAACTGGCACAACGTCAGCGTGGCGAACGAGCGCTCGGGCAGGCCTTACCTGAAGTTTTCAGAACCGCTGACCGCGCTGCTCGAACAACGCGGCATCAGCCGCGCGCACCTGAGCCTCAGCGACGAAGTGGAAATGGCCTGCGCTTTCGTCGTTCTGGAGGGAAAAGACCATGAGTGAAGGCCGCGGACATGATGCCTTGGGCCCGGTGATGCTCGACGTCGCGGGCTTGGAGTTGAGCGCCGCCGAGCGCGAATTGTTGCGCCATCCTCTGGTCGGCGGCGTGATTCTGTTCGCGCGCAATTATCATTCTCCGCAGCAACTGTGCGAGCTCACCACCGCGATCCGCGCGTTGCGCAATCCCGAACTGTTGATCGCCGTCGATCACGAGGGCGGCCGGGTGCAGCGCTTCCAGCAAGGCTTTTCGCGCATTCCGCCGATGCGCCGCCTGGGCGAAGCCTGGGACCGCGATCGCGCCGCGGCCTGCGCTGCCGCAGGCGACATCGCCTATGTGCTGGCGAGCGAGCTACTCGCCTGCGGCGTGGACTTCAGTTTCACGCCGGTACTGGACGTGGATTTCGGTGCGAGCGGCGTGATCGGCGACCGCGCTTTCCATTCCGACCCCGCGGCGATCGCGCAACTGTCAGCCGCGCTGATCGCCGGCCTGCGCGCAGCCGGCATGGCGAGCGTCGCCAAGCATTTTCCAGGGCACGGCTATGTGCGCGCCGATTCCCACCTTGCCGTGCCGGTTGACGAACGCAGTTTTGCCGAAATTGACGCTGCCGATCTGGTTCCGTACAGAGAGCTGATCCGGCAGGGACTGGCGGCGGTCATGCCGGCGCACGTGATCTACCCCGAGGTCGATGCGCTTCCGGCCGGATTCTCGTGCAAATGGTTGCAGCAGATTCTGCGCGGGCAGCTGGGGTTCGACGGCATGATATTCAGCGACGATCTGTCGATGGAAGGCGCGAGCGTCGCCGGGGGCGTGGTGGAGCGCGCACATGCCGCGCTGGCCGCCGGCTGCGACATGGTGCTGTCGTGCAATGCGCCTGATTCGGCCGCCGAACTGCTGGCGGGGCTCAAGCCCGGCACAATGAACCAGCGCCGTGCCGAGGCGATGCGCGGCGCGCGCCTGCCGCCGGGACTGGAGGTGCTGCAGTCGAACGCGCGCTTTGGCCTGGCCAAGGCGGGGCTGACCAGCTTCGCCGCCGGCCTGGCTTGAGCCCCGAAGCAATGCCGTTCAGCGTCATCAGCACAGCATTGCATGTCTGACAGCTTCGACTACGAGTGCCGCGACTGCCCGCGGCTCGCCGGATTTCTCGATCAGATTCGCCGCGACCATCCCGGCTATCACGCGCGTCCGGTGCCCGCGTTCGGAGACGCAGCGGCCGAGCTCCTGATCGTAGGCCTCGCGCCGGGGATGCACGGCGCCAATCGCACCGGACGGCCATTTACTGGCGATCACGCCGGCATCCTGCTCTACCGCAGCTTGCATCAGTTCGGCTTTGCCAGCCGCGCCGTGTCCGAGGCCGCGGACGACCCTCTGGTGCTGAAGAATTGCCGCATCAGCAACGCAGTGAAATGCCTGCCGCCGCAAAACAAGCCGCTGCCTGAGGAGATCCGCTGCTGCAATCGCTACCTCGCAGCCGAGTTGCGCCGGCAGCCGCCGCGCGTGATTCTGGCATTGGGCAGTGTCGCGCACCAGGCGGTGCTGATGGCCTGCGGGCTCAAGCGCGCAAGCCGCAAATTCGCGCATTACGCCGTGCATGCTTTGCCGCCGACGCCGGGCTCGCCCGAGGGCATGCAACTCTACGATAGCTATCACTGCAGCCGCTACAATACGCAGACCAAACGACTCACCGAAGCCATGTTCCACGCGGTATTGCGCGACATCGTTGCCGAATTGGAGCCGCGGTGACTACGCCCGCCGGTTCCGCGCCGGCGTTCGATGCGCAGGCGCTGATCAGCAGCCTGCCGCATCTGCCCGGCGTGTATCGCATGCTCAATGCCCGCGGCGAGGCGCTCTACGTGGGCAAGGCGCGCGATCTGAAGAAGCGCGTGAGTTCGTACTTCCAGAAGACCGGGCAAAGCCCGCGCATCGAGCTGATGTTGACGCAGGTCGCCGTGGTCGAGACCACGGTGACGCGTTCCGAGGCCGAGGCGCTGATCCTGGAAAACAACCTGATCAAGTCGCTCGCGCCGCGCTACAACATCCTGTTTCGCGACGACAAGTCCTACCCCTACCTGATGCTGAGCGGTCATGCCTATCCACGCCTGGGCTTTCACCGCGGCGCGCTCGACGGCAAGCACCGCTACTTCGGCCCGTTCCCGCACACCGGTGCGGTGCGCGAGAGCATTGCGCTGTTGCAGAAGATTTTCCGCCTGCGCACTTGCGAGGATTCGGTGTTCCGGAACCGCTCGCGGCCCTGCCTGCTGCACCAGATCCGGCGCTGTTCGGCTCCCTGCGTCGGCCTGGTCGACCGCGATAGCTATGCCGCGGACGCGAAGAACGCGGAGCTGTTCCTGCAGGGGCGCGAAGACGACGTGCTGCAAGCGCTGGGGCGCAAGATGCAGCAGGCGGCGGAGCTGCAGCACTACGAGCAGGCTGCGTTCTACCGCGATCAGATCCAGGCGCTGGCGACCACGCAACAAAAGCAATATGCCGAGAGCAGCACCGGCGGCGAAGCCGATGTGATCGCCTGCGCGCAAGCAGGCGGGGCTGCCTGCGTCAACCTGGTGATGGTGCGCCAGGGCCGCCATTTGGGCGACAAGAGTTTTTTCCCGCACAACGCCGAGGGGCGCACAGCGCCGGAGGTGCTGCAGGCCTTTCTCGCGCAACATTACCTCACGCGCCAGGTGCCGGCGGTGATCGTGGTCGGGGCGGAGTTCGAGGCGCAGGAGATCGAGACCGTGCTGGCGGAGCAGGCGGGACACGCGGTGCAGCTCGTGACCAGGGCGCAAGCTGAGCGTCGTGCCTGGCTGGAGATGGCGCAGAAAAACGCCGAGCTGGCGCTGGCGCAGCGCCTGTCCCATGCGAGCAATCAGGAAGTCCGGCTCGCCGCCCTGCGCGAGGCCCTGGGGTTGCCGGACACGGTGCAGCGCATCGAGTGCTTCGACATCAGCCATACCCAGGGCGAGGCGACAGTAGCGTCCTGCGTCGTCTACGACCGTTTCGATATGCGCAACTCGGAATACCGGCGCTACAACATTGCCGGCATCCAGGCCGGGGACGATTACGCCGCCATGCGCTCGGTGCTGCAGCGCCGCTACGAGAAGATTTCGCGCGGGGAGGGCCTCGTGCCCGACCTGATCCTGATTGACGGCGGCAAGGGCCAGGTCAACGTGGCGCGGGAAGTTCTGGCCGAGCTGGGCATGAACGACATTTTCCTCTTCGGCGTGGCCAAGGGCGAGGAGCGCAAGCCGGGGCTGGAACAACTGATTGGCGCCGATGCGAAGAGCAGCGTGCAGCTTAGGCGCGACAATCCGGGTCTGCACCTGATCCAGGCGATCCGCGACGAGGCGCACCGCTTCGCGATCACCGGCCACCGCGCGCGCCGCGGCAAGGCGCGCGTGACTTCGTCGCTCGAGGGCATCGGCGGCATCGGCGCCAAGCGGCGCAAGGAACTGCTGGCCCGCTTCGGCGGCCTGAGAGGAGTCATCGGCGCGAGCATAGACGACCTTGCCCAGGTGCAGGGCATCAGCCGCAAGCTGGCGGAAAAAATTTACCAGGAGTTGCACTAGGAATCGGCCGATTGAGGTATCTTGACGACTGTTTTCGCGGCTTCGGGCTGGCGGCTGCATCGTTTGCCGGCGCCGGCTGCGAGCGAGGAAACCCGCACCTATTTGGATAACTAGCCCATGCGTTTCAACGTTGCAAACGCGCTCACCTGGATGCGCATCGTGATGATCCCACTGTTCGTGGGCGTCTATTACTTTCCGCCCACCTGGCTCGTATTGGCCGAGAAAAACCTGATTGCGACCGTCCTTTTTACCGTCGCCGCGCTCACCGACCTGCTTGACGGCTATCTTGCGCGCAAGCTGAACCAGGTCTCCGCCTTCGGCGCGTTTCTCGACCCGGTCGCGGACAAGCTGATGGTGGCGGCGGCGCTGATCGTGCTGGTCGATCTCAACCGGATCAATGCGGTCATCGCAGTGATTATTATCGGCAGGGAAATCACCATTTCGGCGCTGCGCGAGTGGATGGCCCAGTTGGGCGCGTCGAAGAGCGTTGCCGTGTCCCTCATCGGCAAGATCAAGACGGTATCGCAGATGGTGGCGATCCCGATGCTGCTCTACCACGACGCAATCGGCGCGTTCCGTCCGCAGCAGTGGGGCACCGGGCTGATCCTGCTGGCGGCGGCGCTCACTCTGTGGTCCATGTTTTATTACCTCAAGATGGCGATGCCGACCGTGCTAAAACATGGTTGATCGCCGAGGCCAAACCCCGGTATAATTCGCATCCTCTTGCGGCAGTAGCTCAGTTGGTAGAGCGCAACCTTGCCAAGGTTGAGGTCGAGAGTTCGAGACTCTTCTGCCGCTCCAAGATTCGAAGGGAAGGCGCGTAACCGCTTGCGGCGCAAGCCGCAGGTGCGTTCCCTTTTTTCCAAATTGCCGTGGCGCCTGGCCGGCGCGCGATCGAGACGGCGGGGTGGCAGAGCGGTTATGCAGCAGCCTGCAATGCTGGCCGGGCGCTGTGAGCATCGAAATGTCAGCTGGCGCGATGGCCGAATGGTTAGGCAGAGGTCTGCAAAACCTCGTACGTGGGTTCGATTCCCGCTCGCGCCTCCAGTTTCCCACCTTGCGTAAATCCACCTAAGTCAACAGGACAGGCACGATCGATCCGAGATTCTGGCTCGTCGCGCAGCGGGGAGAGCTAAAATCCGCCCCGTGCAGAGAAAGCCGGCAACAATTCGAGCGCAACATTCCGGCGCCGCAGCAAGAGCGGCGCGAGCGATCCGCGCAGAACTAGCGCTTGAACGCGGCCACGCCGGAAACGGTGGTCCCGGTAACACCTCCCTGATTCAGGGAATAGGCCATGCCCACGCCCTGGCCGCTGGTGCCGGTGAAGCCTCCGCTGAGCCTGCCCGATGCGCCCGTGCTTGGATTGCTTGCAGTGGGGATGGTCGTCGCACCGCAGGTCGTGCCGACACAGATGTTCAGGTTCCCGCCACCTGATTGGCTTCGGCCAGCTTCGAAGTACAGGCGATTCTGGATCGGTATCGCGTTCGCTCCCGCCGCCCAGGTCTGCCTGTTCACCGTCAGGTTCACCCCTGCATTCACGGTCTGGGCGGCGAAATCCGCCACCAACGTTGCCGCGTTAAGCGTCCCGGCGGCGCTGCCGAGGTTGTCGGTCGGACTGGTGTTGCCGACCTTGCTGTAGGTGAAGGTGCCGGTAGTGGGCAGCACAGTCGGACCGGTTTGCAGCGGCGAGAATATGCCGTGCCAGTTTTGTGTAGTTAGATCCAAGGTTTTCGGCGCGAAGCCGCCGCCGACGCGATCGAATACCGCTACGACCCCGCCGCCGTATCGGCCCCATCTGATGCCTGTAGCCGCGTCGCGCCCGGATTCCAGCAGTGTCGCCGGGGTCTTGCCGGTCGGCAACGTCGCGCCGCCGGCACCAAAACTCGCGGGGTCGATAGAGAACTGCGCCGGTGTTTGGCTGACAAACCCAGAGCTGAACGTGCAAGGATTCGGCGTGCAGGTACTCGCCGAAATGGTGATGGGAACGTCGCCATCCCACTTCAACGGCAACCCATTGACCGAATCCAGGGCCATCCGGGAAGCTGCATTGAAACTGCCCTCGACGTACGCCAAGTATTTGTTATCGACCGAAGCCAGCGCGCCGGCCGGATTCGCCGAAGGATCGGCATTCAGGCCGGTCGCCATGAGGCCGAGCACGTAAGGCACGTTGCTCGGGTCGATCGCCGCGGTGCCGCTGGTGGTCACGCCGTTGGTCGTGTAGGAGTTCAAGGCAAAGGCGACCGCGCCGTTCACGCCGATCCCGGGTGCGGATCCGGAATTATCCTGAAACGCATAGGTCAGGCCTGCGCCACTAAGCCCCGGGCCCATCAGCTGGCCCCTGACCTGCCCTTGGTAATACGCAGCAGAGGAGCCGTTTACGGTAACGGCCAAGCTCTCGTGCGGGGCAGGGCTGAAGGTGCTGCCAAAGAAACCGTTGCTGCCGTCCAATCTCAGGGTCGGGGCAGGGGAGCCGGTTGCGCCGCCGGTCGTCGCGGCAAAATTCGAAGCATTTGCCGTCACAGACAGGTCGACGCCTACGGCCGCGTTACTGAAATCCACCACCAAGTTGGCGCTGTTGAGAATTCCGGTGCTGCCATTCGCAGCGGTCCTTGAAGTTACTGCCGGCGGCGTGCCACCGTCGAGCGCATAGGTCGCCTTCCCGGTTAGCCCTCCTTGCAGATAGAACGGGAACGCCTCCGGTCCCTTGATCCAGGCGTAGCTCCCCTGGTTTACCAAGCTAAATCGGGTGCTGCCCTTGTTGGTGCCGTCGACGTTTCCGCCGGTGTAACGCCCGAACGAAACCCCGGTAGCCGCGGCGCTGGTCGCATTGGTAGCAACAGTGGCCACCGTGCCGCCGGTGATGGTTTCGTTTTGCGGCGTAGGTTCGGTCGGATCGTAATCGGCCACCATGTTGGGGCTGCCCGTTCCAAACGGGCTGGTGTAGCCGGTGGGCGAAGTTTGGTAGTCGCCGCCCCATATTTCGTAATAGGGATTTCCCGCACCGGGCACAAAGTACGTAGTCGCGATCGCCTGATTGCCGCTGGTGGCCGTCGCCGGCGTACGCGCAAGTACGCTCGCTCCCTTGGTGAACGCAACCTCTCCCTGGATGTAGTCGTTCACGGGTCGCGTTTCGCCGGCTGGAATGCCGCCGGTAGCACCGGCCGCGACTGCAGGATCGTAGCGGGTATTGAAGTCGTAGCGGAAAAACGCTCCGCCCGCGGTGCCGCCGCTGCCCGCCAGCCCGCCGGTGAACCGTCCACCGTAACCGCGGGAATCGCCAACGGGTGCCGGAGCGCAATTGCTGCCGTAGCACTCCACCTGCACGGCGCTGCTGCCGCCGCCCGTGTTGTTGGCCGGATTGCTCGAGACATCGAACGAGAAATTGCTGCCGATCGGCACGTTGGTCGCGGCAGACGACAGATTCTGATTGTTGATGGTAACGCCCACAGCCGGATTGACAGTCTGCTTGGAGAAGTCCGCCGACAGCGACGCGTAGTTCAGCGTGCCCACATTGCCCAGGCTGTCGGTAGGCTTGGTCGCATAGGCCGTGTCGTACTCAAAACTGCCGGCAATCGGAATGCTGGCCGGCAGCTCGCGCACGGCCCAGATGAAACTATTGCTGCCCAACTGAGTGTAAAAAGTCAGCGGCGTGCTCGGCGTCGAAAGGTCGGTAGTGGTGATCGTTGCGCCGGAATAGCGTCCGATGCGGATGCCGTTGACGCTGTCGTTGTAGTTGCCGTCGGGCGCGGTACCGCCGGAGAACGAGACGAGCGCCGCGGTCAAAGGCGAGGAAGCCGTACCGCCAGGCGTTCCGGTGTACGCTACGGCGGCGCCGTCTGTGTACGAGGGCGGTCCGGAGGTTCCGCGCTCGCTCAGCTTGTAGTCGGAGCTTTGAATGCGCACTAGATTTCCGGAAGCGTCGAACAGATAGTTCTGTGCGTTCGCGCTCGTGCCGGAAGCCAAATTGTAGTTCGAGTTATAAGTCGTTGCCCCCACGGTCTGCGCGCCTAACGCCTGGTGCCGATACGTGCCGGTTCCGCCACTTACCGGTACGGCTGCCGTCCCTGCTGACGCTACGGCTCCGGTGCTCAGCACCGCGACGCCCTGAATGAAGTCCGTAAAAGGCTGATTCGCCGCTGGGGACGGCACGTCGGGTGCGAACCCATAACCGATCGCCGCGCCGGTCCCGACTGCTCCCGTGGTGGCGCCGGCCGAGGCTGCTGACAGGAACATGCCGCCAATGTCGCCGGTATAGCCGCCCGCCGCGCAATCGGCGCCGCTGCAGCTTACCGCCGGCGCAAAAGGCCCGTTGCGGTTGGCGTCGAATCCGGCGCGCACTATCGGCACGTTCGTCGCAGTCGCAGTCAGACTCAGGTTGCGCGTGCTTACGTTCGCCGCATCGGTCGAACTGAAGGACAGGTTCAAACCTGCGTTCACCGTCTGCGCGCTGAAGTTTGCGGCCAGCGTCGCGCTATTGAGCGTGCCGACATTGCCGAAGGCATCGGTCGGGTGGGTCGCAGCAGCGAGCGAGTAGCTTGCGCTGCCGAGAAGTTGTTGTACGGCATTGATCGACGGGGAGCCGACCGAATTGCCCGGGGCAAGCCCGATTATCCAGTGCGCGCTGGCCGGGCCGAGCAGATCGGTGAACGGCGCTACCGGACTGCTGGTCGCGAGGTCCTTAACGTCGATCTTTCCGCCTATCCAGCGGCCCATGTAATAGGTACCGTTAGGATCGCTGGCGGCATCGGCCGCGACGCCGCCGCTGAACTTGATGTCCGCGCCGGCAATAGGCGTCTGCGCCTGGTAGTTCATGCCAAAGCGCTCATACGGGGCATTGAGAATTTCCACCAGGCTCAGGTCGCTCAGCACAAAATTGGTGTTGGCCGAAGCAGGGGAGACAGTGGGGAAGTCGCTGCGCTCGACGCCGCCGCTGACAGGTTTGACAGCCATGACGCCGAAGTCATAATCGCTCGTCGCCACCACTGGATTGGTGGTCGACACCGAGCGTGTCACCGGGACCGTGGTGCCCGAACGCGACGTCGCCGTCTGCGTCGTGACATTCAAGGTCGTTCCGGTTGTTGGATCCGTCAACTCTATGGGGATCACCGGCGCAACCACCGGTGGCGCGGTCACTACGGTCGCCGTCGTCGCCGTCGCCGCTGTGACGCTACTTGTCGGATCGACCACAGACGTGTCCCTGATCTCCGCCGGCGCCTCGGCAGCTTGCTCAGCAGGCGCTCCGCCAGTGTTCTTCGCGGGCGCCGCGGCGGCAGTTTCCTTCTGGCCCTCTTCCTTGGCATCGTTCGGGCCGGGATCTGGCGTCGGCTTATAGAAAGGCGGAATCTTCGGCAGGATCACGGGCGCCGCCTTGGTCACTGGGGCGAATCCCACCTGGTTGCGCTGGATGTCGACGCTGCCCGCGTCGGTGCGGATAAAGGCGACGCCGACATTGACCTTGTCATAGGTGCCGGGTTCGGCGATGGCCGCCTGTCCCGGTGCCGGCGAAAGGATAACCATGGGCTCGTGATCCGTGCCGCGAATGCCGATCGTGGCAGTCTCCGTCCTTATCAGGTAATTCTGCTTGTTGGCGCGGCCGATGATGCCGGTGATGGTGCGAAAACCACCGCGCAACAGCGAAACGATGGCGCTCTCCGTACCGTCTTCCTTGGCGCTGTAGCGATAGGTGTCGAAACTCATGTTCGTATTCGGCCGGATCGCGATGAATCCGCCATCCACCATTCTTATTTGCGCCGAGGCGTTGGCCGCCGTAGTCACTCTGTCGCCTTCGTTGATTTCGGCGCCTTTTACCAGTGGGCGTACCTCGCCGGCCTTGGTGATCAGCTTCACGTCGCCGATTACGAACTGCACATTGCCGGCCGCGCCGAAGGCGGCGCCGGCATAGGCGGCGAGCAGCAGCAGAACGGGAAGGGCCTTGAGCGGATTTTTCCAGGAATACTGCATTGCGTTCACCCTGTGCAAGAATTATTTGAAGTCGCGGCGGATCGTGATTGAAATGTCGGTGCGGTCGAACTCATAAATGACGATATTGGAGTCATTGCGCATGTATGAGATTTGCGGCCTTAGCGTCCACGCCTTGTCAAAGTGCCAATTCAGGCCGACGTTGGCGTCGTACTGCTTGTCGTCGCGGGTGACTGATTCGGCGGGTGAACTGAACGCGGCATTGGCCAGTTGGTACTTGCTGAACTGCGCGCCGAGCCCGCCGAACAGCTCGGTTTTTTCGCTGAGTTGCAACTGCCCACCCAGCCGAAGGCCGGTGTAGCGTTTGCCGCCGTCTGCGCGCAGCGGCGCACGCTCGTCTCCGGTAAACAGGCTCCCCATCACTAAGGCTTTGCCTTCATTGGCGAGGTGCAGCCAGTTGGCACCATAGGTGGATTGATCGAAGTCGTTGACACTGATCGTCGGCTCGAATCGGAAGCGTGCGTACTGACCGAACAGGCTCAATTGGTTGGCGGGGTTGAGCAGATGGCGCCATTCCGCGTTGACACCGTTGGTGTCGCGGTTGGTCTTGCCGTCGAGCGCATACCTGCCGCCCAGGACGCCCAAGCGAAGCACGCTGGCGCCTTCGCCCATAGCGAGGCCGGCGCGCAGATCCAGACTGGTGGAATCGAATTGGTCCTGGGTCATGTTGCTGCGGCTGCGTGCGTCCGCGCCGGCGTATACGCCGAGTGCGGGCGCAATCTGATGGCTGATTTCGCCGCCGAACGCGTATCCCAGATAATCGTCGGGGGCCTTAACGCCGGCCGGGTTCAAGGTGAAAATCAAATTTCCCAGGGCAGGCACCGCAATCTGGCTTTGGCTGGTGGCGAAATTGACATTGGTATCGTGGCCGATGCTTGCTTCGAAATAACCGGTTCCCTTGGTCTTCTTGGCGCTTTCCTGTTTCTCTATCGCCGCCAGGTAGTTATTGATGGTTGCCTTGGCGGCGGGCGGGGGATTCTGCGTCAGCACTGCTTCGAATTCAAGCTTGGCGCGGGTAAGGTCGCCCAACTGAAAGTAGGCGCGCCCCATGTCTATGCGAGCGCCGGCAAAATTGGGGTCCACTGCGAGCACACGCTCGAATGCGATGGTGGCTTTGTCCGGCTTGCCGCTGTCGAGAGCGGCTATGCCCAAGAGGTAGTCGAACTTGATGTTGCCGGATTGCTCAAATTCAAAAGGCTCAAGCAGGGAATAGGCTTCGGCCGCCTTGCCTTGTTTCATCAGGGCCTCGGCTTTTTCCAGGTCGAGCCCCGCCGCAAGCGCGGAATTTCCCGTCACCCACAAACAGAAGCCCAGAGCAAGCAGCGTTCGCTTGACCGAAGATGAATTCGTCATGAATTTCTTACTCCCAATGCTTGGTCTTGGACGGGTTGAGAAAACCCGTTTCTTCGCGGTTGCGTTGGCACGCCGGGGACGCACATCTATGCCGGGTTGCGTTAGCTCGCTGGGCGCGGACATTTGCGACGGCTTGGATACACAGGTGATTTGATTTCGCTTTCCTTCGACTGCAATTCTTGCTTACCCTCTCATTTCCACTGCAATCTAGCATATTTGATCGGTCCGGTAAAATATGGCTGCTTTCAGGATGGCGCAGTCCTCCAGTATCATTCGTCTGTTCGCCAGGGTGGTGAAATTGGTATACACAGCGGGCTTAAAACCCGCCGCCGCTAATCCCGGCATGCCGGTTCGATTCCGGTCCCTGGCACCATTAGCCGCCGGCTGTCCAAAGCGTAGATGCAGAAGCTATTGCAGCGGCAAGATCAAGCCAGGCTTTAGTTTCCGGTTTTTGTCACGATATATGACATAGGCTAAGGAGATGAGAGAAGATATAGGCTAGAATGAACTTGGAAATGCAAGCATGATCGTATTCGACCTTATCTGCAGAGATCAACACCGCTTCGAGGGCTGGTTTGCCTCAGGCGAGGATTTCGCTTCGCAAAAGAACCGCGGTCTGCTCGAGTGTCCGATTTGCAGGGGTGCGCATGTGGAGAAGCTGCCGACGGCCAAGATCAGAAAGCAGTCAGAGTCTGAGGCGCCCGTACAGGCAAGCGCAGCTCAGTCTGGCGAAGCAGTGCCGGTCGACGCTTCGCGCATCGTCGACTACATCCTTACGCACAGCGAGAACGTGGGCAACAGCTTCGCCGCGGAAGCACGCAAGATCCATTACCAGGAGGCGCCCCAGCGCAGCATACGCGGCGTCGCCACCCGTGCGGAAACAGAAGATCTGCGCGAGGAAGGGGTGCCGGTGTTCTCGCTGCCGATACCGCCGCAAGATCGATGGAATTAAAGGATTCGGCGTGAGGTTAATGCGCATATGTGTATTATGTTAAATAGCAGTTCTTAGGAAATCCGCCGTTTACTTGTGCTAACGGCTACTCCTTCGCCCCCGCCTGTTTCAGCAGGTCCGCAATCTCGGTATTTCCCCCCTTCAGCGCCCATTGCAGCGCGGTTGCGCCTGCGTCGCTCTTGATGTTCGGGTTTGCCACTTCCCAAAGCAGTAGCTTAACTGTGTCGAAATGTCCGCCGCGCACCGCCATCATCAGCGCCGAGGTTCCATTCGACGACACGGCATCGATGTCCGCTCCTTTATCCAGGAGATATTTCACGATCTCGGTCCTGCCGGCCCAGGCCGCGTAGATCAGCGGGTTCCAGCCCGCCAGCTTGATCTCGGCACCCTGGGCTACCAACATCTCGACCAGTTCCAGGTTGCCGTTGGCCGCGGCCAGCATCAGTGCTGTCTCGCCGTACTGGTTCCTGGCGTTCACCTTGGCTCGCCGCTGCAGTAGGCGCTTGGCTAAATCCGTGTGGTTCTCCCGAATCGCGATCATGAGCAAGGTATTGCCGCCGCGGTCGCTCGTGTTTACGTCCATGCCCCTCGCGAATTGCGCTTCGGCCGCGGAAATGTCGTTTAGCTTTATCGCAGCCAGCAGGTCGTCATACGATCCCGCGGCCGCGCTCGTACCCTGAAGAAATAAAAACAGTATTGATAATATTCTCAATAGCATATAGCCAATACCTAATGTAATTTACTATGTTATGATGGCTTGAACAGGCGGAAGA
>JBQMQE010000121.1:0-2619 GCA_052172655.1 Burkholderiales bacterium
TGCCCATCGTCAACGGCATTTATGCCGACGGTAGCTTCGAGGCCCAGCGCATCGCGCGCATGGCCGCGGAGGCGGGCGCATCCGGGCTGCTGGTGTTCCCGCCCAATGTGTTTCGCTACGGCCAGCGGCCGGAAATGGCGGTCGAGCATTTTCGCCGCATCGCGGAGGTCACCGACCTGCCGTTGGTGCTGTTCCAGTACCCGCTCGCGAGCGGGCAGGGCTACCCGCTCGCGACGCTGCTGAAGATCATCGAGGCCGTGCCGAGCGTGCGCGCGATCAAGGACGGATGCGCGAGCCCGGAGCAGCACGAGCAGCACATCCGCGTGTTGCAGACCCTGCCACGCCCCGTGAACGTGCTCTCGACGCACAGCGCCTGGCTGTTCAGCTCGCTGGTGATGGGATGCAACGGCCTGCTCTCGGGCAGCGGCAGCGTCATTGCCGATCTGCAGGCGCGCCTGTACCGCGCCATCCAGGCCGACGACCTCGTCGGCGCGCGCGAACTCAATACCCGCATTCGCGCCACCTCCGCCGTGTTCTATGCCGATCCCCGCACGGACATGCACAACCGCATGAAGGAAGCGCTGCTGCTGTTGGGCAAGCTGCGTTGCGCTGCCGTGCGCCCGCCCCTGGTGAAGCTATCCGGCGAAGAAGTCGAGCGCATCAGACAGGCGCTCATCGCCGCGGGCCTGCTCGCGCCGGACGGCCGCACGCGGCGCGTCGCCTGAGCGTGACGCTGCCGAGGAGTACCGGCTGGATAGCTGTACGGCAATCCAGTTGGCTTTCACTCAAGACAGGCCGTCTGCGATGGTCATTGTTCGGCCGGCGTCAATGCTGCAGTACTCGAAAGAGCGCCGCCAATCGCACTCGCGAGTTCCTTGAGCAGCGGCGCAACTGCGGTTTCAAGCTGCTTTGCTGAGATAGCGCTCGCTTGAGCGCTGCAGTTGATGGCGAGCACCTGCGAATTAGTGGTGGAGATGATGGGCACTGCGATCGCGATGATTCCACGGTGTGCGAGTCCCTTACGCAGCACATAGCCCTTGCGCTCATAATCGCGCCGCGCCAGGTCGAGCTGACTTTCAACGGCGGGCCAGTTCGCAGGATCTGATCGCCGGATCTCGCGCAGCGCCGCGCTGCGTGCGCTCTCCCCAAGCGCGGCGAGATACGCCCATCCCAGCGCGGTGTTTACGAGGGGAATGCGAGATCCACGCTGTAGATTCATCCCCAGCATCGCCTGGGCGACACACCGCTGCAGATACACCATGTCCACGCCGTCGCGGCCCGCCACCGAGCAGGAGGCATTAAAACGATCGGCGAGCGCCTGCATGCGCGGACGCACCACCTCCAGAATGTCGTACGCGGCGGACGCGGCAAAGCCGAGTGCCAGCACCGACGCGCCCAGCTGCAATCGCTGGTTGCCGAGTGATGTGCTCAGAAAGCCGGCGCGCAACAGTGTTTGGCACAGGCGCCATGCCGTCGCCTGCGGCAATCCCGTGATGCGCGCGATCTCGGCGCTACCGAGCTGCTTACGCGTCGTCGTGAAGCATTGCAGAATCTGCAGACCGCGCGCCAGCGCCGTAACCTGCTTGCGCTCATTCGATGACCCCGTCGCGTCGCGCACTGCAGGCGACGCCGCCGTAATTTGTCGCAAGGTCTTGTCCATTGTATTTCGCAAAATTTCCGTTCTCCGCGGTCGCGGAAGGATCCAGGAGTTGACAGAATTATACTGGTTTAGTATTCTAATTCACACAGCAATATATCAATCCATCTAGTGAAAGTCCTGCGCCTGATTGTCCGAGGTGCGGGAGGAGAACGCATCAATGCGGTACGATCCCCCTGAAGAATTGACCCAGTTCCGCGACGCCCTGCGCCGGTTCGTGGCTGAGGAAATCGAGCCGCGCGCGAGCGTCGTCGAGCAGACGAACGAAGTTCCACAGGAGTTGTTGGCGAAGGCGCGTGAGCTCGGCCTGTTTGGGCTTTCGATTCCCGAGGCGTACGGCGGCAGCGGCGAAAGCGAGGTCGCCTCGTGCGTGGCACTCGAGGCGCTCAGCCACGGACCGGGTGGCGTCACGTTCTTTCTTGCCCCCAGTGCGCCGGCCGCCGCAATCCGCTTCGCGGGCACCGAAGCGCAGCGACAGCAGTATCTTCCAAAACTGGCCAGCGGCGAACTGTTCTCGGCGTTCTGCCTCACCGAAGCCGGTGCCGGGTCCGATGCGGCGGGCATCAAGACGCGCGCCGAGCGGCGCGGCGATCGATGGATTATCAACGGCGCCAAACTGTGGATCAGCCGCGCGAGTCGCGCCGGCATCTTCCTTGTTTCCGCGCTCACCGATCCCGTCAAGCGGGGAAAAGGCGGGATCACGATCTTCGTCATGGAAAAGCGGCGTGGCATCAACGTCGGCAAGCCGGATCGCCTGATGGGCGTTGCCGGGTCCGGCAGCGCCGAGGTGTCGTTTGAGGATTGCGAAGCGACCGACACCGATGTGCTCGGAACCGTGGGCGGCGGATTCGAAGTCCTAAAGTTCATTCTCGGCCGGGCGCGGTTGTGGGCTGCCGCACGCGCCGTCGGCGTGTGCTCGCGTGCGCTGGAGATTTCGCTCGCGCACGCGCAAACCCGCCAGC
>JBQMQE010000121.1:2629-13131 GCA_052172655.1 Burkholderiales bacterium
CTCGACGTGGGTCTGGCCGCGCTGCTGGCCGAGGCGGTGGGCGTGCAGCAGGCGCTGGTCGACGCGACGGTGGAATACCTCAAGACCCGCCAGCAGTTCGGCAAGAAACTCGGCGAGTTTCAGGCGATCAAGCTCAAGCTGGCGGACATGACGAGCGACGTCTATACCGCGCGGCTGCTTCTGTACCGCGCGGCCGCGCTCTACGATGCGGGACTCGATCCGGTGCAGGAAGTTTCGATCGCCAAGCTGTTCTGCACTGAGGCGGCGGGCCGCGCCGCGGACAACGCCATCCAGATCCACGGCGCGATGGGGTTGTCGCAGGAGTTCTATGTCGAGCGGCTGTACCGCGATTGCCGCGCCTATCGAATCCTCGATGGCACGTCGGACATTCAGCGCCTGATGATCGCGAGCAACGTACAGCGGCGCGGCGTGGGAGAGGCCATGGCGCCGGGTGGTTTGTGCTGACTCGCGGCGCAGCCGAGACGATCGAGGCGGATGTGGTAGTCGTCGGCGGGGGCGGCGCGGGACTGCGCGCCGCCTACGACGCTGCCGCGGCCGGCGCGCGCACGGTACTCGTGCTCAAGGGGCGCCTGACCGCAAGCGGTGCGACTGCATTCGGCGTCGCCGAACTCGCGGGCTTTTCCGTTCCCGACGGTGCCGGCGACCCGCTCGATTCACCGGACGTGCTTTTCGCCGACATTATGCGCGTCGGCCAGGGCTGCAGCGATCCGCGGCTGGTGCGCGTGCTGGCCGACGAAGCGGTGTCCGCGGCGGCCGATCTGGAGCGCTGGCGCGTCGAGTTCGTGCTTGATCCGAAAACCGGCAAGCCGCTCGTCGCAATGGGTGACTTCGCGTCCCGTGCGCGCAACCGCAAGATCTACCATCACGGCAAGCCGATCACGGTCGCGCTCAAGAACGAGATTCAAAAGCTTGGCGTCACCGTCCTCGAACGCACGGTCGTGCTCGGGTTGCTGCGCAACGACCGCGGCGTCGACGGCGTGCTCGGCCTCAGCGCAGAGGGCAAGCTGCTGCAGATCAACGCCGGCGCGACGGTGCTCGCGACCGGCGGCGCCGGCCAACTGTTCGAGCTGAGCCTCATGCCGCCGGACATCACCGGCGACGGCTACGCGTTCGGCTATCGCGCCGGCGCCGAACTTGTCAACATGGAATTCATGCAGGCGGGCTTCGGCACGATCAAGCCGGCGTTGAACATGATCATGACCTGGTTCTGGGCGTTCAATCCGCGATTCGTCGACGGCGATGGCAGGCCGGTATTGGACGATATGCTTCCGCCCGGCGTCACCTCGCAGCAAGTGATGCGAGCCAAGGTCAAGCACTATCCGTTCAGCGCCTCGGACGATTCGAGGTGGCTGGAGATCGGCGCCAGGAAGGCGATGGACGCCGGGCGCGTCACCGAGCTTGGCGGCTTTCGCCTGGACCTGCGCGACGTCGACGAAAGCGTGCTTGCGCCCGGCAGCGATCTTGCCGTCATGTGGCCGATCACCAAGCAGTGGCTGCTCAAGAAGCGCGTCGACGTCACGCGGGAGCCGCTCGAAGTCGGGCTGTTCGGGCATGCGATCAACGGCGGCCTGGTGATCTCAGAGCACTGCGAGACGACGGTGCCGGGGCTGTTCGCCGTCGGCGAGACCGCCGGCGGACCCTACGGGGCCGACCGTCTCGGGGGCAACATGCTGCTCAACACGCAGGTGTTCGGCAAGCGCGCCGGCCGCCGCGCGGCCGAGGTTGGCCGCGCGCGCAAGTCGCCACGACCCGACGACACCACGCTGCCGGAGATCGACGCGTTGTTCCGCGCGCGCGGCAGCATTCCCGCGCGGGAGGCGCTGCGGCGCGTGAAGACGACGATGAGCCGGGGCGTGCTCGTGGTTCGTAATGAGCGCGGCCTGGCACGTGCGCAGGACGAGCTCGAGGCGCTGCGCGCTGAAATTGCTGCGGATCGCTTTCAGGCCGACGACGTGATGCAACTCACCGACCTGAGCGAGGCAATGAATCTGCTCGACGTAGGCACGCTGATGATCGCGGCCGCACGCTTGCGCAAGGAGACACGCGGCAGCCACTATCGCGAGGATTACCCGCACACCGACGCGCAATGGGCACGGCCGGTGATAATCCGGAAGACGCCGCACGGTCCTGAAGCTGCGGCGGGAACATTTGCCGGCGTGATCGCGTGAGCGCGCCCGTAACGCTCGAACGACGCGGGCGCGTGGCGCATCTGCGGCTCGATCGCCCGCGCGTGCTAAACGCGATCGACGGCGTGACCTGCGATGCGCTGGCTGCGGCGATCGCCTCGTTCGAAACCGATCCCGGGGTCGGCGCCATCGTTGTTTCGGGCGCTGGCGAAAAGGCGTTTTCCGCCGGCGCCGATCTTGCGCACATGCGCGGGCTCGACGCAACTGCGTTGCGCCGCTTCGTCGAGCAGACGTGGATCGTGTTCGAGCGCCTGGCGTCCTCCCCCTTGCCCAGCATCGCGGCGCTGCACGGCTATGTACTGGGCGGCGGGCTGGAGCTGGCACTGGCGTGCGATCTGCGCATCGCGGACGAGACGGTGAAGCTGGGTCTTCCCGAAATGGGCCTGGGCAGTGTTCCGGGGTCCGGCGCGCTGCAGCGCCTGCCGGCGCTGATCGGCCTCGCCCGAACGACGGAGATGATCTTGCTCGGCCGACGCATCGATGCGACCGAGGCAGCCGCCATCGGGCTCGTCAATCGCGCGGTAGCCAAGGGTGAAGCACTGGCGGCGGCGATGGCGTGGGCGGAGACGATCGCGAAGCTGCCGCCGGAAGCCGTGCGTTACGCCAAGGTCGCGCTGCGCGTGGGCCGCGTGCCCGAGGTCGCGGCGAGCCTTCATGGCCTCATCTCGGATGCGTGCCATGCGGACAAGCGCTACCAGAATAACACGGACCAGTTCAAGCACTAGAAAGAATCAGGAGTCGAAACCATGATTACCGGCGTCGAGGCGCGGGTCGCGATGACGCAAACGCTGTCGGCCATCTTTTCGGTGCTGCCCTCGCCCGCCGTGGGCGCGATGCGCCGCTGCAACGGCTTCGGTTGCGTCATTGCAAGCGCCGAACACGGCGCGGCGCCGGAGGCCGGCGCATGAGCGGCAAGATCTGCAGCGCCGCTGATGCGGTGGCG
Source organism: Burkholderiales bacterium (assembly GCA_052172655.1). GTDB lineage: Bacteria > Pseudomonadota > Gammaproteobacteria > Burkholderiales > SG8-39 > 2-12-FULL-64-23. Next base: position 5,780 of record JBQMQE010000121.1, read on the forward strand.
CGAATCGAAGACGGCGCCACGGTAGCCGTCGGTGGCACCGGGCCCGTGCTCGAAGCCGATCTCGTACTCGATGCGCTAGAGCAAAGGTTTCTCGCCGGCGCGCATCCGCGCGATCTGACGCTGGTATCGCCGATGGCGCCGGGCGACCGGGGCGGCAAGGGCGGTCTCAACGCGTTCGCGCACGAGGGCATGATCGCGCGGCTCATTGGCGCTTCGTTCAGCAATTACCGGCATCCGCGGCTGATCGAACTGGTTCGCTCCGGTGCGTGCGAAGGATATACGGTCGGCATGGGCACGATGGTGCAGTTGTTGACCGCGATCTCGGCGCGCAAGCCGGGAATATTCACCACCGTCGGCATCGGCAGCTTCCTCGATCCGCGCATTGAGGGCGGTTGCATGAACGCGAAGTCTACACATCCGCCGGTTCGGCTCGAGCGCGTCGACGCAAAGGAATACCTGTACTACCGGACGTTTCCGATCGACGTCGCGATCATCCGCGCTACGACCGCCGATGAAAACGGCTACCTGAGCTTCGAGGAGGAGCCGAACACGCTCGGCATGCTCGAGCTCGCGTCAGCGGCCAAGGCGAGCGGCGGCGCGGTGATCGCCCAGGTGAAGCGCGTCGCCCGCGGCGGAAGCCTCGACCCGCGGCTGGTCCGCGTGCCCGGCCCTCTGGTGGACGCCATCGTCGTCCATCCGCGCCAGACGCAGCTATCGGCGGAGATGGCCGATCCGCTGCGCGGCTGGAATCCGTTTCTTGCAGGATCGCTCAAGGCGCCGCTCGCAGGGCTACCGCGGCTCGAAGGTGTTGTCGAACGCGCGCTGCTGCGCCGCGCTGCGCTCGAGCTGCGCCGCGGCGACGTCGTCAATCTCGGCGCGGGTGTGGCAACCCACCTGCCGCGCATCGCGCTCGAGGAAAGCGTGCTCGACAAAGTGGTGTTCACCAACGAGCATGGCATCTTCGGCGGCTTGATGGCGACCGCGCTGGGAGGCTCGTTCGTGCCGGCGCTCAACGCCGACGCGATCATGGATTCGGCGTTCCAATTCAACTTCTACGAGGGCGGCGGACTCGACATCGCGTTCCTTGGCGTCGGACAGGTCGACGCCGACGGCAACGTAAACGTGAGCAAGTTCGCCCGTGAGTGGAACGGCCCGGGCGGGTTCAACAGCATCACCGAGAACACGCCGCGGATCGTGTTCTGCAGCACGCTCACGTCCGGCGGCTTGAAAGTCGAGGTGGTCGACGGCCGCATGAGCATTGTGCAGGAAGGACGAATCCGCAAGTTCGTGCCGCAAGTCGAGCAGATCACGCTGAACGCGAAGCGCGCGTTTGCGCAGGGCCAGAGCGTGCTCTACGTCACCGAACGTGCGGTGTTCAGGCTCGGCGCACGCGGACCGGAGCTGGTCGAGGTCGCGCCCGGAATCGATGTGGAGCGCGACGTGAGGGCGCAGGTCGGGTTTGCGCTGCGCGTCGCCGATCCGCTGCGCACGATGGACGCGCGTGTCCTGGGCGAAGCTGCGCTCGGACTTGCTGCCGAATTCAATGGAGGAATGAAATGATGGCTACAAAACCCGAAAGCGTCGTGCTCGGGCTCTGGTTCGAGGAGTTCAAAGTCGGCGAACAACGGCTGTCGCCCGGTCGCACGATCACCGAATCCGATCTGGTGAATTTCGCCGGACTGACCGGCGATTACAGCCAGGTCCACACCGACGAAGAGTTCTGCAAGAAGACCGAGTTCGGCACACGTATCGCGCACGGCCTGCTGGGGCTTGCGATCGCCCAGGGACTGTCGTGGCGGACCAACTATACTCAGGGCACAGGCGTCGCTTCGCTCGCCTGGGACAAATGGCGGTTCATTCGCCCGATCATGATCGGGGACACGCTGCGCGTGCGCTGGCATGCGATCGGCAAGCGTGAAAGCCGCAGCAAGCCCGGCATGGGAATCATCACCGAGTTCGTCGAACTGGTGAACCAGCGCGGCGAAGTCGTGCAGGACGGAGAGCACGTCACGATGGTGAGGAAGCGCCCAGATGAATGATCCGGCGGCGTTCCAATATCTGCAATACGTGCTCGACGACGGTGTCGCGCTGGTCACGCTGAACCGACCCGAGGTGCTCAACGCCTGCAATTCGGCGACCCACCGCGAGGTGCAAGCCGCGATCGAGCTGGCGGAACTCGACGAGGGCGTGCGTGTCGTCGTGCTGACCGGCGCCGGGCGCGCGTTCTGCTCGGGCTCGGATCTGCGCGAGGTGGGCCAGTTCCACGGGGCCGCAGCGCGCCGCTATCTGCAGCTTGACTTCGCGACCAAGAACCGCGTCGCGATGTGCAGCAAGCCCGTGATAGCGGCGCTGCACGGTCACGTCGCCGGCGGCGGCTTCGAACTCGCACTTGCCTGCGACATTCGGCTGGTCGCCGACAATGTCCAGTTCTCGCTGCCGGAAATACTGCTGGGAACGATCCCTGGTTCGGGGGGGCTGCAGCGCCTGCCGCAGATCGTAGGTCTCGGCATCGCGAAGGAGTGGGCGTTTACGGGCCGACGCATCGGTGCCGGCGAGGCGTATCGGACGGGGCTTGCGAATCACGTGTACCCGGTCGAACGCTTGCTGCCTGAGGCAATGGTGCTCGCGCGCGAGCTTGCGCAGCGCACCGCGCTGTCGCTCGCATTAGCCAAGGTGGCGCTTGACCCCGAGCCTCCGGCCTCGGACGGCATGATCGGCATCTACCATACGCTCGCGTCGCAGGCCTGCCACGACGACCCGATGTACGCGCAGCAGGCGGGCGGCTACGCCAAGAAAAAGGACAAGGACGGCGAGCGCAGCTAAGTCGCCGTGCTCCGCGACTACTCGCGCATTCGGACTTCCAGGCCATGCCCGGAGCAATTTGAACAGGAGCTATTGATGAAGCCTTTCTATCCCGTTCCCGTGCAAGTCATCACCGACCTCGATCGTGGCCGCATCATCGATTGCCCGTGCGGCGCGAAACCTGGCGCACAGGACCGGATCGCGATGCGCGAGGCGAAAAAGCCAGGAGGCGTCCTCAAATGAAATCGTCACTGGCAGTGCTCGCCTGCGCCGAATCAGCGTCAAATCGTCACCAGCAGTCGTCGGCGCGATAGTATAGTAGGATTAAATCCAATTTTGCGACAACAAGGGAGAACCGCAATGCGCATGAACGCAGTGAAAAAACTTTGGCGCGAGGGCAAGCCGGCAGTTGGTGCGTGGCTGACGATTCCGCACTGCTTCGCTGCCGAGGTGATGGCGCACACCGGGGTGGACTGGCTCTGCGTCGACATGCAGCACGGCTGCATCGACTACTCGGACGTGGTGCCGATGCTCACCGCGATCTCCACCACGGCGGTGACACCTTTCGTGCGCGTGCCCTGGAACGAGCCTGCGATGATCATGAAGGTGCTCGATGCCGGCGCCTACGGCGTGATCGTGCCGATGGTGAGCAATCGCGCCGAAGCCGAGCGCGCCGTCGCGGCCTGCCGCTATCCGCCCATGGGGATGCGCAGCAACGGGCCGAACCGGGCGCTGCTCTACGGCGGTGCCGATTACCAGAAACATGCTGACCGGGAAATGGCGTGCGTGGTGATGATCGAGACGCCCGAAGGCATAGAGAAAATGGATGAGATTATTTCGACCCCCGGCCTGGACGCGGCCTACATCGGGCCGACCGACCTCGCGCTCGCGCTGGGTCTGGCGCCGGTGATGGACAACGACGATCCGAAGCACGTTGCCACCGTCAACCGCATGCTCGAAACCTGCAAGCGCCACAAGGTGGTGGCCGGCATCCACACCGCCAGTTCCCGCTTCACGCAGCGTTACATCGACCAGGGATTCCAGATGGTGATGTTGGTGGCGGATCGCGCCGCCATGTCGAACTATGTCAAGGCCGAAGTCGGGCGCCTCACCGGCTGGACCCCGCTTGCGCCGGCCTAGGTCGTGAATGCCTGAACCGTGGCCGGTTCAAAACGGCCGACGCGGCACGTTCAACTACTGGCGCTGGGCTCGACAAGGTCTCTTAGCTGCGAAATCATGTGGTCGGGCGCGGCGTCGGCGAAAGCGACTTCGTTGCATTCCCCTCCCCGGATGATGGCCACCGGCATGCCTGCCGCCCGCGCGCCGAACACGTCGGCTCGACTGTCCCCGACGAAGAGCACATCGCCAGCCGCGATCTGCCAGTGCGCGAGCACCCGCAATATACCCTCGGCTCTGGGCTTCATGCAGGTCACCTCGTCGCGGCTCACGACCGGGGACAGCCAGCGGGCGAAGTCGAAACGGGACAGAGCGCTTGTGAGCGCTCCGCGCCCGACGTTGCTGACCATGCCCACGCGCAAGCCCCCGGCCGCGAGCAGGCAGAGCAGCTCTGCGGCTCCCGCTCGAGGCGTCCATCTGCTCAGCGCGTCCAGATCCCAGCGGTCGTAGATAGGACCCAGCGTCTGGCGCAATTCGTCCATGCGCTCCTGCTGCGCAAGCTGGTCGGCGGCGGCATTCCACATGGTGGCGTAATTGCCGTTGGCGAACGCTTCGCCGTCGAAGCCAAGTTCGGCGAACGCACGGCGCAATTCGTCTTCGGCCGGCTTGAGCTGCCATTGGAAATCGACCAGCGTCCCTTCGAAGTCGAAGATGACCGCCATGTACTTCTGGTTCATTGCTGGGGATAGAATGGGAAACCTCGCGAGCCGAATAGAGAAACTTCGAATGCTGCTGAATTATTACATCTACTATCGTGTCGCGCCGGCCGAAGCGGCGCGCGTACGCGCGGTGGTCGCGAAAGTGCAGTCGGCGCTGCGCCAGGACGCGGGCATCCAGGGCAGCTTGCTGCGGCGCGACGATGACCCATCCACCTGGATGGAGATATATGAAGCGGTCGCCGATCCGCCCCGGTTCGAGGCGGCGCTCGAACGCTTATTGGTGCAGCACGGCTTCGACGCCTGCATGGCATCCGATTCGCGCCGCCACACTGAACGCTTCATCTTTTTCTGATAGTCCTTTTCCCGGCTGGCGCGCTCGCCATGCTACGCGCCGGGTTGGCGCAGGTCAATTTCGTCGCGGTGGCCGAAGCCCCTTGAGTTGTCGATAAAATAAAGCCGTTCCGGCATGAGCTTGTACCAGCGCACCTTCGCCAGGGCCTTGACGATCGCAGCCGGTGCCTGCTCCAGCTTGCCGACAACCGGAAATTTTGCGCCGTACAGGCGACGCGCCCGTTGTTCTTCTTCGCCGCTAAGCGCGGAGGCAATTCCTTCCATTTGCACGCCCTTGATCTCTCTCCAGTCCGCGTAATCCTCATGAATCGCAGCCGACGCGCGCGGGCTCGCGGCCAGGTTGCGGCAGTGCCGGCTCGTAGGCGCGGAAAGATAGTAAATCGTGAATCCGTCGTTGGCGTAGAACACCGCCGCCGTCCAGACGCCTTCGTCGCCGTGGCTGGCCAGGGTCATCACGTGGTGTTCGCGCAGGTAGTGCGCGACCTGCCCGCGCAGCCCGTCCTGCATCAGAGTTGTGCGCTCGACGGGCCGGCGGAAGGCGCCAGGCCGATGTCCGACCCGCCTTGCGCACTCTCCTGCAGGCGCTTCAGGCGGTAGGCAAGCTGCGGGCGGGTCAGGCCGAGCATCCGCGCCGCGGATGAGAGATTGCCGTGCGCTTTGTCGACGGCTGTTTCGAGCAGCATGGTCTCGACCTGATCCAGCGTCATGACGCCGTTGAACACGGCTTCGCACAAACTCTTCCCGCTCTCGCCGCGATTGACGCCGAGATCGCCCTTGGTGTCCAAGCCGAACTCCCGTGCACGCTCCTCCGCGCAGGAAGAGAACAAGTGGTTGACCTCGATGCGGGTTCCGCTCGGCGCCAGGATCACGCCGCGCTCGATCATGTTCTGCAACTCGCGGATGTTGCCCGGCCAATCGTAGGTGAGCAGCGCCCGCTTCGCCTTGTCGGTGAATCCGCGCAGCTTCTTCGCATGAATGACCGAGTACTTCGCGACGAAGCCCTTGGCCAGCGGCGATATATCCTGCTTGCGCTCCCTCAGCGGCGGGATCTCGATCTGATAGGCGTTGAGCCGGTAGTACAGGTCCGAGCGCAGCTTGCGTTCCTTGATCAGTTGCCGCAGATCGGCATTGGTCGCCGCCACCAGGCGCACGTTGATCTTGCGCGTCTTCTGGTCGCCCAGGCGCTCGAGTTCGCCTTCCTGCAGCACGCGCAGCAACTTGCTCTGGGCCGAGAGCGGCAGATCGCCGATCTCATCGAGAAACAGCGTGCCGCCGTCGGCCCGCTCGAAGCGGCCCGGGCGCGAGACGAGCGCGCCGGTGTAGGCGCCTTTCTCGACGCCGAACAGCTCCGATTCCACCAGATCATGCGGGATGGCGGCGCAGTTGATGGCGACAAACGGCGCATCGCGGCGCGGCCCCATATCGTGCAGGGAGCGCGCAAACATTTCCTTGCCGACACCCGTTTCGCCGAGCAGCAGTACAGTGATCCGGCTGTTGGCCGCCTGTTTGAGCAATTCGCAGGCAGCGCGAAAGCCGGGCGATACCCCCACCATGTCCGCCGGGAGTTTCTCCTTCTCGCCGATGCTCGAGCGCAACTGCACCACCTGGGTCTGCAGATCGAACAGTTGGTCGGCGATCGATTCACGATTGGAGAAATGCTTGTACTCGCTGGCGTCTTCCCACTCCTCGATGGGCTTGCCGACGATGCGGCAGTTATTGTGACCCGTGCCGACGCATTCGACTTCCTTGTACAGGATCGGCCGGCCCATGAAGGCCGAGGTGTAGCCGCAGGCGTAACCGATCTGGGTCCAGCACACCGGATCGGTGTGTATGCCGTAGTAGTGCCGGTGCCACTGGCCCTCCCAGGAGTTTTCCCAGAGGAACTCGCCGTAGAATTTGCCGGCGACGCGATCCAGTTCCAGCTTGATCGGCGTCACCCGGACGATGCCCTCCAGCGTGTGCAATTGCGGGCCGGTCATGAAGGCTTCGATGTCGCTCGAGTCCTGGGCGCGGATGCGCGCGAGTTCGGCGTCGCGCACGCCCGAGGCGTAGCCCATGCGCGTGAGCAAGCCCTGGGCGCGGTCCATGCCGAGGGTATCGATGAGTTCCTTGCGCAGCGAAGCCTGCGCCTCGGCGTGAACCAGCAGCATGCGGTGCTCGTGCAGCCAGATCTGACCGGTCTCTGCACAAAAATGTACACGCGCGCGCAGATCGTCGCTGTCTGCGCGCGTGACGCTACGGAGCTTGACCATGGTCTAGCCCTCCTTCCAGGAACGATTGGGGGCTTCCGCGATACGATTGGCTTTGATCTGGATCAAACAAAAACGATTTTAGCCTTGGATTTCTTGGCTAGCGAGGATTTGC
>JBQMQE010000121.1:13141-13367 GCA_052172655.1 Burkholderiales bacterium
GTTCACCAAATGATCAAATTACCCCGGTTCATCCCCTGAAAAATCACGAAAAGAATCAGCGCCAGAAACACGCGGTCGCACCCGATGCCTCCGCCTGGAAGGACGTTTTGCGATGTTTTCACGCAGCTGCACAAAACCGTTGGTTCGCACGGCCCTGCATTATCCAAAGCGCATCCATTGCGGTCTGAACAGGAGATTTGTTGCGTTGCGAAAACAACGGCTGGCA
>JBQMQE010000122.1:0-13261 GCA_052172655.1 Burkholderiales bacterium
GATCTGCGCCACCGAGAATTCGAGTTCTCCGCGCGCGGCCGAAGATTCGATTTCGGCCGCGCGCAGCGGTGCGCCGGTCACATCTCCGGCGTTGCGCAGCAGCGGCACGCGCAGCTGGAAGGTCACGGCCCCGATGCCCTGTCGCGGCGTGCCGGATGCGGGAAATGTGCTGTCCATATCGTTGGTATACGTGGCTACCAAATTCGCCTGCATCCCGTTCATGAACAACTGCGCGACGCCGGCTTGCGCGATAGTGGTATCGGTAAGCTGGTAGCGCAGGTCGAATTCGCCCAGCAGAAAGCCAAGACGTTCGGCTTCGCGCAAAGGCCGTATATCGCGCGTGCTGCCGCCTTGCGCGTTCAGCGTGAGATCGAACAGCCCGCGCTGCTGCTGCACCACGCCCTCGGCCACCTCGGTCTGCGTGCGCGAAAGCAGCACGTTCGCATTGCCCGATAGCGCGGCCGACAGCGCCGCTTGCAAGCTCAGGCCGCGGGGCAGATCCTGGATGCGCTGCGCCTGCGCATTTTGCGAAACTACCCCGAGCAGCAACGACGCGCACGTGCCCAGCGCCATTGCCGCGGATCTCGCCAGTTTCGCCGACCAAGCCATGCTCAGTTCGCCGGCGGCGATAGGGCCGCAGGATTAGGGCGCGGGCATCCGGAAAGCGTGCGATGCTCACGTCTCGAAACGGGACGACGCCCGCGTCCGGAAGGAGTGCGACGCCCGCGTCTCGGTGCGCCGTTCATCCCATCAATTTCTGCAGCAGGCGCTCGAAGCGCGCGCCCGCGAGGTGAACGTTGTCCAGCACGTTGGCGTCGAGTTCGTCTTCGTCCATGGGCGTTTCAGCGGCCTCGTCGCCATAACCCATGCGCCCGACAGTGCTCCTCATCCGCTCGGACAGGAATATCGCGATCGAGCGGTAAAAGCGCGAGGCGAAGCCGGTGTCGGTATCGAGCTTTTCCTGAATCACCGCCTTATCCAGCGCGAGCACGAAAGCGTCCTGCAGTACCACCACGGACGCGGAAGGAGGGCGGGAATCCACAAGCGACATTTCACCCAGGATTTCGCCCGAGCCCACCCTGGCCAGCTCGAACCCCTTGTTGGTTTGAATCGACAGTTCGCCGTCCAGCACCAGGAAGACCTGGCCGAGGGCGACGCCGAACTTGATCAGTTGCGCGCCCTTGACGTACTTGATGCGCTTGCCGGTGCGGGCAAGCCAATCGACATCGGCGTCGGAGAGTTGGCCGAGAATGTATAAGACCTTGCGCAAGGGAGACTCCCGGTGGCCATGAAAGATAGATGGTTACTTAACCGCGCCGTGTTAGGTCTCGCAACGCGTTGTTCGTGACGCTTTCGCCGGCAGGACACCCCGCGCGGGCTCAACCTGCCGCCCCGTGTGTTCGGCATTAACTGTCGGATCAGGCGCGCGAGGCGCAGTTCATCCCGGCCATACTAAGCGGGCCGCGCAGATTCGTCACGTTAATATTCGTTCCGTGGCAGCCATCCGTCGTTGCGATACCGAACATAAGAGGCGTCGATTTGCGCAGCGCGCACAGCCGGTGAGACGTCAAGGCCATGCCGATGGGCATGCACACCACCATCGCCGAAGGTGCGGGTACCCTCTTCGGTGGCCGGAAGCAATGAATGCCTGATGGTGGCCCGCGCCAGCGTCAAGAACCGACGCATCCTGTTGTTCGACGAGGCGAGCCGCGCGCTCGACAAGCGCACCCAAACTACCGTCGCGCACCGCGTGGAATGCCTCAGCGCCACCCGCGTGGTCATCGCCCGCCTGCTTTGCATCGTCATCAAAGCAGATCGTATTCCTGTCATTGACGCGGGCAAGGTATCGAAAGTGGCGATAGAACTGAATGAACTTGCGCAAAAAAACGGCCACTTCGCTGCCAAAACGGCATTAATTGGCAAAAGCGCAATTAAACATAAATCTAGCGGGAATTAAACGAGAATTGACATAGTATTGGAGTACGCGGCAAGTTCAATGCCAAAGAAGACCGATTTCACCTTCTCGCGGCCAAGGTGAACAACGGCAATTGAAGAGCTGCTTTGAGTAGTGAAATAAAGGAACCACCATGAACCAAGAAGAGCAAGGCAAGAAAACGGGCCAAGTCATCAGTGACGCAGCCATGCAGGAAGTCATTCCAGCCAAACCAACTGAGTTGTCGGACGAGGCTTTGGATCAGGTTGCGGGTGGAGTTGATATTAATACAAACAACAGGATGTAGACTAGTCCGACCTGATCGATCCTGCCACTTCAACTCCGACGAGTGCTCCTGAGAATGGAAAAGCCGGACATCGCGATAGTCTTTCCCCCTCAGTGGAGTCCGTTCCAGCCGCCTCTCTCATTGCCAGCCCTGGCCGGTTGGCTCGGGCGCGCCGGATACATTGTTGACAACATTGACGCCAATATCTGGCTTTTCCACTGGCTTTACTCCACGACCGCAGTTGACGTTCTCGGCAAGTCACTCGGTCAGCGTGACTGTCCGGCACGCGAACGACAGACGCATCGAGCCATTTTACACAACTCACGATATTTTTATGACGATCTCATGCGTTTAATACGCATCAGAGATCACATCACAAACGTCTCTCCTACAGATCTTGTAACCACCAACTACATCGCTGTCCAGTCGCTCGGAACCTATTTAAATACGGTTTCGTACATCTTAGATGGATTTTCGATAACGCCTTTTGAGTTCCGCGTGCCGGGCGGCGCCTATAGATCTGACGTATTCGTCTCACTTGTAGATAATCCACCGCGTCTTTTCGACGTTTTTAGTGACTTAGTTGTCGATAGGATTCTGCGCGATGCCCCGCGCACCGTGGGTCTCTCCTGCATTGGCCAAGAGCAACTCTTTTTCACGTTGTTGATAGGCAGGAAGCTGAAACGCCGTTCAGCTTTGCCCGTCATTATTGGGGGTACCATACTGTCGCGGATTTTTGAACGGGGTGTCGTTCCGGCGGAGTGGTTCGGCTGCTACTTCGACGTTATTGTTCGTCACGAAGGGGAGATACCCTGCGAACGAATTCTCGCGAATGTGCGCGCTGGTGAAGTTGCTTATGTCGACGTTCCGGATATTGTCTACAAATTTGGGGGTGAGATTATGGAAACGCCTCCAAGCGGCCCCCTACCGCCAGAGAAGATCCCGACTCCTGACTTTCGCAGTATGCCTTTGCGTGACTACATCTCCGCCCAAACCACGCTTCCTCTTCTTGCATCGCGTGGTTGCTATTGGGGGAAGTGCGAATTCTGCCATCACGGTATGGTTTACGGTGAGAAGTACACCGGATACCGGACCGAGAGTGTTGTGCAGACGATTATGGAACTGAGCAACATCTACGGGGTTAGACAGTTCGCGTTCAACGACGAGGCGATTCCGCCGAAGGTGTTAAGAAGGCTTTCCAGGGAGTTGCCGGACTGCGAGGAAACTGGTTTCGCGTTTACAGGACTGATTAAATTTGAGGACTTCTATAGTGAGGAGGATTTTGCTGGCGCTCGAAATGTCGGATTTCGGTCTCTCTACGTTGGTCTGGAGTCGTTCTCAGAGAATGTCCTGCGGCTGATGCGTAAGCCGACCCCGCGGTTTGTGATCGAGAGGAATCTGGCAGACGCACGCAGACACGGAATTTGGATGCATTGCTTCTTGTTTTTTGGTTTTCCTGGCGAGACTGATTCTGACGCGCTGGACACGTTTAACCTTGTGATGTCACGAGATGACATAGTCAGCTCGTTTGGATGCGCTACCTTTTCCTTGGAACACAATGCTCCAATAATGAGGAACCTAGATAAGTTTGGTGTGCGACTCACCGGGACGTTGGCGGGCGATCTCGATGTGTACTACGAGTATTGCGTGTCGAGCGGTATCGGACCTGTCCGGGCCGCCGAGTGGATGTCGCGTTTGAACCGCGACAGCCGCACCAAGGATCAGTATTTTTCGTCCTGGTGGATTCCGCGCGAGCACTTGCTGGGTCTTCTTGCCCATATGTCGCCGGAGCAGGTGGTGTGTGGCGCGCTCAGGGTGCAGAGTGCAGAAGGCCTAACGTCTGGATTGGAAATTGCGAGGGTTTTGTCTGTTGGATATGCCGCTGACGACCGAGCGGTCGATTTGGTGATTCGTGTTACTGGAGAGGTATTCTCGGCTAAAGGGAGGACTGCTGAGGTCTTGGTGTCGTTACCTGACTGCGCGAAGATCGCCGTTGTTGCGGCGGGCGCGAGGAGTTTTTACGATCATGTGTTTGCGTCGCTTAATATTCGACGCGAGTCCCTGTAGTCTGGACATTGCCGTCTGACGCCGCATGTTTGAAGGCTCACCGCGTTGGGCCACAAGCTGCAGTACGCTGGGCAGAATTCCCGTCGGGCACTTCGAACCTGTTTGAAGGGGGTCATGTACGCGAGCCTCATCGAGTTGCGCGGCGGCCCCACGCCGTGGGCCGTGCTGCGGGCGCGGCGCCGGTCAGAAAGACTGACCCCTGGGCCGGCTAAAGCCGGCCCCTACGGCTGATTCATCAGCGCTCGGCTTGGCCGTCTGGAGATGAGTGGGCCGATGGCGGTGATGCCTGGGCGACTCGTGGACCGGGTTAGATCGATCTTGCCAAGCGTCTCCAGCCAGCTCGCGCCGACACGTGACCAGGAGTGAGCCGCAGCGACCTCGAGTCCGGCTCGCCCTAGCCGGCGCCGCTCGCGCGCTGAACGCGCCAGCCGCACGAGGGCGGCTACGGCCGCCTCCTCGTCCATCAGGCCGCGCACGTCGCCCCGCCGCTGCGTGTCGTACGCGCCGACCCGGACGACGACGGCGAATGGGCGAGCGTACTCGGGTGTCGCTCCAGTATCCGTGATGACATTCGGCACGCCGCAGGCGCCGGTCTCGAGGACCGTCAACTCCCAGCCTCCAGAGTCGTAGGGCAGCAGGTGCACGTCGCACGCGCCCATCCGCAGGGCGAGCTCGGCTGCCGGCACGCCGCGGCCGATGCGCAGGCCATGGTGCAGGACCACCTGCGATTCGAGACCCATCAGCTTGATCAGCGCGACAAGATCCCACCCCTCTGTCGCCATCTGATCGGCGTCTCCCAGCACTTCCGCGTGGAGAACCAACCGCGCCGAGGGCTGGCGCCGTCCACTCGTCACGCGCTTCGACCCACAATGCCGACATCGTCCGAGCGTTTCGTAGTCGTAACCGATCGGATCGAAGACATCGATCGTGGTCGACCCGCAGACACCACAGATGGCGTACCGCCCCTGCGCGAAGATTCGGAAGATGCGCAGCGCCAGGTCCACGCGCTTGTGGCGGCTGTTCCGCCCAAAGAATCCCACTACGAACGAATTCTTCTTCGCCTCGTAATATTTCGCCCGGGCTTTGGCGCGAGCCGCCGGCGCCGGCGGCCGGAACACCGCTATATCTACGCCGTGCGGAATGACGCGCATAGGACGGTCGAGCGTCATCCCGGCAGACGCGCAGCAGTGTTCGATCGCACGCTCACCCATTCGCGTGTAGGGAATGAGACTGTCGACCGCCCGAAGGAATCCGGCGCGCGCCACCGGCTGGGGCGCATAATCGACGGGCACGTACGCGGCGACGTGAAGTCGGCCGCGTATGCCGGCAGTCAGGCTCGCGCGCAGCAACGCGGCCTGCTGCAGGACTGTGCCGATCGTCAGCACCAAGAGGACGCGCTGATTCGATGGAAGGTCACGGGCGAGTCGTGCGGCCAGAACGGGGAAAACCTGCTCCTCGGCCTCCTCGCCCGTGTCGGTTCGCTGTGTCGAGTAGATCGGAAATGGAAACTTGCGGTCACCCTCGCCGTCAAACCGCGCAAGGTAGTGGACGTCCCAAATCCCGCTGGCCTGCAAGGCGATGGCCACGTGGCGCCCCACCGTCGCGAACCCACGGTCCGCCGCTGGATGGTCCGCGATCAATAGTACGCGTGTCAACAAGTCTTCGGGCGTGCCGAGTTCGCGTGACGCCCCTTATCTCCCTATCTAGATCTAGTTATCGAGTCCGAGTGGGAAGGGAATGCCCGAGCGATGCCTCCTGCGACCTTTTCGAGCTGATCCAACGAGACTTCGTCACCGACGTCACTCAGTTCGGTGATCGCTTTTTTCAGGTCGTCAGTACTCACCTGGTACCCAAGCTTCTTGGCTAACTTCAGCAGTTCCTCGGTATACGCGGCCTGCACCGACCCGCGCACCTGCTCATCCTCATCGACCCGCACTAGAAACGTCTTCGCCTGTTCAACTGACATGTAGTTTTCCTCGTTTGACCTAGAGCGACGACACTACGCCAATAGGGTGGGTGCGTCAAACTCTATTTTCGACAACTCAATTCTTGGTGGAGCCAGGCGTTGAGCCGACCAGAGCCGTTTGCCGTACCAGTTCGAGTAGCTTCGGCGCCGGTTCAGAGTCGCCACGAACGGGACGCTCGCGATGTCGTCGATGACGATTGCCTGTCCCTCGATTCGGAATATGCGAATGTACTCGATGTCACCGCCGTGGAGATGCAACGCCAGCCGGTCGCGCGATACATCGAAGAGGGTAGTCTTCGCCAGACCGCCAGGCGCAAGTACGCAAGCGAACTCGCGGACGACCGACTGCGGATCCTGGATGTGATGACGGACGCCGTGCTCCTTCACAATGTCGAAGGCGGCACGCTCAAGGCACCGCCGGCGCAGGTATGTCAGCGACTCTATCCCGCAAACGACAGGCTGCGTTCCATGCTCGCTTCCCTGTGCAATGTCACGTTTGGCACAGAAGACAGCGCCGCCCACCTTTAGTCTCCTATCAGTCAAGGGATGACAGAAATGGCGAAGATTTCGAAAAATGGCGAGCACGAGTTCACGCCTCACCCCGCCAGCGAGGGGGTGACGGACTGTCGCTTGAAAATCGCAAACATTCCGACAGGGAGACAAACAATACACAGCGAGAGGTCTATGCGACATTCAGGTTAGATTCTCGCTCCGAGTCTAAGCAATAAACCCGCGCGCTTGAAGCCATGTCCCAAATGTATTCTCGATTTGCGCGACGACGGTCGCTGGGAGAATCTCATTGAAATAGCTGCTTCTGCCATTCATTCTGTGTCGAGCGTGCAATAACGTAACTGGATCTGGCTGTTCGCCAGGCGTGGGCATCGGCAAGGCATCTGTCTTCGCTAGAATAAAAGGAAAGTCAATGCCGCTGGTGCAATGGAGTCGGGCCGCCATCTGCTCAATAGCTGAAAGAGGTGCATCCTTGATTGTGTCGTAGCGCAAGTCAAGTGCGCTGAACCTCAGCCAGTAGGCGTGCCAGGCGACAGCGTTCCTTACAAATTGCAAAGCTTGCTGCTCGTTAGCTATCCATCCTCTCAACCAGGCTGATGCCGCTATGTCTCTGAGATCTCTATACGATGTAATAATGGTCTGTGACCGAGCGGCAATGTGATCGTTGCCTTTATGAATCTTTACAACGTGAAAGTTGGCGGTTCGAGACGGATCATAGTCGGCAATCCAACACCCGTAGACAGTTGCCGAGCGTTCGGCTTCAAGCAATAACCGCGTGACGTTGTACACCCAGGTACTTCCAGATCTCGGAATGCCCGCGCACAGTACGAGGTGTGGTGTGTTGGCGGAACGGCAGCCTTTAATCATAGAGCATCTTTCAATTCAGGCATTGGACTGAAACGACTTCAGACTGGGTGATTTGATTGTGCGGGTTGGCCGCGTTAAAGAGCGAAGTTAAACGGATTTCTTTCAAAGCAGTGAGGTAACCGGGTCGTCCAAAAGGTTTGGGAATCACGCATTTGTTCAGGAAGGCAAAAACATGATGCTCGAAATGCCTGCACAGCGGCGTGCGCCGGATGATGCTTCTCCTTGTCGGGCGGAAACTGCCCCGCCCGCTTCCGCTCCGTACGCAGCGCATTGATGTCCATCTGGTAGATCGTTGAGTCCGGATTTGTCCAAGACGCATCTGGTTGATCCAAGCGCTGCGGGCGCTCCATCCCGGTGAAACAGCTACGGTTCAGTATATCCCGACGCAGGATGCGGCAGGTGTTCTTCAGGCACGGCGAGGTCACTGTCGAAGAGGTCCCTACCCCGCTGGTTCGCTCAGGATGCGTCCGTGTCGCCGGCTTCGACATGAAACGAGAGGCCTGGTGACCGAGACGACGAGCGGTTTCGCCCATTACGCTTGCGCGGGCACCAATTCTTCAACCACGACGTGGCGGACCGGTGTCTCGCCAAGCACGGCGGCAGCCTGGCGGATCACTCGTCGAGGATCTGGATGGTGCTCGATCTGACGTTGTGGTACGAGCGCTGGATCAGGTGCGAACCTTCTGGAAGATCTTGTTCTCGTCAACCTCGACGTAGCCGGAACTGCGTCGCACCAGGAGATCGACGACCATCTTGATCTGCTTCGTGCGCATCTGCTCTTCGGTATAGAGCGCGTTCATAGCCGGGACGCGCTGGGGGTTGGTCGTCGGCGAGGACGCGATGGTCCAGTCGTAGTCGTCGAAGTCAAGGTAGCCGCCAGGCACGAGGAGCCGATCGACGAGTAAGAAGGCGAGGGCGTCGTGAACCCACGTGTGAGCGCCGTCAAGGAACACGTAGTCGAAGATTGGTTCGCGATGCTCGCGCAGCAGCTGCGCGAGCGACCAGTTGTAGGAGTCCAGCAGCCGGTTGGAGCAACCGTGCGCGCGTACGTTGGTGAAGCCCTTGCTCCCCAGCATGGCGGCGACGGCGTCGACCGTCTTCCGCCTGTCGAACAGATTTAGCACTCCCGCGCCGGCGAGGTACTGGGCGAAGGCGAGCGACGTTTCGCCGATGCCAACGCCGATTTCGGCTATCCGGCTGCAGCCGGTTGTCGATAGGAAGCGAAGCGTCTCCATCACCCTCCGATCGCGGTCTCGATACGGCGGCGAACGCAACCAATCGGTCGCGAGCCAGGCGTGCCGATTCGCTGCCGCACGCGAACGCAAAACACACGGCAGGTCAAATGGCACACCAGCTCATTCGGCGCCATCGTTTGTTCCTGCTTCCATTCCACGCGAAGACAATATCCGAATTCTCTCATACTCGTACTGAATGAGATCTTTCGATAATTGCTGCTCGTGACGACGAAAGCCCTTGATTCCGTACCCAACATAGGTTGGCGCACATTGCTCCGCAGCCTTGATTATCAGATCCATATCGCCGGCAAGGCGAAGGTCCTTATTCATGCATCCCAATCTGCGGATAAACGAAGATCGAAAGGCCGTTGACTCTGCACGCACCCATGGGCCCCCTCTGTAATTGAAAAGGCCTTTGCGCAGCAACTCGAGGTCGATTTTCTGGTGCTCCGCGTCTCGCAGAATGCCCCCTTGAGCGTCGATATCGACAGCTCGTCCAATCACCCACTGGACCTCCTTGCTGCTGAAGGTTTCCACAAGGTTGGCAAATGCACCAGAACGCATAACATCGTCCGCGTTCAGCCAGGTAAAGATATCAAAGGACATGCACGACTTGAGCGTGGCGTCCATTGCCCGGTTGATCGCGTCGTACATGCCGCAATCCTCTTCGCTTATGGCCTCAAATTCAAAGTGCGTTGTGGCCACTTTGTCTGCGGCCACCGCCGCCGAAAGGAATGATCTAAGCACGGCAATCGTATTGTCTCTCGAGCATGCGTCTTGAACGACAACATGAACGCGCCCAACCTCTGTCAAATCTTGGGAGACAATACTGGATACAGCGGCCTCAATGTATTTCTCACCATTTCTTACCGGCATGGCGATCATGATGTTCAAGCCAGGTGCATTCATTTGATCTGGTCGCGCTATCATTGCATTACGAGGGAGGAGCGGACGTGGCGTGCACGCTAACCTCCTTGGCTGGACACAAGCTTTCGTGGATGAAACGATCGTGACCAACACCGTAAAATGCCTTTCTATAATCACCAAAGTGCCCTGGGGGCGGGAAACCCGTTCTGCCCGCGTGGCGCCTGACTACATCGCACAATGCATTGGTGTCTTCATATTTGATGACCTGACATGGTAATGCGTACTCGGCGGCCAGTCGTGCGGAAAGGGTATCCGCCGCGAGAACAACAGTCGCAGGATCACTGGTTACAAGAAGTGCATCCCAAAAAAGACCGGAAGTCCTATTCCCATATGACCGCGGGTCCTGCAGAACAAAGATAAGATCAAAGGACTGCAGGAATGCGTGCCAGCTATTGTCATCTACGACATGGTCGATAACGATCACGTTTTCTAATCGATCTTTCGCTTCTGCCAGCTTTGTTAGCACTCGTTCGATTGCGGAGTTCGAAAATCGATTTCCACCGCACTGAAAACTGAAGGTGATATGGGCCAATTGCTTTGCGAAGTGTGTTGTGACGGCATCAGTTATCCATTCCATGCCCTTGTTCAGCCGAGCATCCCCGGCAAAACAGAGCACTTGCAGTGCATGAACCGGCGCCTTGCTTCTTTCCAGCGGTGCCGCAGCATTGTTCTTTGCCGCTTCTTCCGAAAGAAGCGCGAAGGGATGAGAGAAAATCTCTCTTGAGACCAGTCGTGAATAGAAATCAACAAACTCAGAACAGGATGTCGCCATTTTCAATGGCACCTGAACTTTACTAAAAGCCTGGTCCAAATGTTTTAGCGCCATTGAATACCGCAATACGCCAATGTCTTCCATTAGTTTAGCTGGATGTTCCATTTTGAACGAGTCCGGGCGGAACATGAGTTCGACAAGCGCACTCCTCGGATGCTGAATGCCGGTAGCCTCAATAGCCAACGCTATGGCCCGCAACAGTACCGATGTAGCTGTATGAATTAGTAGAACATAAGGACGCTTTCTGTTTGCGAAAATGCTACGTACTTCGGCGGCCGTAGTTATCACTTGAATTGAATAATCTTTCGAACGCGTTGTATCGGAGTCGTCGTAAGGGGAGTAACTAAATGCGGGGCTCACTGTGTAAGGAAAGACCTTTCCTTTGGAAACGCGATTCGCAGCCACAATGACCGGCACTCCTCTAGACGTGAAGTATCTGTTGACAACGAGGTTTAGTTGATGATGATGGCTGCCCATATCCTTAAGCCCGGGATCCAAAATAAGCAAATCGAGCGGTTCCACAGAAGGCGGTTTCAAGTTCCAAGTGCAACTAGTTGATGATGATGCTCAAATAAGTCGAAGGACACTGTCACAAACATCTCGGCGGGCGCATTTCCAACCGTGGAACGGGCCAAGCGCCGGTGGATGAATTTGGACAGAACAATCGTTTGAGTTATATTGTCGCTCATTCGGTTTTAGCTGCATCGATGACTTGCAGTAAGCGCGCGGCGCAGTGAGACCACGAGAAGGGGCCCATGTCCTGCGCCGCCGCCCGGCCAAGCCTGTCGCGCGTCTCTTCGGATCGATACAGCGACTCGAGTGCTTCAACGATTTCATCGACCGTCGGCTCGTTCCACAAACCACGCTGAGCTTCAGCGGCTGTCAATGCCGGCTGCACCTGTCGGAATGACGTCAAGCCCACACTGTTGAGCCCAGGACGAAGAATATCGAGGAGGCCGCTGGTGTAGGTGGCGATCGCGGGACGGGCACAGGCCATGTATTCCATCAGGAAGTGATTCGTGCCTGCTTCGCAGCGAACTGGAAACAGGCCGCAGTCGCTCATCGCCATGGTACGCGCCAGATCCGCACGTGGACCAGGCTCGAGAATTCGAAATCGACCGGACGGGATGCCGTTCTTGACGAGCACTTGGGCGAAGTCGTCGGGATAGGTCCGCACAGGCGCGAACTGAAAGTGTGCTGAGACCGCCAATCCTCGCTGACTCCAGGGCCAGGGGTTGAAGGCGTTGATGAGCAGCAGCGCGTCCGCGTGCCGCTGCGCAAACGCGGCAAACGCCGCAATGGTCAGATCCACCCCTTTGCGGTATTCGTACTTTCCGCCACTGAAGACGAGAAACTTCCCTTCCAACTCAGGTGGCCGCGCGACGGGCGTGTCGGGTGGATGAAACAGGTCGAGTTCGACGCCCTGGTGGACTGTCGCGACACGTTCCAACTCGTGGTCGAGCAGCACGCGTGTCGCCCAGTCGGAACCGGTCGTGATCCAGTCGGCCTGCCGCAGAAACTCAATCTCTTCAGGCAGAAGTCGCTCGAATTCGCAGAACACGTGGCCCACGAATGCGCCGCGGCGATTCCCGTGTCCGAGCGTGGAACCGCGCCGCGGCCAGTCATCGGGACAATGCCATCGGCGCGCTATGGGTGCTCCCCGAACGAACGATGAGGCTTCGCGCGAGACGGATTTTTCGGCCAGGGCTTCCAGGGCGCGAATCTCCTCCGGGGAAGACATCTGCGACCGCCAGGGCACATTCGGCGGTGACACAATCGCCAAGCGCAGGTCCACATGTTCGGCCAGAGCCAGCGCGAAGCCTTTGCCGGCGACGCCGGCACCGAACGCATCGCCAACGGCGGTGAAAAAGTTCAGCGTGCGCTGCGGCGAAATCATCGCAATCGACGAGATGAGTCCGAGGGACTCGGCTCGGTCCGCGGCCCGCGGCCCGCCTACCGCGTGCTCGTAGAGGGGCAACGTTGCCCGAAGATAGTCCGCCGACTCAATCGACATCCGCCATTCATTCGACCGCCGACTCGCAAGGGCAAAATGCGAGTCAGGCCACGTGTTGTGGCCGTGGATGAAGCGGATGTAGTACTCGGCGGGATTGTCCCAGTCGCAATGTCGATAGCGCTGCTGGATCACGAAGCCGTAGGCCGAGTCCTCCGAGCGCGCGATGTCGGGATATCGGACCTCGGGAAAGTTCCGCGCCATCAGCGTTCCGGCAAACCCTCCCATCTGTATGTCAGACCACGCGGCGTTGCGTGCAAACGCGTACTTCATCTGCCAACGGAGGAAACACGCGTCGACGCCGCGACTCGTGAGAACGGCGTACTGTTCCGCGATGAGCGCCGGATGGTGCCAGTCGTCATCATCCCACTGAACCCACACCGCCTGAGGAGGAATCCGATCGAGCGCGAGATTTCTGAGCGCTCCCAATCGCAGCTTGCGGTCCACCTGGATCTGAAGGATGCGGTCCGCAGCGACCCCGGCGACCTCGAACTCGTAGTCGCCGTCGTTGACGATCACCAGATAGCGATTCCCGTGAGTTTGCGCCAGGAAGCTGATGATCGCGTTCGTCGCGAACGCACGATGATATGCGTCCTTGCCCGTCACCATCATCGCGTAGACCGGATTGTCCGCGGAATCGAAACGCATGTCGCGCAAGAGCTCAATTTGGCCCGGATCGACCGCAAC
>JBQMQE010000123.1:0-13152 GCA_052172655.1 Burkholderiales bacterium
ATCCAGGACCATTATTGCCATTCGAAGGTGGAAACCCTGAAAATACAAAATTTCCGCTCATGGCCGTTATGCAACTGAAGCAGTCAGGGCCATGTTTGCTCTTATCGCTGCGAGCAAGCAGCAACACGCTTGCGTGAGCCGACCCCTGAGAGTTCACCGCAACCGTTTGCCGCGCCGCAGCTCAAGCAAGTGAACGGTCGACCATTTCCGCCGCGCTGCCGAGGTAGTTGCGCGGATCGAGCAGTCGCTCGAGCTCGCTTCGGCCCAGGTGCGCTTTGATCAGCTCATTGGCGCAGAGCAGTTCGAGCAGTGGACGCCCGCTTTCGGCCGCGGCCCGGCATGCATCGTATACGACATCGTGCGCCGCCTGGCGCCCGAGCTTGGGCGCGAGGCCCATCATGACCGCCTCCGTCACGATCAGGCCCGAAGTGAGTTCCAGGTTGCGTTGCATGCGCTTGGTATCGACGCTGAGGCCGGCGAGCATCAGCCTGGCCTGGCGCAATGCGCCGGCAGTCGCGATGTAACTCTCCGGCAGGGCGATCCACTCGGCGTGCCAGGGTCCGGTGGCGCGCTCGAAGTCCTGCACCATCGCATCCAGCATCAGCGCGCAATGCTGGCGCACCAGCTTGGCGCAGGCGAGTATCAGTTCGCAGGAAATCGGATTGCGCTTTTGCGGCATGGTGCTGCTCGCGCCGCGCCCGTGCTCGAACGGTTCGAATACCTCGCCGAATTCGGTGGACATCATCATCATCACGTCGCTTGCGATCTTCGCCAGCGAGCCGGTGAGCAGGCCGGTGAACAGGACCGCCTCCGTCAGAGCGTCGCGTGCCACATGCCAGGTGATGTCGGGTTCGGCGAGATCGAGCTCGCGCATGAGTGCGGCGCGTACCGCAAGCCCTTCGCCGCCGAGCGAAGCCAGGGTACCGGCGGCGCCGCCGAACTGGCCCACCAGCACGCGCGGGCGCAGTTGCGCCAGGCGCTGGCGATGGTGTGCCAACGGCGCGCGCCACACCGCAGCTTTGTAGCCGAAGGTCACGGGCAGCGCGTGCTGCAGGTGGGTGCGGCCGGCCATCGGCGTATCGCGGTAGCGCCGCGCCAGCGATTCGAGCGAGCCGAGGATTGCGTTCAGATCGGCTTCGATCAGGCCGAATGCCGCGCGCAACTGCAGCACCACGGCCGTGTCCATGATGTCCTGCGTGGTCGCACCCCAGTGGACATATCCGCCTGCGTCGCCTGAGCAGGCAGCGGCGAGCTGCTTCACCAGCGGCAGGATGGGGTAGCCGACGATCTCGGTGTCGCGCTTCAGGCTGGCGAAGTCGAGGCAGGCGATAGTCGCGCGGGCGCTGATCTCGCGCGCGGCTGCGGCCGGTATCATGCCGATGCCGGCCTGCGCCCGCGCCAGAGCCGCTTCCACCTCCAGGCAGCGCGCCAGGTAGCCGGAGTCGGAGAAGATGGCGCGCATCTCCGCAGTGCCGAACATGTCGCGGAACAGCCCGGAATCGAATACCGTCGAAGTCATGGTTTTCTTTCTCCTTTGCACACCAACGCGGGGTTTATTGCGGGATGACTTTGGCCGGGTTGAACAGCCCTCGCGGGTCGGGCGCCTGCTTGACCGAGCGCATCAGGGAAAGTTCGACCGCCGATCGAGTTGTTGGCGGCGTTGATCTCGCGTATGCGCCGCAGCCGTGACAGGCTGAGGATCACGCCGCGTTCGCCCGCGAGTGGAACGGATCCGCCGCACAGGCTGGTGTTGCCGCCTTGCGGCTGGATCGGCACCGACCGCTCAACGCAGCAAGCGACCACCGCTGCGACCTCTTCGACGCTGCGCGGACGCACCACGCACCGTGCATTCCCGGTGTAGCAGCCGCGGACGTCGGTCACAAATGGCGCGAGTTCCTGCGTACCGCTGAGCACGCCCGTCTCGCCTACGATCCGTGCCAAGTCCTCGAGCAGCGCGTTCATCGCTTCATCCCTTCGGTGTTCGCAGCCTGCATTATCCGGAATCGGCGCCGCCGGCGCTGGCACAATTTGAGGTTCAGGGCGATAGGGCGGGAACCTTACCCGGACGCCTGGCCCGGACTGCGCTATGCGCGGCAATTGCGCTGGCTGGGTTAATATGGGGCGGGCCGGAACGTTCCGCCTCGCTCGAAGGAGACTCAACATGGGCCGCAGCATTCTCGATGAAGCGCATATACACCCGGCAATACGCGAGACCGTCGCGAACAATCATGCCGATATCGTAAGGGAAGTGCAGGCCGCCGTCGCCGCCAACGATATCGTCATTGCGGGCATGGCGCAGAATCCGTTTCCCAAGAAGGTGAGGAAGCTTCTCGATCGGCACGGCTTTACCTTCAAGTACCTGGAATACGGGAATTACCTGAGTGGTTGGCGGCGCCGCAACGCGCTGAAGATGTGGACCGGGTGGCCGACCTTTCCGATGGTATTCGTCAAAGGCGTGCTCGTCGGCGGCGCGAGCGATTTGCAGAAACTGATCGAAAGCGGAGAGCTCGCGCGGCTGCTGGGCGGCAAGGTCTGAACGGCGCGCTGTACCTGCCTGGAATCCGTTGCAAATGCCGTTTTGCAGCGGGCCGAGTCAGAGGAGCACGCGGGGATGCGCCCCGAAGGTCTTGATCCCGCTTGAGGGGAAAGTCACCTCGGGGGATGTCCCCTCGTTTTGCTACAGCATCTTATAATCCGGCGCAGCATGCGCTTTGCGCATGCCGGCCATCGAAAGGAGACGACATGCCCCATATTACCGCCGACGGCGGCGTCAGGCTGTACTACGAAGAAGCCGGCCAGGGAACGCCGATCCTGTTTGTGCATGAATTCATGGGCGAATACCGCAGTTGGGAGGCGCAACTGCGCTATTTCTCGCGGCGCTATCGCTGCATCGCCTTCAACGCGCGCGGCTATCCGCCCTCGGACGTGCCGGAAAAGGCCGAAGACTACGACTTCGAGCACCAGCGCGCCGGCATCCTCGCCATGCTCGATCGCCTCGACATCGACAAGGCGCACATCGTCGGGCTTTCGATGGGCGCATTCGCGACGTTCTATTTCGGGATGAAGTGGCCGGAGCGCGCGCTGTCGCTCACGCTCGCCGGCATCGGCTCGGGATCCATGCCCGAGTCGCGCGCCAGGTTCAGACAGGAATCGGAAGCGGCGGCCGACCAGCTTCTGGCTGAAGGCTGGGAGAAGGGCGCAGCGCTTCGCGGGCAATCGCCGACGCGGGTGCAGTTGCAGAACAAGAATCCGCGCGGATTCGCCGAGTTCATCGAGCTGGTCAAACGGCACTCGGCCAAGGGCTCTGCGCTGACGCTCAAGGGCTATCAGGCGCTGCGGCCCTCGCTGGACGAGTTCAAGGAGCAAATGGCGAAGTGCAGGGTGCCTGCGCTGATCATCAGCGGGGACGAAGACGAGCCCTGCCTCGACGCCTCGCTCATGCTCAAGCGCCACATGCCGTCCGCCGGGCTCGCGCTGCTGCCGCAGACCGGGCACGCGTGCAACCTCGAGGAGCCGGAGCTGTTCAACATGCTGTGCGAGAAGTTCTTGCATCAGGTCGAGTCGGGCCAATACCGGATGCGCGACCCGCGCGCAGCGCCCGGGCGCATTTTCTGAACCGGCATTTGCGCCATGCATAAAGCGCCGGGGGAGCCCCAATTGGCAGACGACGCAATGCCGTCGCTGCACGACGTTATCGCCGCCCGGCCCCATGTTTACCGTCATCTCAAGCCCACGCCTCTGTACCGCTATGCCGGCCTGAGCGAGCTGATCGGGGCCAAGGTGTGGGTGAAGCACGAGAACCACCTGCCCGTAGGCGCGTTCAAGGTAAGAGGCGGGCTGAACCTGGTGGCGCAGCTCAGCGAAAAAGAGCGTAATTCCGGGCTGTTTACCGCCTCGACCGGGAACCACGGACAGAGCATTGCTTACGCGGCGCGCGCGCATGGCGTGCGCGCGACCATCGCCGTGCCGGAGGGCGCCAACCCCGGCAAGGTGGCGGCGATGCGCGGGCTCGGCGCCGAAGTCGCATTTCACGGTCCCGACTTCGACAGCGCGCGCGAGTGGGTGATGGACATCGCCGCGGCGCAGGGTGGACGCTTCGTCGGCCCGACCGAGGAGCTGTTGATCCAGGGCGTAGGCACTTACGCGCTGGAAATCGTCGAAGACCTGCCCGAGGTCGACGCTATCATCGTTCCGGTCGGCGCGGGCAGCGGCGCCAGCGCGACCGGCATCGTCGCCAAGACCATCGACCCCGGGATACAGGTGATCGGCGTGCAGTCGGCGCAGGCGCCGGCGATCCAGATGAGCTGGGCGTCGGGCAAGGCGGTCAGCGCAGACATGCATACCGTCGCCGAAGGGCTGGCCACGCGCGTTGCGTTCGAGAACACGCAGCGGATCATGCGCAAATACCTGGACGATTTCGTGCTGGTCGAAGACGCCGCGATCGAAGACGCGATCCTGCTGCTGCTGGAGCACACGCACAATCTCGCGGAAGGCGCTGGCGCGGCTGCGCTGGCCGCGGCAATCAAGCTCAGACCCCGGCTGGCCGGAAAAAATGTGGTGCTGGTGCTAAGCGGCGGCAATTTTTCCGTGGATCAGTTGCGCCGGCTGCTTGCACGCTCCGGTTCCCCGGCACAGGCAGGTTGAGCGCCTGGGGCCGCGCCGGCAAGGCGCCGACCCGGGGCGCGGGTCGCGCAAACTGACAAAAAATGTCGCCGCCGGCCCCGACCTCGTTCATAATGGCGTCGGCGGGCCGCCCCGCATCGCAGCGTAGTGAACCTGGTCAGGTCCGGAAGGAAGCAGCCACAGCTATATACTGCGAGTGCCGGGGGTCCGGCTCGCCACTCCAGAATCCTTTCTCCGAAGTCGCCGCGACGCTGGTAAAATTTGCACATGAGTTACCAGGTCCTCGCGCGCAAGTGGCGCCCGCGTAATTTTGCCAGTTTGGTCGGGCAGGAGCATGTGGTGCGCGCGCTCACGCATGCGCTGGATCAGCAGCGTCTGCACCATGCCTATCTGTTCACCGGCACGCGCGGCGTGGGCAAGACGACGCTTGCGCGCATTCTTGCCAAAGCGCTCAATTGCGAGACCGGCATCACCTCCACCCCCTGCGGCGTTTGCTCCGCCTGCACCGAGATCGACAGCGGCCGCTTCGTCGACCTGATCGAGATCGACGCCGCCACCAACACCGGCATCGACAACATGCGCGAACTGCAGGACAACGCGGTGTATGCGCCGACGCGCGGGCGCTTCAAGGTGTTCGTGATCGACGAAGTGCATATGCTGTCCAAGCAGGCATTCAACTCGATGCTGAAGACCTTCGAGGAGCCGCCGGAGCACATCAAATTCATTCTCGCCACCACCGATCCGCAGAAAATACCCGTTACGGTGCTGTCGCGCTGCCTGCAGTTCAACCTGAAGCAGATGTCGCGCGAGGCGATCTACGGCCATCTCGGGCACATCCTGAAGCAGGAAAACACTGCCTCCGAGCCGGCGGCGCTGCGCCTGATCGCCCAAGCCGCGCAGGGCAGCATGCGCGACGCGCTGTCGCTGCTCGACCAGGCCATCGCCTATGCCGGCGGGAAAGTGAGCGAGGAAGCGGTGCGCGCCATGCTCGGCGCGATCGATCAGGATTATCTGTTCAAGTTGTTGGATGGACTGGCGCAGCAGGATATCAAGGCGATGCTCGCCGTTGCCGGCGAGATGGAGTCGCGCAGCCTCTCTTTTGACAGTGCGCTGCAGGACCTGGCGACGCTGCTGCATCAGGTCGCTTTGGCGCAGAGTGCGCCCGAGGCGCTGGGTCAGGACCTGCCCGAGCGCGATCGCATCCTGACTCTGGCGCAGCAGTTCGACGCGGAGGAATTGCAGTTGCATTACCAGATCGCACTGCACGGGCGGCGCGACCTGCCGCTGGCGCCGGACGAATACGCCGGCTTCAGCATGAGCCTGATGCGCATGCTGGCGTTTCGCCCGGAGGAGGCGAGTGCGGTTGCCGCGCCTTTGACGGCAAAAAAAAAGCCTGAAGCGCCGATGACGCGAGACACGGGCGCAGCCGCGCCTGCTGCGGACAGGACCGGCGCGCGCCGCGGCGCTGCGGCAGCGCCAGCCACGGCCGGGCCGGCATTCGATGGGGACTGGCCACGGCTCGCCAACCAGCTCAAGGTCAGCGGCGTTGCCAGGCAGCTCGCGCAGCAAAGCGAGTTGCGCGGCTTCGACGGCGAGAGCATGGAACTCGGTCTGGCGTTCACGGCTAAGCATCTGGCCGACAGGGGCTACCAGGACAAGCTGCGAGCGGCGCTGCAGGCGCATTTCGGCAAGCCCGTCGCTCTCAGGATCGTGATCGGCGAGATCTGCGGCAATACCGCGGCGGTTCAGGCGCAGAGCGAGCGCGAGGCGCGTCAGGGCAAGGCGCTGGAAGCGATACAAGGTGACGCGTTCGTGCGCGATCTGATGGACACCTTCGACGCCACCATCGTCGGCGATTCGGTCAAACCGACGTAGGCGCAGCAGCACGGGTATTGTAGTCGCACCCGATTGAGGGCAGTACGAGAAAAGGCATCCCCGCGTTCCGTGAAAGATAATCAGCAGGAGAGAGCTTCATGATGAAAGGTCAGTTGGCCGGCCTGATGAAACAGGCACAGCAGATGCAGGACAACATGCGCAAGATGCAGGAGCAGCTTGCCACGGTGGAAGTGGAAGGGCAATCGGGTGCGGGCATGGTCAAGGTGGTGATGACCTGCAAGCACGACGTTAAGCGCATCAGCATCGATCCTTCGCTCGTCGGCGACGACAAGGAGATGTTGGAAGACCTGGTCGCAGCCGCCGTAAACGACGCCGTGCGGCGGGTTGAGGCGACGGTGCAGGAGAAAATGAGCGGCTTCACCGCAGGCATGGGGTTGCCGTCGGGAATGAAACTGCCATTCTGAAGCGCCCAGTCCCGAGCGATGAACGCAATGGCGGCAACTGCCTGTTCTGCAATCCGTAGCCTGAATTTAGTGGCACGATGAAACCGCCGTCCTCACTCGAAGCGTTGATCGAAGCCCTGCGCTGCCTGCCTGGGGTCGGCCCGAAATCGGCGCAGCGCATGGCCTACCACCTGCTGCAGTACGACCGCGACGGGGCGCAAACGCTGTGCCAGAGCATAGGCCGCGCGCTGCAGAGCATACGCCGCTGCGCCAAGTGCAATAGCTTCACCGAGGAAGAAATCTGCGCGCTGTGCAGCTCGCCGCGGCGCGACGCGTCGCTGCTCGCCGTGGTCGAGACGCCGGCCGATCTGCTGATGATGGAACAGACGCTGGCTTTTCCGGGAATGTATTTCGTGCTGATGGGGCGGCTATCGCCGCTCGACGGCATCGGGCCCAAGGATATCGGCCTGGACCGGCTGCGCGCGCGCGCCACCGACGGCGTCGTGCGCGAAGTGCTCCTGGCGACGAATTTCACCAATGAAGGCGAGGCCACCGCGCACTACATCGGCGAAATGCTGCGCGGCCGCGACCTCAAGGTCAGCCGCATCGCGCGCGGCGTTCCGGTCGGCGGCGAACTCGAGTACGTGGACAGCGGCACCTTGGCGCAAGCCGTGGTCGAGCGCAGGCCGCTGTGAGCGCGAAAAAGCCGCTGGAAGGGATCAAGGTCATCGAAATGGGCCAGCTCATCGCCGGTCCCTTCGCGGGGAAGCTGTTCGCCGAGTTCGGCGCCGAGGTGATCAAGATCGAGCCGCCCGCGGCCGATGGCCAGCCAGGTGGCGACCCGCTGCGCCAATGGCGCAAGCTCCACAACGGCACTTCGTTGTGGTGGTACGCGCAGGCGCGCAACAAGAAATCGGTCACGGTCAATCTGCGCCTGGCGCAAGGGCAGGAGATCGTGCGCGCTCTGGCCCGGGACGCGGACATCGTGATCGAGAATTTCCGCCCCGGCACAATGGAGAAGTGGGGTCTGGGTTATGAGCGCCTGGCTGCCGAGAATCCCGGGCTGATCATGCTGCGCCTGTCGGGTTTCGGCCAGAGCGGACCGTATCGGGACCAGGCCGGTTTCGGCGCAATCGGCGAGTCCATGGGGGGGCTGCGCTATCTCACCGGCTATCCGGACCGGCCGCCGGTGCGGCCCAACCTGTCGATCGGCGATTCGCTCGCCTCCTTGCACGGCGTTATCGGTGCGATGATGGCTTTGCACCATCGCAATATGAACGGCGGCCGCATATCCGGCAAGGGCCAGGTAGTGGATGTGGCGCTGTACGAGGCAGTGTTCTCCATGCTCGAGAGCACATTGCCCGAGTTCGACATGTATGGCGTGGTGCGCGAACGCAGCGGCAGCAACCTGTCCGGCATCGTGCCGTCCAACACCTATCTGACCAGGGACGGCCAGCACGTGCTGATCGCGGCGAACGGCGACAGCATTTTCAAACGGCTGTGCGCAGCCATGGGACGCGACGACCTCGGCAGCGACCCTACCCTCGCCGACAACGCCGGTCGCGCCAAACGCGCCGAGGAACTCGATGCCGTCATCGGCGGCTGGGCCGCCGGGCACGAAGCGGCGGCGCTGCTCGTCATGCTGGACGAGGCACAGGTGCCGAACGGCAAAATCTACAGCATTGCCGACATAGTTCGCGACCCGCAGTATTTGGCGCGCGAAATGATCCGGCAGTTTTCGCTTCCAGACGGCACGCCGCTGAAGCTGCCCGGAATCGTGCCCAAGCTCTCCGACACGCCGGGCGATGTCGATTGGGTCGGACCCGAACTCGGCGCGCATACCGAGGAAGTGCTGCGCGCGCACGGCTACGACGCGGCCGCAATCGCCGAGTTGCGCCAGAAGAAAGTGATATGAAGCCACCGGCGGGCACCACGCGTGCCGTTCCGGTCACATTCAGGGGGCGCGGCGCGGCGGACAATCCGCAAAACCGCTTCGAGCGCCAGGGGCGCGAGGCTTTCGACGACGGCTGGGTGCGCGACGCGGAGGCGGAGCGCGGTCCCCGCACCGAGGTGACGCTGACCCAGGCACGCACTATCATCAGCCGCAACGCATCGCCCGATATCCCGTTCACCCAATCGATCAATCCCTACCAGGGCTGCGAGCACGGCTGCGTGTACTGCTACGCACGCCCCAGCCATGCGTATCTGGGGCTGTCGCCGGGCCTGGATTTCGAAACCAAGCTGTTCGCCAAGGCCAACGCGGCGCAACTGCTGCGCGCAGAATTGTCGCGTCCGGGCTACCGCTGCGAGGTCATCTCGCTAGGCGCCAATACCGATCCGTACCAGCCGATCGAGCGCAAATACAAGATTACCCGTGGCATCCTGGAACTGCTCTCGGAGTGCGATCACCCGGTCGCCATCGTCACGAAATCGGCCCTGGTGGAGCGCGACCTCGATCTGCTCGCGCCCATGGCTAGGAAGGACCTGGTGCATGTGTTCGTTTCCATCGGCACGTTGGATCATGAGCTCATGCGCAGGCTGGAGCCGCGCACCGCGGCGCCAGAGCGCCGGCTGGGGGTCCTGCGCGCGCTAAGCGCGGCCGGCATACCCTGCGGCGTGCTGGTGGCGCCAATCATTCCGTTTTTGAATGACCGGGACATGGAAGCGGTGCTGGGTCGCTCGACTGCGCAAGGCGCCGGCATGGCGGGTTATCAGATACTGCGCCTGCCATACGAATTGAAGGAGTTGTTCAAGGATTGGCTGGAGCGGCATTACCCGCTCAAGGCGGCGCACATCATGAGCCAGATCCGGCAAATGCGCGGCGGACGCGAAAACGACCCGCGTTTCGGCAAGCGCATGAGCGGGGAGGGCATATTTGCCGAGTTGCAGGAGAGTCGCTTTCGCCTGGCGTGTGAGCGCAACGGTCTGAATCTAAACGGTCGCAACGAGCTGGATACGATGTGCTTCAAACCACCTGCGAGAACGGGGCAGTTGAGCCTGTTCTGAGAGCAAGACGCGTGAAAGCACGGCGCGTTGACAGGCAGGCATGGCTGTGTGAGCATGGAACCGGATAGCGAGAGGGCGACGCAAACGCAGGCCCAGTAGTAAATATTGATGCGATAAAAAGGAGGATGATCATGTCGAAATGGATCAGATGGGCATTGACTGCGGCAGTGGTTGCGCTGACCGCTCAAGTGCACGCACAAGGGGCGCTGGAAAAGACCAAAGTGCATATCGCGGTCGGCGGCAAGGCAGCCTTCTATTACCTGCCGCTTACCATCGCCGAGCAACTCGGTTATTTCAAGGCGGAGGGATTGGACGTTACCATCAGCGACTTCGCCGGTGGCTCTACGGCTTTGCGCGCAGTGGTTGGCGGAAGCGCCGATGTTGTCTCCGGAGCCTACGAGCACACCATCAGTCTGCAGGGTAAGAAGCAATTTTTCCAGGCGTTCGTGCAGCAGGGCAGGTTGCCGCAAATCTCCCTAGGTGTCGCGACCGCCAAGGCGGCGCATTACAAATCGCCCAAGGACCTGAAAGGCATGAAGATCGGGGTGTCCGCGCCGGGCTCCAGCACCAACAATCTGGTCAAGCAAATGCTGGCCAAGGAAGGGCTCAAGTCTACGGATGTGTCCATCGTCGGCGTTGGTACGGGAGCAGGAGCAATAGCCGCCATCAAAAGCGGGCAGATCGACGCGATCTCCAATACCGATCCCGTGATGACCAAGCTGGAACAGGACGGCGACGTGAAAGTCATCGCCGATACCCGCACCTTCAAGGGCACAAATGCGGTATGGGGCGCGCCGCTGCCTGCCGGCTGCCTGTATGCGCCGATCGAGTTCATCAAGAAGAATCCGAATACCGTGCAGGCATTAACCAACGCCATTGTGCGCGCCGACAAGTGGCTGGCGACGGCGACGCCGCAGGATATTCTAAAGACCGTGCCGGAGGCCTATTTGCTCGGCGACAAGGCGTTGTATCTTTTCGCCTACGGCAAAATCAAGGAGGCCTTATCGCTCGACGGCTCAATTTCGGATGCAGGAGCCAAGGCCACACTGAAAGCGCTCGCGGCATTCGATCCCCAGATCAAGCCGGCCCAGATCAAATTGGAACAGACTTATACGAACGAATTCGTCAAGAAGGCGAACGCAAAATACAAATGACGTTAATACTGAACGCCGCGCGGCGCCGGATTAACCGCGTGAGATGGAACGGCTGATCGAGAGGTGCGGATGCTTCTATGTATCGCCGCGACGCCGTTCATCTTGCGCGTCACTAAGCCAGCATGATCCCTGCGCTCGCTCTCGAGAACATCAGCTGCACCTTCATTTCGCGCGATGATCGCAGCCAGCGCTACACCGCGCTGAAGGACACCACCCTGATTGCGGCGGAAGGCGAATTTGTCTGCGTGGTTGGGCCCACCGGCTGCGGCAAATCGACGCTGCTCAACGTGGCTGCCGGCCTGCTGCAGCCCTCCAGCGGTTCGGTCAGAGTTGCGGGCGAGCCCCTGGTCGGAGTCAACCGCCGGGCGGGCTATCTGTTCCAGGCCGAGGCGCTGATGCCCTGGCGCAGCGCACTCGACAACGTCATTGTTGGCCTGGAATTTCGCGGCGTGGCACGGGCAGAGGCAGTCGAGCGCGGCAATGACTGGCTCAAGCGCGTGGGACTGGGCGGCTTCGGCGGCCGCTATCCGCACCAGTTGTCGGGGGGCATGCGCAAGCGCGTGTCACTGGCGCAGACCTTCATCCTGAGTCCGGCGATACTGCTCATGGACGAGCCTTTTTCCGCACTCGATGTGCAAACGCGGCAGTTGATGGAAAACGAGCTGCTTGAACTGTGGTCGGCCGAGCGCAAGTCGGTAGTGTTCATCACCCACGATCTGGAGGAGGCGATCGCGCTTTCCGATCGCGTCGTGGTTCTGTCGGCGGGGCCGGATACGCATCCCATCGGCGAGTACAGGATCGACCTGGAGCGCCCGCGCGACGTGTCCGAAATACGACTGACATCCCATTTCCTGGAGCTGCATGCGCAAATCTGGCACACCATGAAGGAAGAGGTGCTGAAGGGCTATGTCCAGCAACAACGCTAAGGGCAAAATGCGGCTGTACCAGTTGATTGTGCTGGCGGCGTTCTTCCTCGTCTGGTATGTGCTCACCAGCCCGACGCTGCTGCCACCGATCTATTTCGACAATGCGGACAAGGCCGCGTTCTTCTTCGGCGAGCCGCAGAAGGTACTCGTGCGAGTGTGGGAGTGGTTCAGCTCTGGCAGCATCTATGAACATCTCGCCGTGACGCTGATTGAAACCATGCTGGCTTTCGCGATCGGCACCGTATTTGGCCTGGCGATCGGTCTTTGGCTGGCGCTGAGCCCGACGGCCTCGGGCATTTTCGACCCGTATATCAAGGCCGCCAACTCCATGCCGCGCGTAATCCTCGCGCCGATTTTCTCTATCTGGTTCGGCTTGGGTATCTGGTCCAAGGTAGCCCTGGGCGTGACGCTGGTGTTTTTCATCGTGTTCTTCAACGTCTACCAGGGCGTGCGCGAAGTGAGTCCGGTGGTGCTGGCCAATGTGCGCATGCTCGGCGCGAGCCAGCGGCAGTTGCTGCGCCACGTGTATCTGCCGAGCGCGACCAGCTGGGTATTTGCCAGCCTGCACAACTCGGTGGGCCTGGCCTTCGTAGGCGCTGTGGTGGGGGAATACCTAGGATCGGCGCGCGGCGTGGGCTACCTGATCCTGCAGGCCGAGGGCGTATTCGACATCAATACCGTGTTCGCCGGCATCCTCGTGCTGACCGCATTCGCGCTGGCGCTGGATGCGGTGGTCGGCGTGATCGAGAAACGCCTGC
Source organism: Burkholderiales bacterium (assembly GCA_052172655.1). GTDB lineage: Bacteria > Pseudomonadota > Gammaproteobacteria > Burkholderiales > SG8-39 > 2-12-FULL-64-23. The sequence continues at coordinate 12,747 of JBQMQE010000123.1, forward strand.
TGGTGTGGCGCCCTAGCGCCGGCGAAACCGAGCGCAGCATTTAGCAGGCGCGCAAGTCCAGGCGGGTCATCGAGTAGCGTCTTTTACCTTGGATAGCGTGTTGCTGCGTCGCAAAAACCATGGCCAGCATGCAGCCAAGTTCTTTGCGCCATGCTCGAGATCGTGGCATGGCCGCACTATTCCCGCAGCGAGGATTTTGGTTTGACACTGGCTGCATATCTTGGCTATAATCCCACCTCTGCAGCGGACTCATGTGTTCGTGCGGACGGACGCGGGGTGGAGCAGTCTGGCAGCTCGTCGGGCTCATAACCCGAAGGTCGTAGGTTCAAATCCTGCCCCCGCAACCAAAACGCTCTTTAAAAATTTACAGCCGATAGGTGTGGGTGCTGGGTGTGGAGTGAAGGCG
>JBQMQE010000124.1:0-13080 GCA_052172655.1 Burkholderiales bacterium
AGTTGAGCGTCACGTCCTTCATGCCCGGGGCATTGAAGTAGGCCTTGGGAACCGGCGCAAGGTAGTCGTGGAAATCGCCGATCCAGTGCGAGCCGTAGAACAGCACGTCGTAGGCGCTCTGCTTGGTCTGAAACGGGATCATGATGCGCTGGAACAGATCCCCGAACGGCACGTGCACGACGTTGACCTTGGCACCGGTAAGCTCCTCGAACTGCTTGGCGTGGAGATCCGTCGGCTCGCCCATCACCGGCACCGCGTGCGTGATGATGCTCAACGTGCGGCCTTTGTAGCTCTTCTTCGAGATCGAGTCGTACGAACAGAGCCCGGGTACGTCCTTGTCTATGCCGTATTTCTTGAAATCCTGCGCCGCGGCCGGCGTGCCGCTAAAGGCGAATGCGACCGTGCTTGCGAGCAGCGTGTATTTGATCGATTTCATTATGCTTACCTCCTTCCTGTTTTGTCGATTCATTCCGACGTGATTGCGTGGACTGTCAGGGAATCAGGACCGCGCGCCCCTTGATCTTGCCGTCATTGAGATCATGCAGCGCCTGGTTGGCTTGGGCGAGTGGATATTCGCGCGTGGCAAGTTTGACGATGCCGCGGTCGGCAAGCGCCATCAGCTCCACCAGTTCGGGATAGGTGCCGACCAGGTTGCCGACAATGGTCTTTTCCGAGAAGATCATGTCGATGGTCGGGATATCGACCTTGCCGCCATAGCCGACGATGTAATAGAAACCGTCGTTGCGTGTCATCGCCAGGCCCTTCGCTACCGCATCGCCCTCGGCGACGAAGTCGATCACCGCTTCGGCGCCGCTGCCGTTGGTCAGTGCAAGCACCTCTTCCACGTCGTTGCCGCTGGACTTGATGACGTGATGCGCGCCGCATTCTTTCGCCAGCGCGAGCGCAAGGTCGGAGCGATCGATGGCGATGATCTCGGCGGCGCACATCGCCTTCAGCACCTGAATGCCGATGTGGCCGAGGCCGCCGACGCCGACGATTACCGCGAACTGCCCGGGCAAAAGGTGACGCGATGCCTTCTTGGCGGCGCGGTATGCGGTCAGCCCGGCATCGGTATAGGGCGCGACATCCTTCGGCGCCAGGCCCTTCGGCAGTTTGATCAGCGTACGCTCGCAGGTGAGCAGAAATTCGGCATAGCCGCCATTGGCGTTGATGCCGGGGAAGCTGGCGTCGGCGGCATGCATGTCGTTCCCGCGGCGGCAGGCGAGGCAATGGCCGCTGGTGACCAGCGGGTGGCAGATCACCGGGTCGCCCGGCTTGACCGAGGTAACGGCGGAGCCCACCGCTTCGACCCAGCCGGCGTTCTCGTGTCCCATGATGTAGGGCAGCGCGATATCCACTTTCTGCCGCCAGATTCCTTCGACGATGTGCAGATCCGTGCGGCAGACGCCGGCGCCACCGATGCGCACAACGACGTCGGTAGGCTTCTCGATAGTGGGATCGGGGACCGTTTCGTATTTGACGAAATCTTTCTGCTTCAGCGTGGGGTCATAGGCATGGAGCACTGCCGCTTTCATCGTTGATCTCCCTTCTGGTGATGGATGAGTTCCTGCTTACATTCAAGATTCGTGCCAATGGCTCACTTGCTCGCTAACGCATTGTTTATGCCTGAATTGGCGGTCGGATCCGAAATTCGAATGTGCGTCCGAACTGAACAACTGTTCAGGCTGCCTGTGCAAAATATGAACAGATGTCAAGTCAGGACGAAAGGAATAGAATCAAATCGCGGATAAGTTCAACGAATACGATTCCATCGCAGTAGGGCAAGGAGGTGGATATGCTGACGAACGCCGAACGCATGGTGCGCGCCCGGCTAGTGCTTGAGCGCCGCCGCATCGCGGTAGAGGATTTGCTGGCTTCCGAGATATCCGCGAGCTGGTCGCGCTGCCTGGATGCCGGTCTCGATCCGCACGGAACGCCGCAGATGATGGTAATAGGCGAGCGCGAACTCAAGCGCCGGCGCGAGCGCATCGGCCATCTGCACCACCTGGCGCTCGCCGAAATCGAGACCCTTTACCATCAGATCGCCGGATCGAACTTCCTGATTGCGTTTGCCGACACCGACGGCACCGTGCTCGAATCGGTGGCCGACAGCCAGTTCGGCGACAGTGACGCCGGCCGGCGCATCATCCCCGGCAGCCGCTGGTCGGAAGAGGTATGCGGCACCAACGCCCTCGGAACCGCGATCGTCACCGGTCAGCCCATCATCATCCACGGGTCGGAACATTTCTTTTCCTGTTATGGTCAGGTTTGCTGCACTGCGGCGCCAGTTCGCGGCGCCGCAGGCGAACTGGTGGGCATGCTGGACGCTTCCTCGGACTGCGTTTCGCGCCAGCGCCATACCCTCGCACTGGTGAAGATGGCTGCGACGCACATTGAAAACGGCCTGTTCGTGCATCAGATGGGCTCGCAAATGATCCTGGCGATTCATCCCCGGGCGGAGTTTCTCGGCACCATCAGCGCCGGCATGATCGCGATCGACGGGGCCGGCTTGGTCACGGCGGTGAACGGCCGCGCCGCGAGCATACTGGTGGGGCTGCAGGTGGGGCTCGGCGCGAGCTTCGAGCAGGTATTCAACGAGCCGCTCGAAAAGCTGCTGGCGCGGCTGCATGCGAGCCACCAGACCTTCGTGCGCGACGCGCTCGGCAGCGCGCTTGCCGTAGCCTGGATCAATCGCGGTGCGCCGGTCGCGCGCCGCAGCCAGGCACTATTGAAGTCCCGTGCGGGGATCGCGCTGGCGCCGGCGCGGGCTTTGCGCGAGCCGGCTTTCGTCGCCGAGGACCGCCGCGTCCGCGAAACGCTGGCGCTGGTTGCCGCCGCGGTGCGAGTGAACGCGCCTATCCTGATTCAGGGCGAGACAGGCAGCGGCAAGGAGATGCTGGCGCGCTACGCGCATGAGGTCAGCGGCCGCAAAGGCGAATTCGTCGCGATCAACTGCGCTGCGATGCCGGAACATCTGTTCGAGGCGGAACTGTTCGGCTACGCGGCGGGCGCTTTTACCGGGGCGAGCAAGGAAGGCGCCGAAGGCCTGATCGCGAGCGCCGACGGGGGCACGCTGTTGCTCGACGAAATTGGAGCGCTGGTGCCGCAGTTGCAAGCGACGCTGCTGCGCTTTCTCGACGATCGGCTGGTACGGACGGTGGGTGGCCGTGGAGGCCGCGTTGTCGACGTGCAGGTCCTCGCGGCAACCAATGCCGACCTTGCCGCCGAGGTCGCCGCCGGGCGCTTCCGTCCGGATCTGCTCTACCGTCTGGACACCATCAAGGCCACGCTGCCGCCGCTGCGCACGCGCAGCGATTATGCGGCCGCGTTGCGCTTCACGCTCGCGCGCATCGATCCGACCGCGACCATTTCCGAGGAGGCTGCCGCTCGTCTCGCTGCATACGGCTGGCCCGGCAATTTCCGCGAGCTGCGCGCCGTTCTGACGCGTGCGCTGCTGTGCGCGCCCGACAGGCATATAGGTTTGGTGCAAGTCTCGGTCTGGCTGCCGCCGGCGCCCGAGCCGGGCGCGCGGGCGGCGGGGTCGGTGTTGCGCGACAAAGTGGCTGAGGAGGTGGTAAGGGAATTCCGCCGTTCCGGCGGAAACGTGAGCCATACCGCGCGGAATTTGGCGATTTCGCGCAACACCGTCTACCATCATCTGCGGGAGGCGGCAAAACGAGACGCCTCGATTATCGAGTAGGACCGGTCGCGTCAACGACGGTGGCGGTGGCGCAACCGGGCCTTTGCGTAACTTTGGTCACAGACCCGGTCGTATTTGGACGCTAGACTTTCAAACTGACCAATGCTGAAAGGGGAAATCCATGAAAGCGAATGTCGGCGGCGCGGACAAGATTCTGCGCATCGTTGTCGGACTGGGCTTGCTTAGCCTCATCCTGATTCTGGAAGGCAATGCACGCTGGTGGGGGCTGGTCGGCCTGGTGCCGCTTTTGACCGGGGTGTTCAACTTCTGTCCGCTCTACACTTTGCTCGGTCTGAATACCTGCCCGATGAAGAACAAAAGCGCTTGATCAGCTTTCGCCGGTCGCGGCCTGCGTGGCCAGATCCAGCAGCCGCCGCAACCGCGCGTAATGGGTTCCTTCCCAGTAGATGCGGCCGCAGCCGGGGCAAAGCTGGAAGCGGTCATAAGCGCCGCGCACGCTCGAAGGCAGGCGCTCCAGCACCTCGGTCTTGGGCACTTCGCGCAATTCCGCATTGCATTCGCGGCAGCGCGTGAACGGGCGCAGATCTGATTGCAACTGCAATGCGCACACCACCTCGCGCAACTGCTCCTCCGACCCGGTTGCGCGCACGTAGTAACCGTGCGTGACCAGGCGCTGCTTGAGCAGGCCCTTGTCGCGCGTGAGGATGATGCGGTGCTCGGCCAGGGCAGCGGTGATGAGCTCGCTGTCGCGGTAGTCGTTGCGGTAGAGGCAGTCGAAGCCGGCCATGCGCAGATGGCGCGCGAGCTTGCCCAGGTGGGTGTCTAGCACGAAGCGCGGTGCGCGCAGCGGCCGCGGCCGCAGGTGCTGCAGCGGCGCGATGTCCAGCCGCTCGAACACCGGGTACACCGCGACGCGCTCGCCGCCGCGCAGCACGCGCTCGAACCCGACCGATACGCCGTCGACCAGGACCAGGTCGACTTCGGTATGCGGCACGCCGATCGCCTCGATCGCGTCCTTGACCGAGCGCGTGCCGGCGACGCTGTAGGTGAAGTCAATTCGGCGCCGCTCGGGCGGCAGGAAATCGTTCAGCTCTTCGTAGAAGCGGAATTCGGCCGATGCTGCGAGAAGCGTCATCGCCAACCTGGCGCAACTAGATCAACTTGCACAGCGCCTTGATGTCGGCGTTGCCGCCGGAGATGACGACGCCGACGCGCCTGCCCTTGAAATCGTGGCGGCCGGCTAGCTTGCCTTCGAGCAGGGCCGTCGCCGCAAGGGCGCCGGTGGGCTCGATCACGATCTTCATGCGCTCCCAGATCCAGAACATGCTGCGCAGCAGCTCGGCATCGCTTACCGTCAGCATGTCGTGCACGTAATGCAGCACCAGCGGGAAGGTGATGCTGCCGAGCGAGGGCGTGCGCGCGCCGTCGGCGATGGTGTCCGGATTGTGGCAGGTCTGCAGAGTCTTCGAGTGAAACGAGCGCGTGGCATCGTCGCCCGCCTCGGGCTCGACGCCGATCACTTTGCAGCCCGGCGACCAGTGGCTCGCCGCGACGGCGCAGCCCGAAAGCAGGCCGCCGCCGCCGCAGGGCACCAGCAGAAAATCCAGAGGTCCCGTCTCCTCGATCAATTCCTTCGCCGCCGTGCCTTGTCCGGCGACGACCCAAGCATGATTGTAGGGGGGGATGACGCTCATGCCGCGTTCCTGGGCGATCCCCGCCGCCAGCTCCTCGCGGCTGGCCGTCTTGGGGTCATAGGTGATTACTTCGGCGCCGTAAGCGCGCGTGGCCTCGAGTTTTACCTGCGGCGCATCCAGCGGCATGACGATCACGGTTTTCACGCCGAGCAATGTTCCAGCCAGCGCCACGGCCTGGGCGTGATTGCCCGAGGAGTAAGCGAGCACGCCTGCGCGCTTTCGCTCCGGCGTCAATTGCGCCAGCGCGTTGAACGCGCCGCGAAACTTGAACGCCCCCATGCGCTGGAAGTTCTCACATTTGAAGAACACCTGCGCGCCGGCGCGCGCGTCCACCAGGCGCGAGGTCATCACCGGCGTGCGCCGCGCGTGCCCCTCGATACGCTCGGCGGCGGCGGCTATATCGGCAGGGCCGACGGGTAATGCGGGATCCGAGTCTGGTGCGCTCATGTCGATTCTCTGTGCGGTATCTACGTTCTAGCGTATGGTCAATGTCAGGCGCGTGTCGCCGCGCAGCAGGAAAATGCGCAGCGGCCGCTCGGCCTGGCGCAGTGCGGCGAGCAGCTCCGTCACCGAGTGCACCCGGCCGCGGTTGACGCCGTAGAGCACGTCGCCCGGGCGCAGGCCCGTCTTCGCGCCGGGCGAGTTGGCTTCGATGCGGGTGACGATCGCACCCTCGACCATGCCGTACAGGGGCATGTCCGGTTCGATGTTGGACACGCGCACCCCGGCGAGCTGCGGCACCGCTTCGCCGGGAATCTCGGTCATGGTGAAGAGTTCCGCGATGCGCAGGCGCAAGCGCCGCGGCTGTGCGCCGCGCTGCACCTGCAGCTCGACCTCTTCGCCGACCGGGGTGAGGCCCATGCGGTTGCGCAAATCGGCCGAGCCGCGCACCGGCTTGCCGTTGACCGCGGTCACGATATCGCGCGGCTTCAGGCCGGCGCGTTCCGCGGGCGAACCCGGCTCGACCTTGATCACCACCGCGCCGTTGGCAGAGCCCGCCGCCAGCGATTGCGCCTGCTCGTGCGTCATGTCCTGCGTGACCACGCCGACGCGGCCGCGGCGCACTTCGCCGAAGCGGATAATTTGCTCCATCACGCTGCGCGCCATGTTCGAAGGAACGGCGAAGCCGATGCCGACGCTGCTGCCGGAGGGCCCGATGATGGCGGTGTTGATGCCGACCAGTTCGCCCGCGAGGTTCACCAGCGCTCCGCCCGAGTTGCCTGGATTGATCGATGCGTCTGTCTGGATGAAATCCTCGTAGCCTTCTATGCCCAGGCCGGTGCGCCCGAGCGCGCTGACGATGCCCGAGGTGACCGTCTGGCCGATGCCGAAGGGGTTGCCGATGGCGACCACGAAATCGCCGACGTTCATGGCGTCGGAATCGCCGAACCTGAGCTCGGCCAGGTTTTGCGCGTCGATTTTCAGCACGGCGATGTCGGTGCCCGGGTCGGTGCCGACCAGCCGCGCCTTGAGCGTGCGCCTGTCTTTCAGCGTCACCGCCACTTCCTGCGCATTGTTGATCACGTGATTGTTGGTGAGCACATAGCCGCGCTCGCGGTCGACGATCACGCCCGAGCCGGCGCTCTGCTCCGCGCGCGCCGGACGGTCCGGAATATTGAAAAAGCGCCGGAACAGGGGGTCGCGAAACAGCGGGTTGTCCTCCATCGGCGCGCGCGTGACCACCGAGATGTTGACCACGGCCGGGGTTACCTGCGACAGCATGGGCGCGAGCGTGGGCGAGCCCCGCGCGTCGAGCGGCAGCGCGGCGCGCGCCGCGGGTGCGGCCAGCAGCATCGACAGGAGCGGGAGCAGGGACAGGAAAGTGCCTAGGCGCATCGACTAACACTCCGTGGAAAACGGCGCGGAATTCTCCTGCATAGTATAAGCGCTGCGTGGCCGGCCGCGCGGCTGCTTCGGCCATGGCCGCGACACCTTCCGCCTCGACGGCAAGCAGCCGCCCGGGATCAATCGGGGCGTGCCCGGCGCATCGACGGGGAAACTGCTGTCGCCGCAGGCACCGCTACACCCGGTGCCGGCGCGCTTCAACGGCGAAACGATCACGCTGCAGAACTGCCCGGCGAAGGACATTCACATCGCGATCGGCGAATTCCATTTCTGGGGTATGTTGGATTTTGCGCGCGAGTGCGACGCAGGCGATTTGGATCCGCGGTTAGGCGCACCCGGTTCCCGCGGTTTGCGCTCCAATAGGGTGGCGGTCAGGACCGAGCAGCAAGGTCTACAAGCTCTTGCACCTCTCCCACCTTGTCCTTCACCAGCCAGTGTGTCAGATCCCCGCTCGATATGACGGCGAGTACCTTGCCGTTTTCCACGATCGGCAGGTGCCGGAACCGCCGCTTGGTGACCAGCTCCATCGCCTCGGCTACCGTTATCCCCGGCGCAATGCAGAATGGGTCCTTCGTCATCACCGCGGAGATTTTCGTGCTGACCGGATCCAGGCCCGCGGCCAGTACTCTATTCAGGGCATCCCGCTCGGTGAAGATGCCTGTCAGGCGTTCGCCTTCCATGACGATCAGCGCACCGATCCGCTTGGCGGTCATCGTGCGCACGCATTCCGCGACCGAGCTGTCGGGCCCTACGCAGTGGATTGTTTCGCCCGCGCCGAACAATCTGCCCACTGGAGTCCTGCGGTTGTCGCGCAATCTCATGAAATACGCGTAACAGGCGACGACAATCACGAACAAAAGGGCTGCGTACAGCACCGCTGTGCTGAAGGCCGTCTGTAATTGCTCCACCTGCTCGGCGAACGCTGCAGTTGGCAGCAGTGCGAGACCTATGCTTGTGCCCGACATGCAACAGAGTTTTCTCATCGCTTTTGCTCCTCGATTACACTGCGGATTACAACCCTGCGCCTGGCGAACCGTTGCTTTGGCCTGCGCGCGGGACCGTCGTCGCCACCTTGAGGCAAATTCGGTGTTCGTGGGCGAGCCGGCCTACGCTGCGCCCAGCCGCGAGCGACGTCAAGCATTGCCAAGGCCGGGAAAAGGCGAGTAACCTTAACGAGTTTGCGAGGCGCGGCCCGGCCATGTCGTTCAGCCGCCCAGATGCGACGGCGACGCATCGAGTTCGCCGCGCTCGACTTTTCGTACGAGATCCACCAGCTTCTCGTGCGCCGGTGTCGGGATGCCCAGCGTCCTGCCTTTGTCGACGATGTAACCGTTCATGAAGTCGATCTCGGTGCGCCGGCCCTTGACGATATCCTGCGCCATCGACGGGCGCTGCATGTCGCCTCGGGGATTATCTTTCGCGCGCGCGATCATGTGTTGCTCGACTTTTGCCATGGCATCGCGGTTGCCCCCGGCCGCAAGGGAAAACAGCTCGGGTTCGACCCCGCCGATCTTCTCCAGCGCGTAGCCTAGCGACTGCGCCACCCGCACCGCCTCTGCCCCGAGCTGGATCGCGAAGCGGCGAACCTGGGCATTGAGATCGCATTGAGGGGTGGTGAGCCCCGTCACCGCCGACACGCCGTTGCGCATCCCGTTCTGCGTGAGCTTCGACCAGCGCTCGCCCCACAGGTTGGTCACGGCCTTCGCGCTGTCGATCTTGGAGAACATCTCGACCAGCTCGCGCACTCGCCCGGTGATCACGCCGTGCACTTCGCCGATGCGAAACACCGTGTGCTTGTCGCCGCCTTTCGCCGCGGTGCGCCGGATGCGCGCCGCATCGAACATCTCCACCGATATCACCGAGGCGACCACGCCGACCGTCTTGCCCCAGCCGACGATGCCGGCGATCTTCTCTTCGTTGACGCAGTTCTGCAAAGACACGACATAGCCGTCGGGCGCGAGGTAGGGCTTGATCAACATCGTCGCCCACTCGGTGTCGTACGATTTCACCGAAACGAACGCGATGTCGATCGGCTTTTCTTTCGACAGCGATTGCACCTCGGTCAGGTGCATCGTTCTGACGTTGTTGACAGTGAATTTCTCTTCCGCCGTGACACCGTCGAGCGCGAGGCCGCGCGAGCGGATCGCCTCGATGTTCTCCGGCCACATGTCGATCAGCGTGACGTCCTGTCCCTGCTGCGCGAAATAGCCCCCGACGTAACCGCCGAGCGCTCCTGCGCCGACAAACGCAATACGCTTACCCATGTTCTCTCCTTGTTCGGTTCTTGCGCGGTCAGATTGAAGTCCCAAGCGCAACGGCACGATGTCGCGCACCTGCAATGATAGTACGGATCGCGTTATTGCCGCGGGCGCCGCGCGCGGCGTTTTATCCCTCTCGCTGCAAATCCTCCGGCGTGTCTATGTCGCGGCAAACGCCGGGATCGTCCACGTCGATCAGCGTGACCATGCCCGCGTTCAGTCTGAGTATCGAGCGCGCGCCCTCATCGCCGCGCAGGGCTTCGAGTTGCCCGCGAAATTGCGACGACAGGCCGACCGGGTGGCCGCGCTCGCCATGGTAGGCGGGGGCAACAATGGCTGCGCCTGCCGCCACAGACGCGGCGATTTTTCCGATGGTCTCCGGCCGGATATAGGGCATGTCGGCCAGGGCGATGACCCAGCCGAGGACATCGCCCGAGGCGCCCACCGCGCTCGCCAGGCTCGCGCCCATGCCTTCGTCGGCGTTGGCGCACAGGATCACCGTTGCGCCCGCCTCGTGTAAGCGCTGCTCCAGCATGGCCGCGCCCGGACGCACCACGGCGATGACCTGCGCGACGGCCGCACGCAGGTTGGCGAGCGCGGCTGCCGCGACCGGTGTTCCCGCGGCAAGCGGATGCAACAGCTTGTCCGCGCCGAAGCGCTTCGACGCTCCGGCGGCAAGCAGAATGCCGCAGATGTCTGCCGCCATCGCTCAGGCGCTGAACATTCCACCCTGCGCCCGGCCTTCCGCCGCCGCGGGAAAGCAAGCGCAACGGACGGCGATGTCCAGGCTCAATTCTGCGGAACGGAACACCCGGCTTCGACCCCGGCCTTGGGCGGCTCCACGGTCTGCGGGATCTGCACGCCGCGGCGCACCGCCGTCATTTCGGCCAGTATCGCCACCGCGATCTCGGGCGGCGTGCGGCTGCCGATCTTGAGCCCGACCGGTCCGTGCAGGCGCGAGATCTCCTCGGCCGAGAGGTCGAAATCGGCCAGACGCTTGCGGCGTTTGTCGTTATTGGCTTTCGATCCGAGCGCGCCGACGTAGAAGGCGGGGGACTTGAGCGCCTCCAGCAGCGCGATATCGTCGAGCTTGGGATCGTGGGTGACGGCGACGACCGCGCTGTGCGCATCCAGATTCATCGCCTGCACCACGTCGTCTGGATAACCGCGATCGAGCGGCACGCCCGCCAGGTCCCAGGCCTCGGCGTATTCTTCGCGCGGATCGCACACCGTGACGTGGTAGTCCAGGGCCTGCGCCATCTGCGCCACATAGCGCGACAACTGGGCGGCGCCGATGAGCAGCAGGCGCCAGCGCGGGCCGTGCACGGTCTTCAGCACCTTGCCGTCGAATTCGAGCGCGTCCGACCAGCGGCCGGGATCGAGGCGGTAATTGCCGGTCTCGAGATCGAGAAATCGCGCCACCAATTCGTGGCGCTCGATGATGCCGAGCAGCTCGTCCAGGCCGGCGCTGGCCTTGACCGGCTCGAGCACCAGTTGCAGCGTGCCGCCGCAGGGCAGGCGGAAGCGATCGGCCTGTTCCTTGCTCACGCCGTAGGTGACGATCTCGGGTTTGTCGCCGGCGAGTTTCTGGTTGTGCACGCGCTCGATCAGGTCATCCTCGACACAACCGCCCGACACCGAACCCGATACCTGGCCGTCGTCGCGGATGGCGAGCATCGCCCCCAGCGGGCGCGGCGCCGAGCCCCAGGTCTTGACCACGGTGGCCAGAACCACCGCGTGACCCGCCTTGAACCAGCTTGTTGCGCTGCGCAGAACTTCGAGATCTACACTGTCCATTGCATACCTCTTCCGATCCAAACGGCAATACCGTCATATGGCGCTGAAGGTTAGTCCTCGTTCCGGCACCGGTCAAGCCTACCCGCCGCGCGATTGCGGTTGATGCAAAGTATCGCATGGTCTAGGATTCCGACCCTGCGCCCTTTGCCCATGCGCGGCCGTGGCGTCGAAAAACGCCCAGGGCATACGCGCAGTTATCGATTGCAGGAGGACGAAGCATGAGCGAAGAGCAATCCCCGGGGCAAGCGGCGGCGCAGGGCATCAGTCAGCAGGAAATCGATCAGCGCGTATTCGATCTTTACGACGAGTATTGCCATGGCCGCATCGACCGGCGCGAATTCCTGAGCCGCGCGGCCGCGATCGCGGTGGTGGGCGGAACCGGGCTGGCGATGGCCGAGGCTCTGCTGCCACGCTACGCGCTGGCCGCGCAGATTGCGTTCACCGACCAGCGCATCAAGGCGAGCTACGTGACTTATCCATCTGCAGGCGGGAACTCCGGCACGATGCGGGGGTATCTGGTGCAGCCGGCCGGCCCGGGCCCGTTCCCCGCGGTGCTGGTGGTGCACGAAAACCGCGGCCTCAATCCCTACATCGAGGATGTCGCGCGCCGCGCCGCGGTCGAGGGCTTTCTCGCGCTCGCCCCCGACGGCCTCTACCCGCTGGGCGGCTACCCCGGCAACGACGACGACGGCCGCGCGCTGCAAGCGGGCCTGGATCAGGCGAAGCTGCGCACCGACCTCCTCAACAGCGCGCGCTGGCTCAAGGCGCACAAGCTGTCGACCGGCAAGCTCGGCGCCACGGGCTTCTGCTACGGCGGCGGGGTGGTGAACTACCTGGCCGCGGTGCTCGGCGGGGAAATGCAGGCCGGCGCGCCATACTACGGCGTCGCGGCCGCCGCCGAAAGCGTGGCCGGGATCAAGGCGCCGCTGCTCTGCCATCTGGCCGAGCGCGACGAGCGCGTCAATGCCACCTATCCCGCGTTCGAGGCGGCGCTCAAGGCCGCGGGCGTGGCGTATCAGGTGTTTGTTTACCCGGGAACGCAACACGGTTTTCACAACGACTCTACGCCGCGCTACAACGAAGCCGCGGCGAAGCTGTCCTGGACGCGTACGCTCGAACACTTCAGGAAGTACCTGGCTTGACGCGCCGGCAGCATGGTCAGCCGCGCGAATGCCTGCATACTGCCACGCGTAGAATTCCTATCGCTCTGACGACCAAGCCGTGAAGCCGAAGGACTGAGGTAGACTCTAGCCTTCGTGCTTTAGCGGAAGCAAGAATGAATCGCACTTCGGGCGTTGCGTAGTTGCGCCCGGCTGGTTCGCAAACAGGCTGCCGCCTCGACTTGCGCAAAGAATACCAACAACGACATTATCCCGAGGACCCCCTATGACTCATCTGCTGGACCCATTGAGCTTCAGCCACGGGCCGACCATGAAGAACCGCTTCATGCTGGCTCCCCTGACAAACAGCCAAAGCCATGAAGACGGCAAGTTGTCGGAAGAGGAATTCCGCTGGCTCACCATGCGCGCGGCAGGCGGCTTCGGTTTGACCATGACCTGCGCCTCGCACGTGCAGGCGATCGGAAAGGGATTCTCGGGGCAGTTGGGCATCTGGTCGGACGATCACATCCCCGGATTGCGGCGCCTGGCGGGCGCGATCAAGGCGCAGCAGAGCATCGCCATCGCGCAGCTGCATCATGCCGGCATGCGCGCGTCCGCGGAATTGATCGGCTGCGCGCCGGTATGCCCGTCCGCCAACGAGAAGACCGGCGCGCGTGCACTGACGCACGCCGAAGTGCAGCAGTTGATTGCGGACTTCGTCGCGG
>JBQMQE010000125.1:0-4746 GCA_052172655.1 Burkholderiales bacterium
GGGGCACGCCCCCTTGTTTATCCCCCAAATTTGCGCGAGGGAGGGAGCATGGAACTGACGCCGCGTGAGAAGGACAAGCTGCTCATCTTCACTGCCGCGCTCCTCGCGGAGAGACGAAAGGCGCGCGGGTTGAAATTGAATTACCCCGAGGCAGTGGCCTTTATCAGCGCCGCCATCATGGAGGGCGCGCGCGACGGCAGGAGCGTGGCCGAACTGATGGGCTACGGCACGACTCTGCTCGCGCGCGCCGACGTGATGGAGGGCGTGCCGGAAATGATCCCCGAGATCCAGGTCGAGGCGACGTTCCCCGACGGCACCAAGCTCGTTACCGTGCATCATCCCATCGTCTAAATCCAGGAGGCGCCATGATTCCGGGAGAAATGAGCATCAAGGCCGGCGAAATCGAACTCAACGCCGGACGCCGAACGGTCAAGCTCAAAGTCGCGAACAGCGGCGACCGGCCGATCCAGGTCGGCTCGCACTACCACTTCTTCGAGACCAACGACGCGCTGGCGTTCGACCGCGACGCGGCCTACGGCACCCGCCTCAACATCGCCGCCGGCACCGCGGTGCGCTTCGAACCGGGCCAATCGCGCACGGTGGAACTGGTCGAACTCGCCGGCGAGCGCGAGGTGTACGGCTTCCAGGGCAAAGTCATGGGCAAACTGAAGGAGGCCGCGAAATGAGCCTCAAGATCGGACGCCAGGCATACGCGGAAATGTTCGGCCCCACCACCGGCGACCGCGTGCGGCTCGCCGACACCGAGCTGTGGATCGAAGTGGAAAGGGATTACACGCATTACGGCGAGGAAGTGAAATTCGGCGGCGGCAAGGTGATCCGCGACGGCATGGGCCAAAGCCAGCGCGCGTCGAAAGACTGTGCCGACACGGTGATCACCAATGCGCTGATCGTCGACCACTGGGGCGTGGTGAAGGCCGACATCGGCATCAAGAACGGCCGCATCGCGACCATAGGCAAGGCGGGCAATCCCGATATCCAGCCGGCGGTCAACATCGTCATCGGCCCGGGCACCGAAATCATCGCCGGCGAAGGCATGATCGTCACCGCCGGCGGCATCGACAGCCACATTCACTTCATCTGCCCGCAGCAGATCGAAGAGGCGCTGATGTCGGGCGTTACCACCATGCTGGGCGGCGGCACCGGCCCCGCCACCGGCACCTTCGCCACCACCTGCACGCCCGGACCCTGGCACCTGTACAGCATGCTGCAGGCGGCGGAGGCGTTCCCGATGAACCTCGGCTTCCTCGGCAAGGGCAACGCCAGCCTGAAGCCGGCACTGAAGGAGCAGGTCGTCGCCGGCGCCATCGGACTCAAACTGCACGAGGATTGGGGCACGACGCCCGCGGCGATCGACTGCTGCCTCGCGGTCGCGGACGAGATGGACGTGCAGGTGGCGATCCATACCGACACGCTGAACGAATCCGGCTTCGTCGAAGCCTCGATCGCCGCGTTCAAGGGGCGCACCATCCACACCTATCACACCGAGGGCGCTGGCGGCGGCCACGCGCCGGACATCATTCGCGTCTGCGGCGAAACCAACGTGCTGCCCTCCTCGACCAATCCGACGCGACCCTATACGGTGAACACCATCGACGAGCATCTGGACATGCTGATGGTCTGCCATCACCTGGACAGCGCTATTGCCGAGGATGTGGCCTTCGCCGAGTCGCGCATCCGGCGCGAGACCATAGCCGCCGAGGACATCCTGCACGACCTGGGCGCGTTCAGCATGCTGGCGTCGGACTCGCAGGCCATGGGCCGCGTCGGCGAGGTGATCATCCGCACCTGGCAAACCGCGCACAAGATGAAAGTGCAGCGCGGCGCGTTAGCCGAAGATACGGCCGGCAACGACAACTTCCGCGTGAAGCGCTACATCGCCAAGTACACCATCAACCCGGCGATCGCCCACGGCATCGCGCATGCGGTCGGCTCGGTCGAGCCGGGTAAACTCGCGGACCTGGTGCTGTGGAAGCCCGCCTTCTTCGGCGTCAAGCCTACGCTGATCCTGAAAAGCGGCATGATCGCGGCCGCAGCCATGGGCGACCCCAATGCCTCCATTCCAACGCCGCAGCCGGTGCATTACCGTTACATGTTCGGCGCCTACGGCGGCGCGCTTGCGACCTCGGTCACTTTCGTTTCGCAGGCGGCGCTGAAGAACCCGAAAATCGCGTCGCTGGGACTGAAAAAGCCGCTGGTCACGGTGCGCAACACGCGCAAGCTCGGCAAACGCGACATGGTGCACAACGACTACCTGCCGCGGATCGAAGTCGATCCCGAAACCTACAAGGTCAAGGCCGACGGAAAGCTGCTCGAGTGCGAGCCGGCCAAGGTGCTGCCGCTGGCGCAGCGCTATTTCTTGTTCTAGGAAGCTTCGTGAACCGCAGAGCGCGCAGAGGGCGTTCATGTTGACCTTGACTCAGCACTGCGAGCCCGTGGCCGAACCCTATGGCGAGCTGGTGCTACCGTTCGATCTGCGCATCAGAAGCCGGCTGCGCACCCGGCTCGCCTCGGGCGAGGAAGCGGTGCTCAGGACCGAGCGCGGCGCGATCCTGCGCGGCGGAGAATGCCTCAGAGCCGAGGATGGGCGCGTGGTGCGCGTAACGGCCGCGCCGGAGAAAGTGCTGCACGTCGTCTGCATCGACCGGTTCGAGCTCACGCGCGCCGCCTATCACCTCGGCAACCGCCATGTGCCGGTCGAGATCGGCGACGGCTATCTGCGCATCGCCGCCGACCATGTTCTCCGAGAAATGCTGACCGGACTGGGCGCGAAAATGGAGGAAATCGAGGCGCCGTTCGAGCCCGAATCCGGCGCCTACGGCGGCGGCCATGGTCACCACGACGAGGGCGCGCACGGCGGCAAGATCCATCAGTATGAGAAGGACGAGTAGGAAATCAATCCGCGGTTCGCATATCGAGCTTGGTATTCTTCTATTCAGTGGATCACCAATCGGAGTCCGCGTCTTTACCAAACGACTTTCCTTCCTTTGTCGAAGTCCGTCTTCGCCATGCCAGCATTACCGCCTTTCCGGATCGTTAGCAAGTACCGGTATTCAAGTGTATCTCTGAGAGCTTACAATCGCAGTTTGATTGACCGCTAGCTCACATTCCCGCTGTATCGTGTACGTGGCTAATTGGTGACTATGACTGCCGACGAATTTCGTGCGATCGTGAATGCGAAAACCGACGCGGATTTGCTCGGACCGTGTTTTCGAGACGATACGGTGCCGTATGTGTTCCAGCCCGAGCCGGGAGCCTGGCCAGAATTTCGATTGGAGGTCGGTAACCAGCTCGGGGTGGAACCAACTGATTTGCGGATTGTGGGGAGTGGACGTCTAGGTTTCAGCTTGAAACCCTGGAACAACCTCAAGGCTTACAGCGATACGTCCGACATCGACCTTCTGGTCGTCAGTCCCAATTCGTTCGATCAATTGTGGTTTAGCCTTTTGAGCGCCTTCTATCCCAGACCACCTGTGACAAACCGAGTAGGTAGTTGGCTCAAAGATCGCAAAAACGAGTTATACACCGGTTGGATCAGTCCGCTCGATGTGCGGTCGGGTATTGACCGGCGCATCCATGGTCAACGCGCGAAGGCCATATTAGAATTTAGCGCCCTATGGTTCAACACACTCAAGAAGGCAGCGCGTCATGTGCCAACGCGCCACGAGGACATTAAGGCACGACTTTATCGAACGTGGTCGCACGCGGATATGTATCATTTACACAGCACCGCGTCTCTCCGAAAGGCGCTAGAGGGAGTCTTATGAAACATACGTCACGCCCACAATCCATAGCATGGTTCCAGGACCACTACAAAAATGTCCGCCTGCAATTGCGGCCGCCATTTCAACGGAAACCCGTATGGTCAGATAAACAACGCTGTGCACTTATTGAGTCGCTCTTGATGGATATTCCAATTCCGGAAATCTACATACAAGTGACCGTAAGCAATGACGGAACTGAAGAGTTTGGGGTAGTAGACGGACAGCAACGTCTACGCACAATACTTCAATTCGTGGGTCTTGAGCGACAAGACGACCAACACGACGATGACAACAACAACTTTTCGCTGGAATCGTTGCCAGCTACGTCGCCGCACAAAGGCAAGACGTTTGCCGATGTCACTGGAGACTTCAGAAAGAGGTTCTTTCAGTACGAGGTATGCGTGCGATTTCTCTATACCGAGGACATTCGAGAAGTCGAAGACGTCTTTAAACGCCTGAATAAGTTTGGCATGCCGCTAAAGGCGCAGGAGTTGCGTAACGCAACCTTTCATGGCCCATTTGCGAAGCTGTCTGAGAATCTTGCGGATGATGAATATTGGGCTGTCAATCGAATAGTCACGCCCGCCGCTATCCGCAGGATGTCCGACATAGAGATGATGAGTGACATCTTGATTGGACTACTTCATGGCCCGCAAGGCGGGTCGTCCAAAATTATTGATGCGTATTATGAGCAATACGAACAATACGAGGATGAGTTCCCAGAGCAAACACGCGTGACTCGAATCTTTGCCAAATCGAAAACCGCGATAGAGCGCCTGTTTCCAAGGATTTCGGATACCCGTTGGGGGAATCGGGCTGATTTTTACAGCATCTTTGTCGCATTGGGTAACCTACTGGAGAGACGTGATCTAACAAAAAGTAGAGAGAGAGAGCTTCGTGACCGGCTCCTGAAATTTGCTGACGACGTAAGCAAGCGCCTGGAGAACCCGGCAGAACATACAAG
>JBQMQE010000125.1:4756-12950 GCA_052172655.1 Burkholderiales bacterium
ACGCCAGGGCAATTGAGAAAGGATCCAACGACAAAGCCCGCCGCGCAGATCGGCATGAAGCATTGATCGGTATTATTAGCCCCTTCCTTGCGGAGAAGAGGTAAGAAACCGGTATGGCGGCGATTCTCTCTATCTGCTCTACAAACCTAATTCTCGGCTGCGGTTTCAACTTTAGAACGCCAAGCTGAGGAAATACCGGATCCGCAAATATTAGTACGGCTCTGTCGCTAATTTCGATAATTTCGGTATGGTCGCCATCGCGAGATCGAAGTACTTCCGGTCCCGCTCTACCCCAACGCTTTCGTAGCCGACAGCCTCGCAGGCAGCGAGGGTCGATCCCGAACCCGCGAATGGATCCAGCACAACGCCTTTGCCGAGCGGCAACACCCCCCTAACCAGTTGCCGCAAAAATGCTTGCGGCTTAAGGCTCGGGTGCTGAGCCAGCGACCGCTCGGAAGCACGGGTGGGCGCCGAGACTATTACGTCGCCGAACGGGCGCTCTGAAGAAATCCGTCTAAACCCGCCTGTGCCCCATTTGCGCAGGTTGTCCTGCACGCGACCGTCGATAGGCTTGCGAAATACCAGCCAGGGCTCCCACATGGATCGTGGCATAACGCTCACATCCGAGAACTCGACATGCGCCGCCTTCGGACGATCGCCGCCGCGCATGGTCATCGTTAACCTGACGATTTCGCCACGGCGCTCCAGGCCTGCCCGGGAAAGCGCGCTCGAAACGAGGTAGGACAGCAGCGGATTGCTGGCAACAACAACATTGGCGCCAGGAACAAGAATCGGCAGCAACCGCGTTGCCCATGCCGTAAAAAACTGTTCGAGCGCATCCAGGTCTGCCGGCTTCAGAACGGTGAACCTTGGCAACGGCGCGCGCTTCGCCCCATCGAACGATGGCGGAATTCTCCAGACACCGCCGCGTCCGGATCGGAGCTTCTCTTGTTCCAGGTCCGAATACTCGACTAGCCCATAGGGCGGATCGGTCACCACTGCATGCAGCGAGTTCGAGGGCTGACGCTCGAACCAGGAAAGACAGTCGTCCCTGACCAACGTCGCCTTCCCGAATTGGAAGATACGCGGCGCGGCCTTTGCGGCGCTGGGCGCGAGTTCGTACGAGAACCCTTTGAGGACGTATTGGGCTCGATCCATCCGGGCAAACAACGCGGGTGTATTGAGTTGCAGGTACGACCTCACCGATGACGCAGGAACGGCACCGATCATGGAGGTGACCTGCTGGGTAATCTCGGAAACCGATGCACCACGCGGGCGCGCTTCGAGCACCCTTACAATGGCGTCTCGTACCTCTCCGGGGCGTTTTCTATTCATGACAGGCTGCGTTGGGGAACGGCGCATGCTAAGCGTTTGACGTCTGGACGTCAATGGCATCTGGCCCGTCGCGCATGGATAGGCAAACTATCAACTTCGCCGAGGTCTGTCCAAAATCGCGTTCTACGAACGCGGTTCGCTTACTCCAGAGACAGCACCAGCCGCTTACCCAACACCTTAGCGGCGCGGTCCAACTGCTTCAGGCTCGGCCAGTGGTGTGGGTCTTCCAGGCGCTGGGCGGCAGCCCACGAAGTTTCCATTGCGCGCGCCAGGTCGGATAGTGGCCGGTCGCCGCGTGCAAGTCGAAGGAGCACAGCCGACTGCGCCAGTGCATCAGGTGCCACTAGATGCACCCGCTTTCCTTTTGCGGCAGACGGCAGCGGAATAGGTTGCCCGTCCTCGATGCGGCCACGCAAACTAAGGCTCAACACTTCTTGCGCGTGAAGCATGGCTTCGTCGAAGGTATCGCCTTCTGTGATGGCCTCGGGCAGGTCGGAAAACAGCACGGTAAAGCCACCGTCGGGCTGCGGTTGGAAATTTGCGGGGTAGAGCAGATTCATTTCAGCTTGACTCCTGTCTGACGCTGGATGCCGGCCAGAGTGCCGGGTTTCAGGTCTTTCGTGCCATGAACAGGAACGGAAGTGCGCCGGCCATTTTTACCCATCTGATGATGGCTGCCTTCAACACGGATGAGTTCCCATCCGGCTTCTCTCAGTTTGCCGATGACTTGTTTCCCATTCACATACAAAATGATATATCAAATAAGATAGCATGGCAATTGTCGCTTGTTTGAATATCACTTGTTTGTAAAGGTGTCTGGGGTACCAAACAAGCGGAGAATTTGATTTCTGGATCGAACATCGGAGGGCGCAATGGGAACAACCGCGGTGATCGAAGGCGTCAAGGCAAGTGCATTACCCGAGGCGCAGCGCCGGCGCGCAAGAGCGAAGAGCAACGAAGTGCTGACCGTGACAATCGCCAAACGCAAGACGGAGACCGCCGCAAAGGCGGCCAAGAAACCCAATGCGACCGTCGGCATATGGGCTGACCGCGCTGACGTGAACGATCCCGCAGCTTACGTGCGCGCCTTACGGCAAACACGCGCCTGAAAGGCAGGGTTTCCTCGCGCTGCCAGAGCAGCAGCACGAACGCGGCGTTACTGCTTGCCTTCCAGCCGCAGCAGCGCCCGCACCATCTCGAGCACCATCTTCTTGTGCGGCTCGTCGAGCAGTTCGAGCTTTTTTATCACCCAGGCTGGATCCACCGCATAAGACGCAAGGTCCTGCTTCGCCGCCGCCCCGCCCCGCTCGTCCTTGCGCTCGGCTTCGCCGAATCTGAGCCATTGCGGTGTCACTTCCAGCCACGAGGCCAGGGCCCGGATCTTGTCCTGCGAAGGCAGCGCCTTGCCGGCGAGCCACTTTCGGATCGCCTGCGCCGTCACCGGGTCGCCGTGGTAGCGCAGATTGAATTCGCGCGCGACCTGGGTGGGACTGTTCGCATCGACGCGGATCTTGCGCATCGCCTCCTTGAAACGCTTGCTGAAACCCTGTTTTTCGTCGGCGAGAACCATGCTCGGAAAATATCACCAAGCAAGGCCGCGAGCAGATATCACCGGTTGCTTTTTATGATAACTGACAGTAACATATTCCATTGATTTGCGCAGCCATCCGGCGCGACAACCCGCAGGGGATTTGCGTGACTTGGTACGGACACGATCTTTCGAAAGTGATCGAGCAGATCCCGATCGGCGTGGCAGTGACGCTGCCGCATGGCGCGATCGAATACGCCAACCCGCACCTGCGTCAGTGGCTAGGATTGAGCGTCGAACGGGTATCGGGAGCGAATCTTGCGCAATTCAGGTCGGGAAGCGGCGCATTCCCGGAGCGCATCGTCAGGAAAATACTGCTGACCGGCGGATCCTGGCAAGGGGAGACCGAGTTTAGGGCCGCAACGGATGAAATCCGGCATGCACTCGAACTGGCGTGTCCGCTGCACGATAACGGCGGACACATCACCCACTTCATCCATTTCTTTCAAGACATCGGCGCGCTCAAGCTGACCGAGATGCTGAACAGGCTGGCGTTCTACGACAACCTGACCGGTCTGCCCAACCGCAACCTGTTCGCCGACCGCCTGTCCAGAGCCATGGCCGCGACGCAGCGCAATCGCAGCGGCCTGGCCCTGCTCTACATCGATATCGATCACTTCAAGCGCATCAACGACAGCTACGGACACGACGCCGGCGACGAATTGCTGCGCCAGCTCGCGCTCCGCCTGCAGAAATGTCTGCGCAAAACCGACACTGTCGCGCGCCTGGGCGGGGACGAGTTCGTGATCATCCTCGAGCAGATCCCCGACGCATCGCTTGCGGTCGCGACGGTTGAGAACCTGCTGCAGACCTGCTGCGGCGACTACGAGCTGCGCGGCCGCAGTCAACGCGTGACGCTGAGCATCGGCATCAGCCTGTATCCACACGACGCGAAAGACATGGATGCCTTGCTCAAATGCGCCGATGGCGCCATGTACGGCGCCAAGGCCTCGGGCAGAAACGGCTTTCATCTTTCCGAGCCGGCTCCGGAAAAGCAATACGGGGTCGCGTAGTGCGCGGCGGCGTGTCCGCCCATTCAAGAGTGCGGCATTACACTAGATCGCTCCGGCCATCCGGGCGCAGTTGGCCAGCAGCGCCGCAAAAGCGGCGTCCAGGGGATGATCTTCCACGCGTTGTGCCATACTGTCGACTCCTTCGTGGGAATGGGTAAGAATATCCCCAGGATATCGCCTGCGGGGGTGGCCTGCCGGGGTCGCGCCGCGCGAATCCTGTTTCAGTCTGATGATCCCCGCCGATGCGGGCGCGCACCTTTCGGGGAATGGCACGGACCCGCTGAGAATGCACGATCCGACCGAGCGTGCGAATTCGCGGCGGTCCGCGAACGGCCACACCCAAGCCGGGTGCAGCGGTACGGATTGCAACTGAAGCGAGCATGGCGCCGCTGTCGCCGCTGGCGGTTGAACGCGCATCGCCCGCGCTTTCGGGCGCTGCTATGATTGTATGCGTAACGCAAGGTCCCATCCCGCATGAAGCGCACGTTCGAATTCCCAAGCCTTCGCTATCCAAGATCGTTCCTGAAGCTGCTGCTGCTCGGCTTCGGTCTGGTTTCTTTGCCTTTGATCCTGGCCCTGTTGAATGCGACCGCGTACGTGGACCGGCTCACCACTCAGAGTCAGGCCGCTGTGGATCAGGCGGCCGAGGCGGCGCGCGGCAGCCGCGTGCTAATGGAGCAGGTCACGGCAATGGAACGCCTGGCGCGGCAATATCTGATTCTCGGTGACGCCGCATTGCTTGCGGATTACGCCAAAGTACGCAGCGGTTTCAAGCAGACCACCAGCGATATGTCGCTGTTGCCGCTCGACGAGTCGCAATTGCGGGATTTGAGCAGAACGATCGAGAAGGAGCAGGCATTGTTCGAGCACCTGGGGCGCAAGCACGACAAGGGCGCCGACCGCACGCAGCTGATCTGGGGCTACGTCGAGTTGTCGGAACTGGCGAACAATGTGCTTAACCAAAGCAATCTGCTGATCGACCGCGAAGTCGGGCATATGCGCGAGGCAGCTCGACGCACCCAGCGTTCGCTGTTGTGGCAGCTCGCCGCTTCGATTCCGCTCGGTGTCTTGATCGCCACGCTGTTCGCCTTCCTCATCGCAAAACCTATCCGCCAGCTCGATCAAGCCATCCGTCAGCTCGGTGACGCTGAGTTCGCCACTGGTATTCGCGTGCGTGGGCCCGCGGATCTGGAATATTTGGGTGAGCGGCTCGAGTGGCTGAGACAGCGACTGGTCGAGCTGGAGCAGCAGAAAATCAAATTCCTGCATCATGTGTCGCATGAACTCAAGACTCCCCTCACGGCGCTGCGCGAAGGCTCGGAACTTCTCGCCGACGGATCGAGCGGAGCGCTCAACCAGCAGCAGAGTGAGATCGTTCAAATCCTCCGGCGCAACAGCCTCCAGCTGCAGCACCTGATCGAAGGTCTGCTCGGCTATCAGCAGGCCCTCAACAGCATCAACCGGCTTGAGTTCCAGTCGATCGATTTATCCGACATCGTGCGCAAGGTAGTGGAGGCGCACAAGCTCGCCATCGCCGCCCGTAATCTCAATCTCATCCTGCGCATTGAACCCGCCGCGCTGACGGCGGATGCGGACAAGCTGCGCGTGGTGGTGGACAACCTGGTGTCGAACGCAGTCAAGTATTCGCCCGAAGGCGGTACTGTGTCCTTGACGGTGCGCAGCGAGCAGGATAAGGTTGCGATCGAAGTCGACGATGCCGGTCCCGGAATAGCCCCTGAAGACAGCGAGCGGGTGTTCGACTGGTTTTTCCAAGGCAAGCTCGGCCATCAGGGACAGGTCAAAAGCAGTGGATTGGGTTTGGCGATCGCGCGCGAATTCGTGCTCGCCCACCGGGGCAGCATCGAAGTCATCACGGACCGCGCGCCCGGCGCGCATTTCCGCGTCAGTTTGCCTGCCTTGCGCGCCCAAGGATGAACCAAACAATGATACGCACCGGCTTGCTACTCGCCATCGCGCTGCTGCTCGCGGGCTGCGCCGGCTTGCATGTTCCGAGCCTGCCGGGCAGCGAGACGGAGGAGCGCCAGGTAATCCAGCTGATCAGCTGTATTCCGAGCCTGCCGGACAGCGAACCGGAGGAGCGCCAGGTACTCGATCTGATCAGCTATGCGCAGCGCGTCGCGTCCATGTCGGCCGAACAGCAGCGCCGCGAGTACAACGCCAGCGATCAGGCATTCGCCAGGGACAAGGATGCAAACAGCCGGATGCGGCTCGCCCTGCTGCTTGCCACGCCCGGCACCAGCGTCCATGACGCTGCCCGGGCCGCGAGCCTGCTCGAACCGATGGCTACGCCGGGCGACGCGGCGAGCCCGCTGCGTTCGCTCGCCAGGCTGCTCTATGTGCAACTGAACGAGCGCGCGAGCGAGCAGAAACGCGCCAACCAGATGCGCGAACAGATCGAGGCGCTGAAGGAAGTCGAGCGCACCATGCGCGAAAAACTCGAGGCGCTGAAGGAAGTCGAGCACACCATCATGGAACGCGGGCAGGAAAGCCAGCCTCGACGCAGATGAGCGACGTCAAGCCCGTTATCCTGTTGGTCGACGACGATCGCGACATCCTCAAGCTGGTGTCGATGCGCCTGAACGCCTCAGGCTACGAGGTGCAGGCGGTGGACAGCGGCCACATGGCCTTGGCGGCGCTGGCGGCGTCGCGCCCCCAACTCGTGATTACTGACCTGAAGATGGACGGCATGGACGGCATGGCCCTGTTCGAAGCCATCCACAACACGGCGCCGACGCTGCCGGTGATCATCCTCACGGCGCATGGCACGATACCGGAGGCTGTGGCCGCGACCAAGCGCGGCGTGTTCGGCTTCCTGCCCAAGCCATTCGACAACCAGGCCCTGCTGGAACAGGTGGCGCAGGCTCTGAAGCTTTCGGCGGGCATCCGCGTTGCGGGAACAGCGTCGGCGGACAACGATTGGCGCAATGGCATCGTCACGGCCAGCGCGGCAATGGAAGACGTGCTTAGCCGCGCCCGGCTGGTGGCCCAGTCCGATGCAAGCGCTCTCATCTATGGCGCGAGCGGTACCGGCAAGGAGCTGCTCGCGCGCGCCATCCATCGTGCCAGCGAGCGCGCCGCCGGGCCGTTCGTGGCGGTAAATTGCGCCGCGATCCCGGAGGCGCTGCTGGAATCGGAGTTGTTCGGGTACAAAAAAGGTGCTTTCACCGGTGCCGTCTATGACCACAAAGGCCTGCTGCAAAGCGCCGACGGCGGGACCCTGTTTCTGGACGAGATCGGCGATATGCCGCTGCCCATGCAATCGAAGTTGTTGCGCGTGCTGCAGGAGCGGCAGGTGCGGCCGGTGGGTGCGACCCAGACCGTCGACGTGGGCGTGCGTGTCATCTCTGCCACACACCACAGCCTGGAGCAGCGCATCGCCAACCGGCAGTTTCGCGAAGACCTGTATTACCGCCTGAACGTGGTCGCGCTGACCATCCCCGCGCTGGCCGAGCGCCCCGAGGACATCGTGCCGCTCGCTTTGCATTTTCTGAAGCAGGTGGCGGCGCGCTATCCCAAGGAGGTCAACAGCTTCGCGCCCGAGGCCTTGGAGCAATTGGTGGCGGCGCCGTGGCCGGGCAACGTGCGGCAGCTGCAAAATGTGGTGGAACAGACGGTGGCACTTGCCACCAACGGCATGATTCCGGCGTCGTTGGTGCAAAGCGCGCTGAACGATCGATCGAGCGGCTTGACCTCGCTGGACCAGGCGAAACGCGCGTTCGAGCGCGACTACCTGGTGCGCATCCTGAAGATCACCCAAGGCAATGTCGCGCAGGCGGCAAAGCTCGCGCAACGCAACCGCACCGAGTTCTACAAGCTGCTCGAGCGCCATCGGCTCGATCCGGGAATGTTCAAGTCGGAAGACGGAAGACGGTTGTATGGCGGCATAGGTCGGGAATCTCTTCCCGACCTGGTCTCTGCAGATTGAGATAGCCCCGACTTCATCACTTCTGCTCAGCCGAGCTTTGTGCCTGCACCGGCCACCTCTGCCACGTAAAACACAACTCCGCCGCGAGGCACTGCTCGCCATAGACGACCGTTTCCCGACCACCCTGAAGATCCACCGCATAGCGTGCAGGCGGCAGCGGAATGTCAGCGGCTGAGCTACTGCCGAAAACTGCCGCCAACCCCCGCAACGGGCCCAGACTCGACCCGCTCTTCAAACCAGGTCAGGCGCTTCGAATCCAGGCCCTGCAATGCGCTCCGCTTCGGTTCCGAAACAACGCCGCAGCGAGAGTAC
>JBQMQE010000126.1:0-12854 GCA_052172655.1 Burkholderiales bacterium
ATCGAATGCAGGATTGAATAAGGATGAAGTGTACGGCGACTGAAACAGCGAGCGACCCAGCAATGTCCAGTAATTTTCAAAATAGACTGCTAGTATTATTCCTAGGCCAATGCAAAATGAAAAGACGAAGGCGGACCTCTTCTTTGCATATACGTGCATTGCGCACGCATAGCAGGCTTGGGCGTAGGCGCGTTCTTCTTCAGTCGGGGTATTCACAGCAGACGATGTTGCGCCGATTCGTCAGCGAGTGGCGCGACGAGGCGCGGTAGCGGAACGCAGACCGCGGCGATTGCCGCATCTACTCCTTGCGCATCCACTGCGGCGGGCGCCGACAGCGCTGTCCTTCCTCGGCCTCGGCGTGCAGCCACCGCTGCCCTCCTGGGGCCTAATGATTTCGGAGGCGAAAGGCTATATGTTCTTCAGCCCATGGCTGATCACCATCCCGGGCCTGGCGCTGTTTTCGCTGGTGCTCGCCATCAATCTGCTCGGTGACGGTGTGCGCGACGTAAGCGCACCCGAGGGCCGCAGCTGAACTGTTTTCGAGGACCGAAATGAAAGCATTGCGAAGAATTTCAATTTTGTCATTGCGAGCCTCCCAAGGGGACTTTCCCCTCAAGGGGGATCGAGACCTTCGGGGCGCAAAGCGAGGAATCTGTTTTTTCGTAACGACGAGAAGCAGATTCCTCGGCCGTCCCCCAAGAGGACTTCCTCCGGGGCGTGAGCCTCGGAATGACAATTGCTGGAGACAGTCATGAGCCGCACCGCAGCGATTCAACTGGCCGAACGCTACTTCGACGACGGGGGTTTCTTTGCCGACCTCGCGCGGCGGGTGGCGATCAAGACCGAGAGCCAGAACCCGGCGCGCAGTGCCGAACTATCGGCCTACCTCGAGGCCGAAATGCAGCCATGGCTGGAGCGCCTGGGTTTTCATTGCAGCGTGCTCGCGAACTCTGCGGACAAGGGCGGGCCGTTCCTGTTCGCCGAACGCATCGAGAACGCGGCGCTGACCACGGTGCTCAGCTACGGGCACGGCGATGTGATCCGCGGCCAGGAGGAGCAGTGGCGCGCGGGGCTCGATCCCTGGGTGCTAAAGCGCGAAGGCGAACGCATGTACGGGCGCGGCAGCGCCGACAACAAGGGCCAGCACACCATCAACCTGGGCGCGCTGGAAGCGGTGCTGAAGACGCGCGGTCATCTGGGCTTCAACCTCAAGCTGCTGATCGAGACCGGCGAGGAAACCGGCTCGCCCGGGCTCAGGCAGTTGTGCGCGCAAAACAAACAGCGTTTCGCCGCGGACGTGCTGATCGCTTCCGATGGACCACGGCTTGCGCCTGAGCGCGCCACGATTTACCTGGGCACGCGCGGCGCGCTCAACTTCGATTTGAGCGTGGACCTGCGCGCGGGCGGCCACCATTCGGGCAACTGGGGCGGACTGCTCAGGAATCCGGGGATCGTGCTCGCGCACGCGATTGCCTTGATCACCGATGTCAACGGTGCAATTC
Source organism: Burkholderiales bacterium (assembly GCA_052172655.1). GTDB lineage: Bacteria > Pseudomonadota > Gammaproteobacteria > Burkholderiales > SG8-39 > 2-12-FULL-64-23. The sequence goes on from JBQMQE010000126.1 coordinate 1,503, forward strand.
GCGTGCCCGAGTGGCGGCCGGATTCGCTCACGCCTGCGGTGCGCGCGGCGCTCGCCGATCTCGTGGTCGAGGGCGGCGCGGACGGGCCGGCGGTAGACGCCGACTGGGGCGAGCCGGGACTCACGCCAGCGGAACGCGTCTTCGGCTGGTGCAGCTTTGAGGTGCTCGCCTTTGTCACCGGCAACCCGGACAAACCGGTCAATGCAATCCCGCCGCGCGCGAGTGCGCATTGCCAGTTGCGCTATGTAGTCGGCGTGGATCCGGCCGACATTGTGCCCGCGCTGCGCCGGCACCTGGATCGCGAGGGCTACGCCATGGTGCAGCTGGCGCCGGCGCGCGATGGATTTTTCGCGGCGACGCGCCTGGCCCCGGATCATCCCTGGGTGAAATGGACCGCTGCCTCGATAGCGCGCACGGTCGGGGCGAAGCCGGCGATTCTGCCCAATCTCGGCGGGTCTTTGCCGAACGACGTGTTCGCTGATGTCCTCGGCCTGCCTACGATATGGATACCGCATTCCTATGCATCGTGCTCGCAGCATGCGCCGAACGAACATCTGCTCGCGCCGATTGTGCGCGAGGCGCTGCAGATCATGGCCGGTATTTTCTGGGACCTCGGCGAGGCCGGGAGCGCGCCACGCTGATGCATCTGAGAAATTCAAGCTAATCTGCTCTGCACAAACGACATTAGCGTTCAATCGTTGACCCGGCTGTAAATCCCGTCGCGCAGTGCAACCTGGCCAGCCGCGACCAATTCACCGAGATGCTCGGCAAGCGTTTTTCGTTCGGCGTCGTCGATATAGACATCGGCGTAGTCCGCCGGATACAGAAAACGATGCGCGACCAGCGCATCCAGGGAGCGCGGTTGCGTGGACAACGCTTGGAGGACCGCGCGCTCGCGCCGGTCGATTTTTTCCTTGAATGCCTGCAACAATTCCAGGAATTGCGCCCGATCGGTGATGACGCCCTTGTGATGATAGGTCACCCAGGCCCGCGCCGGCAGGTCGGCGATGTTTTCCAAGGACTTGCGAAAAGCGGGCAGACTCGAACAGCCATCGCCGTAGTACGGCCCGAACCCGGTAAGGTCGATGTCGCCAATGAAGGCGATCCCCGCCGGTTCCACCAGCAACACGCTGTGTCCGGCGGTATGCCCCGGCATATGCACCGCCCGGACCTGCACGCCACCGAGCTCCCACACGTGTCCGTCCGGGTATCCCATGGCGTCGGGTCGCGGAAAGTAATGGAAATCACGCTCTATCTTGGCGCGCATCGAGGTGAGCACCTGCGGGCGGTAGCCGTAGTGCTTTGCCAGCCCTTCCCAGCTTTGCACCGCTGCCAGGTCCTGTTCCGGGGCGAAGACCGGGGTCCGCGGGATTCTGTGCAGCGCGGCCATGTGATCCTCGTGGGCATGACCAAGTATCACCAGATCGACGGTGTCGAGTATCGGCCCCAGCCGATTCGCGACCAGCGGCGTATCGAACGCCGCCATGGCATCGCGGCCGCGTACCACCACCTGGTTACCGTCTGGATACTTGCCAGACTTTTCGCCGAAGTAGACTGTTACAGGGCCAAGCGTCAACGTAGGTACCGACATCAAATGCTCCAGAATGGCGGGTGTTGTTGCGCCAACACGATTGACCCTCGAGCGGGAATAGCGGCGCCGCCGCGCCTACACAGTGTAGTTTAGCGGAAGCCGTCCGCCGTCGGCGTAAATCACCTGCCCCGCTACGTACGACGAGGCCTCGGACGCCAGAAATACTGCGATCGACGCGATTTCGCCGACATCGCCGGCGCGACCCATTGCCGCTCCTTCATCGATGGAATTGCCCACGCGGGCATGATCGGAGAAACTAACGGAATTAGGCAAAAAAAACAATGTGCCCGCATTGCAGTTGTCCCGCCCGCGGGACGCCAATCTGCTTTCTGCTTTAGCGTGACAGACAAATTTCGCATCTGCTTGCGCTGGATGAGTGTCGACGCTGAATCCGACGCCGAGCATGGTCGCATGCCGTTCGTGCTTCAGCCGGTTCGGGCCACGGCGGCCGGAATCGCGCGCTTCAGCCAGGAAGTGCTGCAACACGGCCGCGGCGGGACTAAACTGCATGATACGATCCGGCGCAGGCGATGGTCGCCATCGGAAGATTTGAGCAGAAAAGGCAATCATGATTAGAATTGGAACTCAACTGGTCGCGGCGCTGTTTTTGTTCGTGTCCGCATTCCAGATCCAGGCAAGAGACGTGTCGCAGGAGCAAAGTGCAGTGCAATATGCGCGCCAGGTATTCGAAAAAGCCGAGGCGGAGCACAAGGCCGACCTGGAACAGGCGGCGCGCACCAGGAAGGCGTTGGAATCGCTGAAGAAGCAGTTCGAGGAAGAGCAGAAAAAGGCGAGCCTGTCGGAGAAGAACAAACAGCAGGCGAAGGCGAGACTGGAAAAGGCGCAGCAGGCCCTCGATCGGGCCTGGAAGCAATAGTCTTGCGCGGCACGCGGCAACCATTGATAGAGGACAATTCCCATGGCCGAAGACAGGCGCGACGTTGTTGTAACCGATATCAAGATTCCGTTCTGGTCGATGGTGGTATTGATGGTCAAGTGGGCCATCGCTGCGATTCCGGCGGTGATTATTCTGATGATCCTGGCTGCGGTCGTTTCAGTCGTGCTGGGGATGATTCCCGGAGGGGGCTGGCACCACTATTGGGGCATGAGCCGCGCATGGTCCTAGATGCAATGTCGGCGGCGAAATTGACGGATTGAGGAGAAAATGATCAAGAGCCTGGACCACCTGGTACTGACTACGCGCGATGCGCATAAGTGCATCGATTTCTATACCCGCGTCCTGGGGATGAAACTCGAAACCTTCGGCCAGGGGCGTCAGGCACTGCGCTTTGGCGAGCAGAAGATCAACCTTCACGACAGCAGCACCGTGACCGACGGCTACGCTGCGCACCCGACGCCGGGATCGCTGGACCTGTGTTTTCTTGCCGACCGGCCGCTGGACGAGGTGATCGCGCAACTGCGCGCGGCCGGCATACCGATCGAACTCGGGCCGGTTGCGCGCACCGGCGCGCGCTTTGCGCTGCTCTCGGTCTATGTGCGCGACCCCGATCAAAATCTGATCGAGATTTCCGAACCGACAATTTAGCCAGAATTTCTTCCTGAGGCTGACTATGAGTACGAGCGGAAATTTCAAGCTGACCTATTCCACGATGTTCGACCCGCCGGCGGAACTGCATCAGCGCTTCGATGCGTCGCTGGCGAAAATCAAGGCGGGCCTGGGGCGCGAGCATGCGATGCTCATCGCCGGCAGCGAGCGCTTGAGCGGCGACAAATTCGAGGTCAGGAGCCCGATCAATCGCGACTGGCTGCTGGGCGTGTTTCAGCAGGGCGGTGCCGGCGATGTCGATGCCGCGGTCGCCGCGGCGCGCGCAGCCTGTCCGGCCTGGGCCGCGACGCCGTGGCAGGAACGCGTGCGCCTGCTGCGCGGCGCGGCGCAACTGATCGAGGCGCGGGTCTACGATGTCGCTGCTGCGCTGTCCCTCGAAGTGGGCAAGAACCGGATGGAGTCGCTGGGTGAGGTGCAGGAGACCGCCGATCTGATCGAATGGTATTGCGCGCAGATGGAAGCGAACCAGGGTTACGCGCGCATCCTGCCGCAGGATCCGCTGAAGGATTACGTGAGCCGCAACCGCAGCGTGCTCAAGCCTTACGGCGTGTGGGCGGTGATCGCGCCTTTCAATTTTCCGTTCGCGCTCGCCGGCGGGCCGATAGGCGCGGCGCTGCTTGCCGGCAATACCGTGGTGTTCAAGGTGGCGAGCGATACCGCCTGGAGCGGCCGGCTGCTGGCGGAGGTGTTTCGCGACGCCGGCTTGCCCGACGGCGTGTGCAATTACGTCACTGGCGGCGGCGCGAGCGCGGGCGAGAGCCTGATCCGGCATCAGGACGTCGCGGGCGCGACGTTCACCGGGTCCTACGAAGTCGGCATGCACATCTATCGCGGCTTCGCGCAAGGCCCCTGGCCGCGCCCCTGCATTGCCGAGATGGGCGGCAAGAACGCGGCCATCGTTTCGCGTTACGCGGATCTGGACCGCGCCGCCACCGGCATCGTGCGCTCGGGCTTCGGCCTCTCCGGCCAGAAATGCTCGGCCTGTTCGCGCGTCTACGTCGAACGGCCGGTGGCGCAGGCTCTGCGTGAGCGCCTGCTGGCGCTGACCGAGGCGCTCAAGACCGGCGATCCGACCGACAAGGCGAACTGGATGGGACCGGTGATCAATGCTGCGGCTTTCGCGCGCTACCGCAAATGCGTGGACAATCTCCTCAGCCATGGACAGGTGCTCGCCGGCGGCAGGCAACTGGTCGAGGGTGACTTCGCGCAGGGCTATTTCTGCGCCCCCACGGTCGCCACCGCGCCGCTGGACTACCGCTTGTGGCGGGAGGAGAAGTTCGTGCCCATCGTGCTCGTGGGCGAAGTGGATTCGGTGGACGACGCGATTGCACGCGCCAACGCTTCCGAGTACGGGCTGACCGCGGGTTTTTACGGGGCCGCCGGCGAAATCGACGGTTTTTTCGACCGTATCGAGGCGGGTGTCGCCTATGCCAACCGGCCGCAGGGTGCGACCACCGGCGCCTGGCCCGGTTACCAGCCCTTCGGCGGCTGGAAGGGTTCCGGCACCACGGGCAAGGCGATCGGCTCGTTCTACTACGTGCAGCAATATATGCGCGAGCAGTCGCAGACCGTAGTCGATTAGCGTGGCGGATTCTCGCGAGGTACTCGATTTCTGGTTCGGGCCGGCCGGTTCCGCCGAACACGGCAGGCCGCGCGAGGCGTGGTTCAAGAAATCCGATGCATTCGACGAGGTGATTCGCGCGCGTTTTCTCGATCTGCACCGGCAGGCCGCCGACGGACAGTTGCAGCCATGGCAAGCGGCGCCCGATTCGCTGCTCGCCCTGATCGTGGTGCTCGATCAGTTTTCGCGCAACCTGTATCGCGGCACCAGCCGGGCGTTTGCGACCGATGCGCAGGCGCTGGCCGCGGCGCAATTTGCGGTGGCGCGCGGGTTTGACCGCTTGCTAGCGCCGGTGCAGCGCTGGTTTGTCTACCTGCCGTACGAGCACGCCGAAGACCTCGCGCGGCAGCGCCAGTGCCTGGAATTGTTCCAAGGCTTGCGCGGCGATCCGGACAGCGCGGGCAGCATCGACTATGCGCGCCGGCATTTCGAAATCATCGAGCGCTTCGGCCGCTTTCCCCACCGCAACGCTATTCTCGGTCGCGTCTTGACGCCGGAGGAAGTCGAGTTCCTGCGGCAGCCGGGTTCGGGTTTCTAGGCGCCGCCGCAATGCAAGCCCAACATGAACAGCTCGCGCCATCGGCATGGGTGCGCCGCTTTGCGCGCCTGATCACGGCCGGCGGCGCGGTGCTCGACCTCGCCTGCGGCCCAGGGCGGCACGCACGCCACCTGGCCGGCTTGGGCTACCGGGTCGAGGCGGTCGATCGCGATAGCGCAGCCCTGGCTGCGCTTGCCGGGATGGCTGGGGTTGCGACGCGCTGCGCCGATCTGGAGGGCGCACCCTGGCCCTACGGGGCCGACCGGTTCGATGGCATCGTGGTCTCCAATTACCTGTACCGGCCGCTCATGCCGGATTTGCTTTCAGCCCTGCGCCCGGGAGGCGTTTTGATCTATGAAACCTTCGCGCTGGGAAACGAAAAGCTCGGACGCCCGTCTAACCCGGAGTTTCTGCTGCGCCCGGGCGAATTGCTGCAATGGGTGGAGGGAAGATTGGAGATTCTCGCTTTTGAGCAGGGCAGGGTCGAGTCGCCCAAGCCGGCGGTGATACAGCGCATTTGCGCGCTGCGGCGCGGGATCGAGGACTGCAGGCTGGATCTGCCGGGTTAAAGGCCTGTTGGACTACGCGGTCGGGGTTACTTATGTATCCCGGTGGCGAGCTTAATGGGCTAAAATTAAACATTTTCTTCACGGGACAACGTTTATGTTGAGCGGAAGCCTGGTTGCCATTGTCACCCCCATGCGCGAAGACGGGTCGCTAGACCTCGGCCGCTTCAAGCGCCTGATCGATTGGCACATCGCCGAGGGCACGCAGGGCATCGTGGTTGTCGGCACCACCGGCGAATCGCCTACGGTGAATTTCGACGAACACAAGGAGCTGATTCGCATCGCGGTCGAGCATGCCGCCGGGCGCGTTCCCGTCATTGGAGGAACCGGCGCCAATTCCACCGCCGAGGCGGTCGAGCTGTCCGAATCGGCGAAACGCTCGGGCGCGCAGTTCAGCCTGTCGGTCGTGCCGTATTACAACAAGCCTACGCAGGAAGGCATGTACCGGCATTTTCGCGCGATCGCCGAAGCGGTGGATCTGCCCATGATCCTGTACAACGTTCCCGGACGCACTGTTGCCGACCTGCAAAACGATACGGTGCTGCGCCTGGCCCAGGTACCGAACATCGTCGGCATCAAGGACGCCACCGCGAGCCTGGAACGAGGCAGCGATCTGCTGCGGCGCGCACCCGGAGGTTTTGCAGTCTACAGCGGGGAGGACGCCACAGGTCTGCCGCTGATGTTGATGGGCGGCCACGGGGTGATTTCGGTGACCGCCAATGTCGCGCCGCGGCTGATGCAGGAAATGTGCGCTGCGGCTTTGTCCGGCGACATCGCACGCGCGCGCGCAGCGAACAATCGCCTGCTGGGCCTGCATACCAAGTTGTTCGTCGAGGGCAACCCGATTCCGGTCAAATGGGCGCTGGTGCAAATGGGACTGATCGAAGCCGGCATCCGCTTGCCGCTAGTGCCGCTGTCAGCGAATTTTCATGAAACAGTCAGGGACGCCATGCGCCAGGCCGGCATTCAAATGAAAGCGGCCGGCGCTTAGAGTGCCAAGAGGCTATTTCAGAATTACCGAAATGGCCTCCAATATAGGAAAGTATGAAGAGATGCGCCCCGAAGGTCTCGATCCCCCTTGAGGGGAAAGTCCCCTCGCGGGATTTCCGCCCATATTGAAATACGGTCTAACGAAACGCGGGGACACGTCCCGCACTCTAAATCGGGCGGCTGACAGCGATCCTGTCAGGCGCTATTAGTCGAGGATAATGCCATATGAAGCGTAATGCCGTTTATTTCGTCCTGTTCGCGCTGCTGGCGGGCTGCAGCAGCATGCAGAACCTGGTCCAGGGCGAAAAAATCCAGTACAAGTCGGCGGCGAAGCAGTTGCCGCAGCTGGAGATCCCGCCGGATCTGACCTCCCCCTCGCGTGATGACCGTTACGCCGTCCCCGACGTTACGACGCATGGCACGGCGACCCTGTCCACCTACAACGCCGAGCGCGGCGGCGCGGTGCGCGCCGGCTCCACGGAAATCCTGCCCAACGTGGCCAAGGTGCACATCGAGCGTGCGGGCAGCGAGCGCTGGCTGGTGGTGCCCGAGGCGCCGGAAAAAGTCTGGCCGGTGGTAAAGGAATTCTGGCAGGGGCTGGGCTTTTTGGTGAAAACCGAAAATCCGGAGGCCGGGGTGATGGAAACGGACTGGGCCGAGAACCGGGCCAAGATCCCGAATGACCCCATACGCAGCGTGCTGGGCAAGGTGATCGATTCGGTGTACTCGACCGGGGAGTTGGACAAATTCCGCACCCGCCTGGAGCGAGGCACCGCGCCCAACACTACCGAGATCTACATCAGTCATCGCGGCATGGCCGAGGTTTACGACTCCGCGGACAAGGAACATACCGTGTGGCAGCCGCGAGCGCCGGATCCTGAACTGGAAGCAGAATTCCTGCGCCGGCTGATGGTGCGCTTCGGGGTCGAGGACACGCGCGCCAAGGCAGAGTTGACCGGCGATGGCGACAAGATCGAGCGCGCCAAGCTGGTGCGCGCCGCCGACGGCGGCGGCACCTTGGAGCTGACTGACAGCTTCGACCGTGCGTGGCGACGCGTCGGCCTGGCGCTGGACCGGGTCGGCTTCACCGTGGAAGACCGCGACCGCTCCAAGGGCTATTACTTTGTGCGCTATGTCGATCCGCAGATCGACGGGCAGCGCGGTTCGGACAAGGACAAGGGCTTCCTCTCCAAACTGGCGTTCTGGCGCAGCGACAAGAGCAAGATCAAGGCGGAACAGTATCGCGTGCGCGTCAAGCAAGCGGGCAGCGTGAGCGAAGTGCAGGTGCTGAACAAGGACGGCCAGCCGGAAAATACCGATACCGGCCGGCGCATACTCTCGTTGTTGCACGAGCAGTTGAAATAGCGCATGCGCTTTGCCTGCCTGGGTAGCGGCAGCCGGGGCAACGCGCTGATCGTCGAACGGGGGCGTACGCGCCTGATGCTGGACTGCGGCTATCCGGTGCGCGAGACCGAACGCCGGCTTGCGCGCCTGGGCCTCGCACCCGCCGATCTCGCCGGCATTCTTGTCACCCATGAACATAGCGACCATACTGCCGGTGCCTGCAAGTTCGCGCGCAAGCACGGTCTGCCGCTGTGGTTGACGCACGGCACGCTAAAAGGTATCCCCGGAGACGTATCGGCCCTGCCGCATATCAACATCATCGACAGTCACAGTCCGTTCGCCGTAGGCGAGTTGCAGTTGTTGCCTTTTCCCGTGCCGCACGACGCGCGCGAGCCTGCTCATTTCGTGTTTTCCGATGGCGCGCATCGTCTGGGCGTGCTCACCGATACCGGCTCCTCCACCAGCCATATAGTAGCCATGCTGACCGGTTGCGATGCGCTGGTGCTCGAATGCAACCACGACCTCGACCTGCTGATGAACGGGGATTACCCGCAGGTGCTGAAGGCGCGCGTTGCGGGCCGCTACGGTCACTTGGATAACCAGGCCTCGGCCGGCCTGCTGGCGGCGCTCGATCGCAGCCGGCTGCAGCACCTGATTGCGGCACACCTGTCGCAGCAAAATAACACGCCGGAACTCGCATGCCAGGCCTTGGCGCAGGTGATGGGCTGCGCACCCGGCTGGATCGGCGTGGCCGATCAGGATGAAGGCTTCACCTGGCGCGAAATCGTTTAGAGATTTCTAGAGGCGCGACGCGGTGTACGCCGGACGGTCCAACGCGTCCTTTCGGCACGATGCGTATTACCAGGCACGAAGGCACGAGCACCAAAAGCAGCCGCACTAGTTCCATGCGCGGCGGTCGATGCTATAAAAAAAGCCGGTCCGAAGACCGGCTTCTTTGTGCCCAAACAGCAGGCTTACTTCTTGGCGGCATCCTTGGCTGCACCGGCGGCGTCCTTGGCCGCACCTGCTGCCTCTTTGGCTGCGCCGGCTGCTTCTGTCGCCGCACCACCTGCTTCCTTGGCTGCACCAGCAGCATCCTTGGCTGCGCCTGCCGCTTCTTTGGCAGCGTCTGCAGCCTGGCCAGCGTCTTTGGCAGCTTCGGCTGCGGCAGGTGCGGGCGCAGGTGCGGGCGCGGGTGCTGGCGCCGCAGCGGGCGCTGGCGGTGGGGGCGGAGGAGCTTCTTTGCTGCAACCCGCCAGCATCAGCGTGGCGAGCGCAGCGATTACTACTGAGCGTTTCATGTTTTAATTTCCTTGTTGGATTGATAATGAACACGACGTTTTCGACTCAGCCCTTGCGGGCCGCGTCGCAAACGCATGATTCTACCGCGTTTCAGGAATCGGCTAAAGACCGCTGGTGGTTGCGCAAATCGCGGGGACGGAGCTGTCCCAGATTTCAGAAAAGCGCAGATACATACCCCGGCTTTCCTGCTCATCGTTGAGCCTGAGTGTTGCGCGCGGCTGCGCTTGCACCGGGCGGCGCACGAAGTGCAATTTGTCCGCGAGCACGAGACTGTCCTGGGCGCGGGCGGCTTCCCCCTGGGTCTGGTGGATGAACATGCGCTCGCTGAACTGCCGCAGCAGATGCAGCAGGCGCGGGCAGTAGTTGCGGATGTAATCGGTATCGTGCACTGCTATGTACAGGCGGTTGTTGCGCTCGCGCAGCAGGAAGGTGTGCATGAGCGCGTGGGTCTGCGGCGTATCGATGTTCAGATCGGAAAAATCCGCGTCGAAAATGCACAACTCGCGCCGCGCCAGTCCGATCAGCCGCGCCAGCGCTTCCAGGTATTGCCTGCGCGTGGAGAGCAGCAGGCGTTCCGGTTGGGAAGAGGCTATCTGTTCAGTCATGTTGCGTCAGCCGGCGGAACAAGGAACTGCGCATGCCGCATTATATCCAGGCGCTGGTTTCGTGTGTGCAAATTGCCGGGTTGGTGGGGCTTCACGATTTCCCGGGATGGTTTAGAATCGTCTGCAACGTGAAAACCAAAATACTGCAGATCGGGCAACCCGCTCCTCTTTTTTCCCTGGCCGACGCCGACATGGAATCGGTCGGGCTTGCTTCGTTCAAGGGCAAGAAGAATGTCGTGTTGTATTTCTACCCCAGGGACGGCACGCCGGGCTGCACCCTGCAAGCGATCGAGTTCTCCGATCACGACGAGGAGTTCGCGCGGCACGATTGCGTGGTGCTGGGCGTTTCGCCTGACGATTGCATTTCGCATGCGGAGTTCCGCGACAAGCACGGCCTGTCGGTTTGCCTGCTCGCCGATCCTGAAGGCGAGGTGTGCGAAAAGTACGGCGTGCGCGAAGTGAAGGAGTGCGACGGGGTGAAGAAGACCTGCATCGCTCGCGCCACCTTCGTCATCGATAAGAAAGGCCGGCTGCGGCATGCGCTCCACGGCGTCAACCCGCGCGGGCACGCGATGGAAGTGCTGCAGTTGGTAAAGGCGATCAACCGCGTATGCAGATCGACCAAGACACGGTAGTCGCGCTCGAAGTGCAGTTGTCCGACGTGCATGGCAACCTGATCCAGCAGTCGGTCGAATCGGTGCAATACCTGCACGGCGGCTACGACGGCATTTTTCCTTTGGTGGAGCAGGCGCTCGCCGGCAGGGCGCCAGGCGAGAAAATAGAAGTGCATCTCGAGCCGGAGGACGCCTTCGGCGAATACGACGCCGAACTGGTGCGCCTGGCCGAGCGTGCGCAGTTCCCGCCCGAATTGGAAGTCGGCATGCAGTTCGAGCAGGAAGGCGGGGCCGAGGACGAGCTGCTCATCTTTACCGTCACCGACGTTGCCGGCGATCAGGTGGTGCTCGACGGCAATCATCCGCTCGCCGGCATGGCGCTGCGTTTTGCCGGTACGGTCGTGGCGGTGCGTGCGGCGACCGCGGGGGAGGTCCAGCGCGGCTATGCCGACGACGATTCTGCCGGGCCGCTGATTACCGTAGTACAGTAGTCGCCGTCAACTGCGGCAGGCGGGCAAGAAATGGCCTGCCTGGCGCCGACAACGAGACGGCAGTAGAACTGCCCATGGGAGGGAGTATGTCCGGCATGCTCGGCGTCGTCAGCTACGGACTGG
>JBQMQE010000127.1:0-12814 GCA_052172655.1 Burkholderiales bacterium
CGCTCATGCCGACCCTGGTCAAATGAGACCGGCATGGCGCAACCGGACAGTTTTATGCAAGAACGAACCCGCCCGGACTTGGCCAAGGGGTTGCCCTTGGCAAGGGTGCAGCGCGCCAAACGGGGCTGAATCGACGCCGGCCTCGTCATGAAAGCGCCGTGCGCCTCGATGCTGCGCTCGCGCCGCGCCAAGTCTCGTAGCGCCGCGCGGCGTCGTAGCGCGGCGTGACTGGTTGCGCCTCGGGCGTCGCACCTAGCGGCCGGCCCTCGTCCGGGGCGTTGTGCGGATCCACCTTCGGCGCCTTGAAGGTTGTGCAGCACCTGCTTCACGCGCGAAGCGTCGCCGCTCACCCAGATCGGCACGCCGGCACCGATCCTGACATCGACCGAAAGACCCTTATCGGCTGCAACCGGGGCAAGGAGGTCGGTGACTTCCGACTATGCTAACAAGACCGGCCGCAGCCGGCCGGAAACTGCTCCGACTTGGGTACAATAGCCGCTCCGATCAATATCCGACGGCGCAGCATCGGCCGCGAGAGCGCGCAAAATGGATGTCATCACCTGGTTCGTGCCGCCGAGCGTCCTCGACGACCCGCGCAAGACCACGCGCCACAAAGGCATCGCAAAATCCCTGCTGGCCATTTCGCTGGTCGCATCGCTGATGTTCTTTGGCTTCGTCTTGGTGCGCGGGAACGTGTCGCCGATCGAGTACGCCTTGGCCGTCGCGGCCATTTGCACGCCTATCCTGGGGGCGCTGCTGATTCGCGTCACAGGCGACATCACCACGGGTCTGGTGGCGACCAACGTCGGCGGCATTCTGATCGTTGCGGTATGGGCCTTCTTCGCCGGCGGCATCACCTCGGTGGTTCTGCCGGTGTTTCTCGCGAATATCGCCCTGTTGAGCACCTTCGGCAACGCGACCATCCTGCTGCTCATGGGGGCCATGCTGATGGCCGCGCTGGTGATTCTGTATCTGGCGACGTCGCTGGGCTGGCTGCCCGCGAGTCTCATGCCAGCTTCGGCTACTCCAGAGCTGATGCTGACGACCATGCTGGGCTCGGTCGGACTGGTGGTGCTCGCGGGGGTCGTGGTGGCGCGTGAGCGTGCGATCGCCAAGGCGCATTTGCGTGCCGCGCAGCATGCCGCCGAGCAATCGAGCCGCGCGAAATCGGTGTTCCTGACCTCGATGAGCCATGAGTTTCGCACCCCGCTGAATGCGATCCTGGGGTTCGCCGAGCTGCTCCAATTGGACGAGGAGAAGCCGCTGGACGAGGAACAACAGAGGAGCATGGGCCACGTAGCGAACGCGGGACAATACCTGCTGGACCTGGTGACGCAGGTGCTGGAAATGAGCCGCATCGAGGCGGGCGAGCTGAAAGTGAACATGGAGGCAGTGAGCGTGGAACAAATCATTGCGTCCTGCCTGCCGATGATCGACCTGGAGGCGCAAAAGAAAGGCATTACCCTGATAGACGAGTGCGGCGGGCGCGGCGGATGGGTGGTGCGGGCCGACCCCGTGCTGGTGAAGCAGGTGCTGCTGAACCTGCTGTCGAATGCAGTGAAGTTCAATCGCAACGGCGGCACGGTCACGATCTCGTGCCGGCCGGTCGGAGGGGAGTACCTGCGCATCGGCGTCACCGACACCGGCGCCGGGGTGGCGAGCGGCGAGAAGGGCGAATTGTTCGAGCCGTTTGTGCGCCTGGGCGCCGAAGCCGGGACGATCCAAGGGGCCGGTCTCGGGCTGGCGCTAGCCAAACGCCTGGCCGAAAGGATGCGGGGACGCATCGGCTATGAGTCCACGCCAGGCCAGGGCAGCATGTTCTGGGTGGAACTGCCGCTGGCTGCGGCGCAGGTGCCGGCGAGTTGAGCTGAATCACTGTGCCCGCACGGTTCGCGCGAACCGGAGCGGGATCGTTCGCCGCTCAGCGCGCCGCGTAGACTGCGCGCTCGAACTGCTCGTACACCGCCAGAAAGCGCGGTTCGACGAAGGGCAGCGTTTGCGTCATGATCGTCCCGGCGACGTCCTTCGCCGGGTCGAACCAGAAGTGCGTGTTGAGCACGCCGGCCCAGCCCTGCGAGCCGGCCGAGCGCATCCCCGGCACGTCCTGCTCGACGCGCAGGAAGCCAAAGCTGTGCGTCTTCGGCGTGCCCGGAAACAAATCGACGTCGGCGGTGACCGGCGGCACCACGGTGGTCATCTTGCCCACGCGCAGATCGCCGATGTGGTTCGCGAGCATGGTCGCGATGCCTTTTTCGCTGAGCACGCGTTTGCCGTCGAGCGCGCCCTTGTTCAGCAACATGCGCAGGAAGCGCATGTAGTCGCCGGCGCTTGAGTACAAGGCGTGGCCCATGCCGTAGAACTCGGGATGCGGCGGCGGCGCCAGTTCGAACGGCGCGAACTTGCCGTCCTCGCCGCGCGCGCTGACCGAGGCCAGGCGCGCAGCGAGCGCGCCTTCGCATTCGAACGCGGTGCTGCTCATGCTGAGGGGGCCGAAGATCTCTTCCTGGCAGAATTTGTCGATGCGGCGCCCGTCGATGGCCTCGACCGCCTGGCACAGCCAGTCGATGCCCATGCCGTAGTCCCAGCGGGTTCCCGGGTCGAACGCCATCGGATAGAACAGCGACGCCTTCAGCCCGGAGAGAATCGACGGGTGGCCCGTTTTTGCCATCCAGCGCGGGATGTCCGGATTCCAGAATTCGTATACGAGGCCCGAAGTGTGCGTGGCGAGCTGCCGGATCGTGGCGCGCGACTTCGGCGCGCGCAGCCGCGGCGTGTCGCCGTCGAAGCCTTCGAGAACCTGGATCTTCGCGAAATCGGGAAGAATGCTATCGACCGGCGCGTTCAGATCCAGCTTGCCGCGGTCGATCAGGATCATCGCCGCGGTCGAGCCGATTGCCTTGGTCATCGAAAAGATGCGAAACACCGTGTCTTCGGTCATCGGCTGGCCGGGGGCGCGCTCGCCCGCCGCGCCACTCCATTTCACGCCGGCGGCGTTGCCGGTCATGGCAACCAAGCCGGGGGCGGCAGCGGATGCCACGCCGGCGTTAAGAATATCGTTCAACGCACTCATGATCACCTCCTGTTTTTTCGCGTAAATCATGGATGAGAAACCCGGCCGAGCTGCGCACGCTATTGGCCGTCGCGGCACGCGCATGGTGCTTGCGCCGCTTTGGCTGGATCTGATCGTGTCTTGACGCAAGTATGCGCCGGGTGCTCGGTGTACGCGCAATCGAGGTTGCGGCGAATACCTTACGCGGAATGTTCCGCCGGTTTGCGCGGTGCGTCAAGGCAGCGGGAACGCGCTGCCCTCGGATCGGCTTATCCGAGCTTGGCGCCCTTCTCGGTGAGCAAGGCGCGCAGGATGGAACGATGGCAATGCGACTCGTCCTCGCAGTAACAGCCGACGGAGAAGTTCGCATGATGCGAGAGCGCCGCAAGCAAATCGAGCGTGCGGCTGTTGTCGGGGGCCGCCATTTCCGCCCGGTATTTCTTGCCGAACGCGAGCCAGTCGCGCGGGCTCGCCGCCGCCTGCCCGGACTTTATCGTTTCGACGCTGGGCGCGAGGTTCGGAAACCACACGTCATACCAGTTCTGCGATGCAAAGGCGGCCTTGGGCACGCCCCGCGGCGGACGGCGCACCGTGCCGATGCGGGTTCCCTCGTCTTCGACTCTCGGACTGCCCAGCCTGACTACGCGTACGACCATTTGCGCCTCCCGGGTCTGCGCTCAACCTGCCCGCTCAGCCGCCCGCTCGCCGCAGCGAAGCGCAGGCGGGACGGCAGGCTGGAGCGCACTATTGTTCATGGCGCGACGCCTGGAATTCGCCGTCAACCGCAGAGTCGGCGCACACGGCAATATCATACGGCAAATGCTACACCCCAAAAGTTGTACGTAAGCGGCCGCGGGCCGGGAAGATACATGGCCTGCACCGGCTTGCATTCGAATCCGGCTTCGAGCAAAAGGGCTGGAACATCGCGGTTGAGGTGACAGCCACCGGCGACTTTCTTCCAGTAGGGCGTCAACCGGTCCTGCCAGCGGCTGACGCCTGCGTCGGGCGCGCGACCGTGTTCGCAAAAGATCAGCCGTCCGCCCGGCATGAGGACGCGCCGCATTTGCTTCAGCGCAGCGAGGGGATCGGGGATGGTGCACAGCGTATAGGTGACGAGTACGGAATCGAAGCTCGCGTCACCGAAGGTAATGTTTTCCGCCGAGAGGCCGACGAGCTCCACCTCGAGCCCCGTTCGCGCGATGCGCTTGAGCGCAAGGCGGTGCAAATGCAGCGCCGGATCCAGGCCGACGATTTTCGTGACCTTGGAGCGGTCATAATGCTGCAGGTTCAGGCCGGTGCCAATGCCGACCTCCAGCACACGACCTTCGGCCAACGGCACGACTTTCTCCCGCTGACGGCGCACGGACTTGACGCCGCAGACAATTTCGAGCAAATACGGCAGGATGTGCCGGTCGTACCAGTTATCGTTCACTTCCCGTCTTCCCGGGTCGCCGATGGCCAAGGTCCGAATTGTACGGCGCCGACAGGCGTGCGCACCGATACGAGTCAGCGGCTGACGCGGTTGCGCCCGGCCGCCTTCGCCCGGTACAGCGCCTTGTCGGCGGCGCGCATGACTTCCGCGGGCGTGGTGCGCGGGTCGTCCGGCTCGGCGATGCCGATGCTCACTGTCACCGACAGCGTCTTGTCGGGCGAGCGCAGGCGGCGCAGCCTGGTTCCGGCCTCGGCGTCCTTCGGCCGGTCGTCCCGGCGCACCGCCATCTGGTAGGCGGCGATGTCGGCGTGGAGTTTTTCGACGTGCGCCAGCGCCTCGGCCAGCCTGAGCCCGGAAAACAGGATGCAGAACTCCTCGCCGCCGTAACGGTAGGCCGTGCCGCCGCCTGCCGCCTGCGCCAGGCGGCTGCCCACCAGCCTGAGCACCTGGTCGCCGATGTCGTGGCCGTGGACGTCGTTAAAATTCTTGAAATGGTCCACGTCCAGCATCGCGATCGCGTAGACCGGGCCGAGCCCGTGCAGCCGCTCTTCCAGCGCGCGGCGGCTGGGCAGGCCGGTCAGCTCATCGCCGAACGCGAGGCGGTGCGACTCCTGCAGCAGCGACACCAGCAGGATGGCTCCCGCGGCGGTCATGAATGCGGCGAAAGCGCCGGGCGCTTCAGCCCATTCACAGGCGATGAAGAACGCCACCAGCGCACCCGCCTGGCCGATTTCGAGCGGGCGTATTTCGGCCGCGGGATCCTGCGGCCATGCCCTGATTGCGGCGGCGACAAAGGCCGCGGCGAACAGCAGCCGGCCGAGTATCGGCGTCGGCGGGGCGCTGAGCAGCCAGTGATCGAGCAGGTCCTGCCACGCCATGCCCGACAGGCTGCTGCGGCCGGCGCTCGCGACCCAGGCGACGAACACGGTTTCCACCGCGGCCAGCAACAGCCAGCGATAGTTGAAGTGGTGGGAGATACCGCGCTCGGCGAAAACCAGCGCCAGCAGGAAGTTGAGCGGAACGAAAATCGCGGCGGCGGTGAACACCGCGCGCGCGGCGAAGCTGGCAGCGCCGTACTCCAGCGCGATACTGTAGCCGGCAAGGGCAGCGAGCAGCGAGGCGAGCGCGATGAATGCGCGGCCGCGATTGAACCACAGGCTCATGGTTGTCGCCAGCAGCAGCACCACGAATGGCCCCAGCGTCTTCAGTCCGGAGAGGGAAGGCGGCAGCGCCGGACCTGCGGCCAGCGCGAGCGCCGCGGCCAGCAGGATCGCGGCCGGCGCGAGCACAGGTCCAAAGGCGTGGGGGACGGAAAGGTTCAAGGGCGCGCGCGGCGTGTGGCTACGGGTGGGACGATGATTGGTATCATGCGCGCTCGCGCCGATCGCCGGGGCGCTTTTTTGCGGTGAGCGCGATCTCGATGCGGATGCGCGGGTCGGCCAGCCCTGCCGCAATCATCGTCGCCGCCGGCCGAATCTCGCCGAAGTACTTGCGCAGGACCGGCCAGCATTGTTCGAACTCCGCCGCCGCCGGCAGTACGTAGGTCACGCGCAGGACGTCTTCAAGGCAGGAACCGGCTCGCCGCAGCGCATCGGCGATATGCCTGAGGCACTGCTCGGTCTGCGCCACGATCTCGGCGGCGATGGTCATCGTCGCGTATGCGAGCCCGCTGGTCCCCGAGACGAACACCCATGCGTCATCGACGACGGCGCGAGAGTACCCAATCTGCGCTGCGAATGTCGAACCTGAACCGATGAGCTTGCACGACACTTGTTCCTCCATTTGGCTGACAGGACCGGCTACGCGGACAGGCTACGCCAACGCCCTGGATTGCTCAACCGGGGCGACCGGGACAGGCCGAGCATGTGGTTCTGGCCACGGGTTCGGTGCCGGCGGAATTGCCCGGATTGGCGTTCGGCGGTGCGCGGCGTCTGGGCGATCGGCGATCTCGTCGGCGAACCGATGCTGGCGCACAAGGCGAGTGCCCAGGGCCATTTGGTGGCGGAGGCCATCGCCGGCACCATCCATCAGCACCCGGCGCTAGGCGAGGCCTTCCATGAATTCGCCTTGCGCACCCTGGGCCACGCCATTCATATCTGAGCGGCGCAGTATTGGAATCAGCCGCGCCGCGCGTGCACGCGCAGGCCCAGCGCGGCGAGTTCGTTCAGGAGCAGCGCCGCGAGCACGAGCGCGCCGCCGGCCAGGGTTGCCAGCGCCGGCGCTTCGCCCGCGCCGAGCCAGGCCCACAGCGGTCCGAGCACCACTTCGAGCAGGGCGAGCAATGCAATCTCGGGCGCGGACAGATGCGGGCTCGCGCGCACCATCAGCATGCAGGGCAGGCCGAGCTGCAGGCAGCCGAGCACGGCAAGCAGGAGGAGGTCGTGCGCGTTCGCGTGCAAGGGCAGCGCAAACGGCAGGGTGAGGACGGCGGAGATAATGGCGCCCAACAGCACTGCCGGGATGAAATCCACCGAACGGCCGGCGTGCTTCAATGTGACGAAATTTACCGCGGCGGCTAAGGGCACGGCGAGCGCGATCAGCATCCCGGCGAGGTGGCGCGGCTCGCCGGCAGTGTAGCCCGAGCCGAACATCCACAGCATGCCGGCGATGGCGAGCGCGATCGCGGCCCAGGTGCGCGGCGTGATCCGCTCGCGCAGCACCGCGCGCGCGAGCAGCGCCGTGACCAGCGGCGTTATGCTGTTGACGATCAGGGTGTTCGCGGTGGTGGTGGTCATCAGCGCCAGCATGAACGCGCTGAACATGATGGCCCACATTGCACCCGAGAGAATGCCGTAGCCGCCGCTCGCGCGCACGCTAGCCAAGGCGCCGCGGCCGCGCGTGTATAGCAGCGCGGCGAGCACGAAAGCGGCAGCGAACAGGCTGCGCCAGAACGTCACTTCCCAGCGCCCGGCGGTCTCAAGATGGCGCGTGACCACGCCGGCGATGCTCCACAGCGTGGCCGCGGCGACCATCAGCGCGACCGCGCGCCGGTGCGCACCCGCGTCGCCTGCACGCGTCATGCGGCCGCCTTCGTTCCGGCTCATGCCGCCCGCCCGGAGAGAAAGCGGTCCAGTTCCGCGGCGAGCCCCGGCGTTTCGCTGTCGACATATTCATAGCGGGCACGGACCACCGGCTTGTCGAGCGCGATCAGCGCCGCCAGGTCGATCGGCGTCGCAGCCACGACCACGTCGGCGTGGGCGTCGTTGATAGTTTTGCGCAGCGCTTCGAGTTGCGCCGGCGTATACCCCGTCGCCGGCAGCACCGGCCCGATATGCGGGTACCGGGCATAGACGGCGGCGATTTCGGGCGCGGCGGCTGCGCGCGGATCGACGATCGCCGCCGCGCCAGCCTGCAGCGCCGCGACCAAGCCCGCGCCGTGGGACATGCCGCCGTGGGTGATGGTGGGGCCGTCTTCGACCACCAGCACGCGCTTGCCCCGTACCGCCGCGGCATCGTCCAGGCGCGCCGGCATGGACCCGCACACGATCGGCGCGCGCGGATTGGCGCGGCGCGCGTTCTGCGTCACTTGCCGCAGCGCGCCGGGCGCGGCGCTATCGGCTTTCGCCAGCAGAACGACGTCGGCCATGCGCAGCACCGTCTCGCCCGGGTGGTAGGCGCATTCGTGGCCCGGGCGCAGCGGATCGGCGAGCACGATGTGCAGGTCGGGGCGCACGAACGGAAAGTCGTTGTTGCCGCCGTCCCACAGGATGATGTCGGCATCGCGCCCGGCCAGCTCGATGATGCTGACGTAATCGACGCCGGCATAGACGATGTTGCCGGCGGCGAGGTGCGGTTCGTACTCTTCGCGCTCCTCGAGGCTGCAGGCGGCGCGTTCCAGGTCGGCGCGCGCGGCGAATCGCTGCACGCTCTGACGCGCGAGATCGCCGTAAGGCATGGGATGGCGCACCACGGCGGCGCGCAGGCCGCGGCCGGCCAACTCGCGCGTGAGCCAGCGGCTGACCGGCGACTTGCCGCAGCCGGTGCGCACCGCCGAAACAGCGATCACCGGCACGCCCGCCGCTATCATGGTGCGCTGCGGGCCGAGCAGGGTGAAATCGGCGCCGGCGGCGAGCGCGCGCG
Organism: Burkholderiales bacterium; assembly: GCA_052172655.1. GTDB lineage: Bacteria > Pseudomonadota > Gammaproteobacteria > Burkholderiales > SG8-39 > 2-12-FULL-64-23. The sequence goes on from JBQMQE010000127.1 coordinate 8,562, forward strand.
AGGCGAGGTGCATGACCTCGACGTGGGCGATATCGCTGTAGGCGAACACCACCTGTTCCACTTCCTGCGCGCGGATCAGCGCTTCGAGTTCCGCCTCGGGCACGATGCTTATGCCCTCGGGATAGAGCGGCCCCGCGAGCACGGCCGGATAGCGGCGGGCGGCGATGCCGGGAATCTGCGCCGCAGTGAAGGCGACGACCTCGCACGCCGGCTCGTCGCGATAGACGACGTTGAAATTGTGGAAATCGCGGCCGGCCGCGCCCATGATCACGATGCGTGTGCGATAGCTGTTGTTCACGCTGCAGCCACCAGTTCGAGTCCGTCCGCGCTGCGCCCGGCGAGAAATTCGGCGAGCACGCGCGCGGTGTGCGAGCGCGCGGGCGCACGTGCGAGGCTCGCCGGCGTGCCCTGCGCGGCGATGCGCCCGCCGGCATCGCCGCCTTCCGGGCCGAGGTCGATGATCCAGTCGGCGTCGGCGATGATGTCCAGATTGTGCTCGATCACCACCACCGTATTGCCGGCATCGACCAAGCGGTGCAGCACGCGGATCAGCTTTTCCACGTCGGCCATGTGCAGGCCCACCGTGGGTTCGTCGAGCACGTAGAGGGTGTGGCCTTGCGCGCCGCCGCGCCCCGGGCGCGCCGCCGCGTTGCCTGCGGCATCGATGCGTACCTTCGACAACTCGGTGACAAGCTTGATCCGCTGCGCCTCGCCGCCGGAGAGCGTCGGGCTCTGCTGGCCCAGCGTCAGATAACCCAGGCCCACGTCCTGCAGCAGGCCGAGCGCGTGATGGGTGGACGGGTGCGCGGAGAAGAACTCCACCGCCTCATCCACGTTCATCGCCAGGACGTCGCCTATCGACTTTCCCTTGAATTGCACCAGCAGCGTTTCCGGGCCAAAACGCAATCCGCGGCAGACGTCGCACAGCACCTTCACGTCGGGGAGGAAGCTCATCGCTATGCGCTTCACGCCCTGGCCCTCGCACGCGGGACAGCGCCCGTCGCCGGTGTTGAAGGAGAAGCGCGAGGGGCTCCAACCGCGCATGCGCGCTTCGGTCGTGTCCGCGTACAGCCTGCGTATCGTGTCCCAGAAACCGACGTAGGTGGCGGGACACGATCTCGGCGTCTTGCCTATCGGCGTCTGGTCCACTTCGAGCACGCGCCCAATTTGTTCGGCGCCGCGTATCTCGCGGCAGCCGGTCAGTTGCAGCTCGCCGCGTTTGCGCGGCGATACGCGCGTCTGCGCGACCAGGCGCGCGAGGTTGGCATGCAGCACCTCGCGCGCGAGCGTGGACTTGCCGCTGCCTGAAACGCCGGTGACCACGACCAGGCGCGCCAGCGGCACGCGCACTTGTTTGATTTTCAGGTTGTGCAGGTCGGCGCCGATAATCTCCAGCGCGGGCGTGCCTCGGTTCGCCGCGCGCGGCGGATGCAGGGGATGGCGCAGCGGATGCTTGAGGAAATATCCGGTGACCGACTCGGGGTTCGCCATCAGCTCGGCGACCGAGCCCTGCGCCACCACGCGCCCGCCGCGGCTGCCTGCGCCCGGTCCGAGGTCGAGCACCTGCGCCGCGCGGCGTATCGTGTCCTCGTCGTGCTCCACCACCACCAGGGTGTTGCCCTTGGCCTGGAGTTTTTCCAGCGTGGCCAGCAGCACGCGGTTGTCGCGCGGGTGCAGGCCGATGGTGGGCTCGTCCAGGATATAGCACACGCCGCGCAGATTGGAGCCCAGTTGCGCCGCGAGGCGGATGCGCTGCGCTTCGCCGCCGGAGAGCGTGGGCGCGGAGCGCGCGAGAGCGAGATAGCCGAGCCCGACTTCGGCAAGGAAGCTCAAGCGCGATTTAAGTTCCGCGACGAGGTCGCGCGCGATCTGGGCTTCGCGTCCGCTGGTTTCGAGCTCGCGAAAGAATTTTCCCAGTTGCGCCACCGGCAGGGCGACCAGCTCGGCGATCGAGTGCTTGCGGTAGCGCACCGCCAGTGCCTCGGGATTGAGGCGCCGGCCGGCGCAGGCGGGGCAGGGCTCATCGCCTCCTCCCTGCTCGTCCAGGAACGCGTCCAGGCGCTGGTCCTCCTGCTCGCGGCTCGCATCCCTGTCTTTGTCGTAGTCCGGTTCCTGGTAGCCGGAAATTTTCACGCCGGTGCCGAGGCAGCTCGCACACCAGCCATGCTTGGAGTTGAACGAAAACAAGCGCGGATCGAGTTCGGGAAAGCTGCGCGCGCACGACGGGCAGGCGCGCTTGGTCGAAAAAATCGCCTGCGGCAATGCCAGCTCGACGCGCGGGCCTGGAGATGTTTTCGCCGCTTCGGCCAGGCGGTCCAGGCCGCCCAGCACTTGCACGATGCCCTTGCCGAAGTCCAGCGCGCGCGCAAGCGCCTCGCGCAAAGCGCCTTCGTGCGCCGGCGTGACGCGCAGGTCGGCCAGCGGCAGCTCGATCGTGTGCTCGCGAAACCGGTCCAGGCGCGGCCATTTCGCCGTCGGCAGGAACTCCCCGTCGACGCGCAGAAAGTCGTAGCCCTTGGCCTGGGCCCATTTCGCGAGATCGGTGTAGTAGCCCTTGCGGCTGCTCACCAGCGGCGCGAGCAGGCCGATGCGCTGCCCTTTGTAGTCGCGCATCAGGCGCGCGGCGATTGCATCGAAGCTCTGCGGCTCGATTGCCACATTGCACTCAGGACAATATTGCGTGCCGAGCTTGACGTACAGGAGGCGCAGGAAGTGGTAGATCTCGGTCAGCGTCGCCACCGTGCTTTTCCTGCCGCCGCGGCTGCTGCGCTGCTCGATCGCCACCGTGGGCGGGATGCCGAATATCGCGTCCACGTCCGGGCGCGACGAAGGCTGCACGAACTGGCGCGCGTAGGCGTTGAGCGATTCCAGGTAGCGCCGCTGGCCCTCGGCGAACAGGATGTCGAAGGCGAGCGTGGACTTGCCCGAGCCCGAGACGCCGGTAATTACGGTGAACTGGTTGCGCAGGATCTCCACGTCCACGTTCTGCAGGTTGTGCTCGCGCGCGTTGTGGATCCTGATGCAATCAGGCCGGGCGCGGAGCGCTTGCTGCAGGGGCAATCCCTCGGCGACGCGCAGCGGGAGCGGCTTGCCGGCCGCTGACCCCAGCGCCGTTTCGTATTCGCGCAACGCGCGTCCGGTATGCGAAGCGGCGTGCGCCCGCACCTGCGCCGGCGTACCGGTGCACACGATCTCGCCGCCGGCATCGCCGCCTTCCGGGCCGAGATCGATGATCCAGTCGCAGGCGCGGATGACGTCGAGATTGTGTTCGATCACCACCACCGAATGCCCGGTGGCGATGAGTTTGCGCAAGGCGCAGAGCAGCTTGGCGATGTCGTCGAAGTGCAGGCCGGTGGTGGGCTCGTCGAACAGGAAAAGTTTTCCTTTGCGCAATAGACCGCCTGCGGCGGGGGAGCACCGAGTGGTAGCGGCGCTCGCGCCTTTGCCGGCCTCGACCAGGTGGCCGGCGAGTTTCAGCCGCTGCGCCTCGCCGCCCGAGAGCGTGGGCACCGGCTGGCCGAGCTTGAGGTATTCCAGGCCGACGTCGGCCAAAGGGGTCAGCACAGCCTGGACTTGAGCATGACCGGCGAAGAACGCGAGCGCTTCGGCCACCGTCAGTTCGAGCACGTCGGCGACCGACAGCGCTTGCGTGCCGTGCTTGCCTGCGAGCGTGACCTCCAGCACCTCGTCGCGGAAGCGCCGGCCGTTGCACTCGGGGCAGCGCAGGTACACGTCCGACAGAAACTGCATTTCGACATGCTCGAAGCCATTGCCGCTGCAGGTCGGGCAGCGCCCGTTTCCGGCATTGAAGCTGAAGGTGCCGGCGGTGTAGCCGCGCTCCTTCGCCACGGGCTGCGCCGCGAACAGGGCGCGGATGGCGTCGAAGGCGCCGACGTAGCTCGCCGGGTTGGAGCGCGTGGTCCGGCCTATGGGCGACTGGTCCACCATCACCACGTCGGCTATCAGTTCCGCGCCCGCCAGCGCGCGGTGCGCGCCGGGCGTCTCGGTGGGCCGGCCTTTGGCTTTCAGCAGCGCTGCATAGAGCACGTCCTGCACCAGCGTGGACTTGCCGCTGCCCGATACGCCGGTGATGCAGACCAGGCGCGCGAGCGGAATGGCGACGTCGATGCTCTTCAGGTTGTGCTCGGCGGCGCCCAGAATCTTGATTCCGTCCGTCACCCCCGCGGAAGCGGGGGTCCAGTGGCCTTCGATATCGCTGGATTCCCGCTTTCGCGGGAATGACGGATAAGAGG
>JBQMQE010000128.1:0-12799 GCA_052172655.1 Burkholderiales bacterium
GCGCGCCATGCCCGCTGCGGCCGCGCCTTCCTTAGAACCCGCTGCAAAATGAATTTTGCAGCGGCAAGTCCAGGGGAGTATGAGGGGAGACGCCCCGGAGGTCTCGATCCCCCTAGAGGGGAAAGTCCCCTTGGGGGATATCCCCTCATATCGTAATGAACCCTCAGGCGTTGAGCTTCTCCAGCAGCCGCCTTGAATTCTCCGGGTCGTCGGCGTGCAGGATCCTGCTGGAGAGCTTGGCCAGATCGCCGAGGTCGCTCTTGAGCACCTGCTGCTTGATCGCGAGCACGTTCGCCGGGTGCATGGAAAACTGGCGCAGCCCGAAGCCGAGCAGCAGCCGCGTCAGCGTCACATCGCCCGCCATTTCGCCGCACACCGCCACCGGCACCTGCATGCGCTTGCCGGTCCTGATGGTGTGGGCGATCAGATGCAGCACCGCCGGGTGCAGCGGGTTGTACAGGTGCGACACGTTGTCGTCGGTGCGGTCTATGGCGAGCGTGTACTGGATCAGGTCGTTGGTCCCGATCGAAAGAAAATCGAGTTTGCGCACGAACACCCCGAGCGAGAGCGCCGCTGCCGGCACCTCGATCATGCCGCCGACCTCGATGCCGCGGTCGTAGGGCAGGTTCTGCTCGTCCAGAAACTGCTTCGCCTGCGCGATCATGGCGAGCGCCTGTTCGATCTCGTGCGCGTGCGCGAGCATCGGAATCAGCAGCCGGATCTTGCCGTAGTTCGAAGCGCGCAGGATCGCGCGCAACTGCGTCAGGAACATCTGCGGCTCTGCCAGGCACAGCCGGATCGCGCGCAAGCCCATTGCCGGGTTGGGTCCGCCGCGTGCGCTGCTGTTCACGGTCTTGTCCGCGCCCAGGTCGAGCGTGCGTATGGTCACCGGCATGCCGCGCATCGCCTGCGCCACCTGCCGGTAGGCTTCGAACTGCTCGTCCTCGCCCGGCAGATCGTCGCGATTGAGGAACAGGAATTCGCTGCGGAACAGTCCGACGCCGGTGGCGCCGGATTCGCGCACCTGTTCGATGTCCTGCGGCAGCTCGATGTTCGCGTGCAGGTCCACCGTGGTGCCGTCCCTCGTCGTCGCGGGCGTGGTGCGGATGCGCTTCAACTTCTGCCGCCCGAGCTCGAGCTCGCGCTGGCGCTGCTGGTATTGCGCCAGCACCAACTCGTCCGGGGCGACGATCAGCACGCCGTGCACGCCGTCGACGATCACCAGCTCGCCTTCGCGCACCATCTGCCGCGCCGTGTGCGCGCCGACGATGGCCGGGATGTTGAGGCTGCGTGCAAGGATGGCGGTGTGCGAGGTCACGCCCCCCAGGTCGGTGACGAAGCCGGCGTAGCGGTGCTGCTTGAACAGGATCATGTCCGCCGGCGACAGGTCATGCGCCACCACTATCAGGCTTTGCTCGCGCGCGGGCGCGCCGCCGGCGCGGCCCGGCCGCCCCTGCATCGCCTTGAGCACGCGCTCCACCACCTGCATCACATCGGCCTTTCGTTCGCGCAGGTAAGGGTCCTCGATCTTGTCGAATTGCGCCACCAGGTAATCCATCTGCTGCACCAGGGCCCATTCGGCATTGCAGTTGAGGCTGCGGACCAACTCGCGCGGCGCGCGCGACAGGGTCGCATCGTCGAGTATCATCAGGTGCAGGTTGAGAAAGGCGGCGAGCTCGGCCGGCGCGCTCGCCGGCACACTGCTGCGCAGCCCCTGCAGCTCGGCGCGCACCGTTTCCACCGCCGCCGAGAAGCGCATTACCTCCTGCTCGACCTGCTCCGGCGCGATCGCGTAATGCGCCACCTCCAGCCGCGCGCTGGAAATCAGGTGCGCCTGGCCGATCGCGATGCCGCCGCCTGCGCCTGCGCCGTGGAGGGTGAAGCTCACTCGTTTTCCCCGAACTTCTCGATTATCAATCTAATGATCGCCTGCAATGCCGCGTCGGCGTCGCTGCCGTCGGTTTCTATTCCTATGGTCGCGCCCCTGCCGGCGGCGAGCATCATCACGCCCATGATGCTCTTGGCATTGACGCGGCGGCCGTTGCGCGTGAGCCAGATCTCGCTCTGAAATGCGCTCGCGAGCTGGGTCAGCTTGGCCGCCGCGCGCGCGTGCAGCCCGAGCTTGTTGCAAATCTCAGCCTCGGTTTGCGGCATTGCAGGCGTCGGTATTCAGGTGGACAACTCCGGCCACCCCGCCGCTGATGGCTTTTTCCGCGACGGTGGCGAGCGGCTCTTCGCGATAGGTCAGGGCGCGGATCAGCATCGGCAGGTTGACCCCCGAAATGCCTTCGACCCGACCCGGCGCGAGCAGGCGCGTGGCGATATTGGAGGGCGTGGCGCCGAGGATGTCGCTGAACACCAGCACGCCCTGGCCCTGGTCGAGCTGCTGCACCAGCTCCCGCGCCTGCGGCAGGATCGCCTCCGGATCGTCGCGTATGGTGACGCCGAGCTGGAGCACCTGCGGCGGGCGCTTGCCCAGCACGTGGCTGGCGCAATGGATCAGGGCTTCGCCGAATGCCCCGTGGGCAACAATCAATATTCCTACCATGGCATTTACTCTGAAATTAGGTGATTTGCTTCTGCCGCTGTTTCAGGCTGCGCATGCCTTCTCCAGCGCGTCGATGAACAGCGCGGCGACGTTGCAGCCGGTCTGCTCGCGGATTTCCTGAAAACAGGTCGGGCTGGTGACGTTGACTTCGGTGAGGTAATCGCCGATCACGTCCAGGCCCACCAGCAGCAGCCCGCGCCGCGCCAGCTCCGGGCCGAGCGCGCCGGCGATCTCCAGGTCGCGCGCCGACAGCGGCAGCGCCACGCCCGTGCCGCCGGCGGCCAGGTTGCCGCGCGTCTCGCCCGCCTTGGGGATGCGCGCCAGGCTGTAGGGCACCGGCTCGCCCGCGATCAGCAGGATGCGTTTGTCGCCCTCGCGTATTTCCGGGATGTAGCGCTGCGCCATGATCGAGCGCCTGCCGTGGTGGGTGAGCATCTCCACGATCACGTAGCGGTTGGGATCGGCGTCGGTGACGCGAAACACCTGTGCCCCGCCCATGCCGTCCAGCGGCTTCACCACAACGTCGGCGTGGGCGTCGATGAAATCGTGGATCTGCTGTTCCATCCGCGTCACCAGGCTCGGCGCAGTAAATTGCGCAAACTCCGCGATCGCCAGTTTCTCGCTGTGGTCGCGCAGCGCGCGCGGGTCGTTGAACACCGTGGCGCCCTCGCGCCCCGCGAGCTCCAGCAGCCAGGTGGCGGTGACGTATTCCATGTCGAACGGCGGGTCCTTGCGCATCAGCACCGCGTCGAAATCGGCGAGTGCGTCTTCGCGCGGCAGATCGATGCGGTACCAGCGCTCCTTGTCGCCGGTCAGTTCCAGGCGGCAGGACTCGCCGATCACGCGGCCGTGCTTCCACATCACGCCGTCCTGCATCAGCATGTGCAGCTCATGGCCGCGCGCGGCCGCCTCCACCATCATCGCGTAGGTGGTGTCCTTGTAGGTCTTGATGTCGTCCAGCGGATCGAGGATTATCGCGAGCTTCATTCGGCGGCTGCAGTCTGTTCCAGTTCGGGCGCGGCAAGCCGGGGGACCACGCGTGCGCAAGCTTGCCGAGTATGGGATTCTAGCAGTGACTCAGGCCCGGCTGCTTGCTCGCGCGCGCCGGCGCCAGGTGAGCAGCGGCCAGAGCCAGATTATCAGCGTCAGGATGCCCAGCCCGGCGGCGATCGGGCGCTCGAAAAAGGCGAGCAGGCGTCCGTCGGACTTGATCATGGAGCTGATGAAATTCTCCTCCAGCATGGAGCCGAGGATCACGCCCAGGATCGCCGGCGCCACCGGATAGCCGTTCTCCTCCATGAAGTAGCCGGCCAGACCGAACACCAGGATGACCGACACCGCGAACACGCTGTTGTTGATGGCGAACGAACCGACTACGCAGAACAGCAGGATGATGGGCATGAGGATGTTGCGCGGAATGTGGAGAATGCGCTTTGCGGCCTTGATCGCCACCCAGCCGAACGGAATCATCAACAGGTTGGCGAGGAAGAACACGATGAACACGGCATAGATGTTTTCCGGATGGGTGATGAATATCATCGGCCCCGGATTCATCCCCTTGATATAGAGCACGCCGATCACGATGGCGGTGATCGAGTCCCCCGGTATGCCGAACACCAGCGCCGGGATCCAGGCGCCGGCAAGCGCGCTGTTGTTGGCTGAACCGGCCTCGACGATGCCCTCGACGTGGCCGGTGCCGAATTTTTCCGGCTCTTTCGAGAATTTTTTGCTCATGGCGTAGGCCATCCAGGCGGCGATGTCGGCGCCCGCGCCCGGCAGCGCGCCAATCACCGTGCCGAGCACGCTGCCGCGCAGGGTCTGCCGCCAATAACGCTTGAACAGGGCCCATTGGCCGCGAAACACATTGCCGATCTGTTTCTTGAAAATCTGCGCCTCCGCCTGCGGCGCGACCACGAAGCGCAGGATTTCGGAGATCGCGAACATGCCGATCATCATCGGAATCAGGCCGACCGAGCCGAGCAGCTCGATCGAGCCGAAGGTAAAGCGCGGATACGCGGCCGGGTTGTCCAGGCCGATGGCCGAGATCAGCAAACCGAGGAGCAGCGACACCACGCCCTTGAGGGGTTCGCCGACGGTGATCATGACCGCCGAGGACAGGCCCAGCAGCACCAGCCAGAAATACTCGAAGGAACTGAACTTGAGCGCGATTTCGGCGAGCTGCGGGGCGGACAGGGCGAGCACCAAAGTGCCGAACAGGCCCCCGATGACCGAGAACACGAGGTCGGCGCCGAGCACCGTCTCGGCCTGGCCCTTGCGCGTCATGGCGTAGGATTCGTCGGTGTAGGCCGCCGACGCCGGCGTGCCGGGGATGCGCATCAGCGCGCCCGGAATGTCGCCCGAAAAAATCGCCATGGCGGTGGCCGTGACGATCGCCGCGATGGCGGGCACCGGCGGCATGAAAAACGTGACCGGAACCAGCAGCGCAGTCGCCATGGTCGCGGTGAGTCCGGGAATCGCGCCGACGGTCAGGCCGAATGCCGCCGACAGCAGAATGACGGACAGGGCGTAGGGCTGGAACACCAGCCCGAAGGCGGTCGCGACGTCAGCCACGCGTTACCATCCGGCCATGAACTGCAGTATTCCCCAGGGCAGCGGCACCCTGAGCAGCTTGTAAAACAGCAGGTGGAACCCCAGCACCGCGACCGCCGCGACCGGGATCGCCAGCACAGGCCGCACGCCGAGCTTCAGGAACAGCGCCAGCAGCAGCAGTGCGCCCGTCAACATGAAGCCCAGGGTTTCGACCGCGAAAATGTAGAACAGCAGCGCACCGCAGACCAGCGCAAAATTCGCGGCGAGCGCCGGCACGCGGGTCCAGGGCGCGAACTCGAATGCAGGCGCCTTCTTGCGCATCCCGCGCGCGACCAGCAGAACGCCGCAGACGGCAAGCCCGGCAGCGATCAATCCGGGAAACAGCGCGGCGCCGTAGCGCTGGCCCGACATGCCGGGAAAGCCGCTGACATAAATGCCGATGGCCGCGGCGAGGACGAGCAGCAGCCCGCCCATCACTGCATCGCTGAATTTCAACGGCTCATCCCGGCAAGCATGCCGGCGCGGCGACTGGCGGCAATCGCGCCCCCGCCTACGCCATGCCGACAAAGTCTCGCGCGATCACTTGACGATGCCCACCGCTTTCATCGTGGCGCCGAGGTCGTTGGTCGACTTCAGCATGAATTTGGCGAATTCCTCGGGCGGCAGGTAGGTCACGCCGTAACCGCGGCTGCTCATGAAGTCCTTGTACGCCTTGCTGTCGTAGACCTTCTTGATTGCCGTCGCGAGACGGTCGCGGATATCGTTCGGTATCCCCTTGGGCGCGACCATGCCGCGCCAGGCGGCCATGGTCCAGTCGCTGCCGGTAAGCTGTTTCAGCGTCGGCACATTGGGATACAGCCCCGACGGGTGCGGGTCCATGATGGCCAGGCTCTTGACCTTCCCGGCATCGATCAGCGAACGCGCCTCGGGCAGCGAGCAGGGCACGATCTCCACACCGCCTGCGACCATGTCCTGCAGGCCGGGTGCGGCGCCGTTGGAGGGCACCCACGGCACCGAGGCGGGGTCGATCTTGAGGTCTTTCAGCATGCCTGCAATCGCCAGATGCCAGATGCCGCCCTGGCCGGTGCCGGAGGCCTTGAACTTGCCCGGGTTGGCCTTGATCGCCGCAAGCAGGTCACCCAGATTCTTGTACGGCGCGTCGGCGCGCACCTGTACCCCGGCCGGGTCGGCGTTGACCAGGCCCAGAGGGGTGTAGGAAGCGCCCGTGAGCTCGGTCAATCCCTGCCAGTGCATCATGCCGATTTCCACGGTGGCGAGGCCGATGGTGTAGCCGTCGGGCGTGCCCTGCGCGATGGCCGCGTGCCCCACCACGCCGGAGCCGCCGGTGCGGTTGACCACGTTCACCGGCTGGCCCAGTTCTTTTTCCAGCAGACTGCCGATGATGCGCGCGGTGGCATCGGTGCCGCCCCCCGCGCCCCAGGGCACGATCAGCGTGATCGGTCGCTCCGGATAAGCGGCGAATGCGGATGAAGCCGCCAGCGCAGCGGCGAAGACTGTCCATGTGAAACGCGACACGAGCTTGAGCATTGTTTCCTCCTCCTAGTTTGTCGCCGGCACATGCTTTCAGCGGTGGCGACCGTCCGGCTGCGGACCAAAATTAAACAACAGGTTTCAGAGTCTGACCCCGGTCAGTCGCGGCTGTCAATAAATCAGCAGCAGAAAAACCGGAAAACAAGAAAGGCGGACCAGCCGCCTTTCTTATGTTCCGCCTCCCTGAGGGCTATTTGGCCAGGCCCGCGAGGTAATCGACCGCCGCTTTGACCTCGGCGTCGGCGAGCGCCGCATTGCCGCCCTTGGGCGGCATCGCGTTCTTGCCCTTGAGCGCATTTGCATACAGCGCATTCATGCCGGCCTTGAGCCGCGGCGCCCAGGCGGCCTTGTCGCCCGCCTTGGGTGCGCCGGCCACGCCGGTGGCGTGACAGGCGACGCAGGTGGTGTCGTAGATCTTCTTGCCGTCGATCTTGCCGGACGCGGGCGCGGCGGCCGCCGACTGCGCCGGCGCCGCAGCGGCTGCTGCCGTCTTCCCGGGTGCGGCCGCTGCGGGTTCCTTGAACTTGGCCCCGGCCTGATTCGCCATGTAGACCACCGCGCGCTCCAGCTCCAGGTCGCTCAAGTGCGCGCCGCCACCGCGCGCGGGCATCGCGCCCTTGCCCTTGAGCGCCGAAGCGAGCAGCGCTTCTTCGCCTTGCTTGAGGCGCGCCGCCCATTCTCCCTCGTCGCCGAGCTTGGGCGCGCCGGCCGCGCCGCTCGCATGGCAGGCGCTGCATACCGACTTGTAGATGTCCTCGCCGTTTCTGGGTGCGGCCGCCGCGCTGGCGCCGGATTCGGCGAACGCCACGTCGGCCACGGGTTTCAGGCGCGTGGCCACGGCGTTGGGCGTCATCGCCGAGCTGCTCATGTCGACGCTGCGGATGTTGGCGACAAACTGCGAAACCATGACAATGAGCAGGATCGGCACCAGGAACGCGAGCGCGACGGTGATAATCAGTTGCTTGGGCGTCTTGATCGGGCTTGTGTGCCCCGCGTCATGCGCATTCTGGCTCATTGGTTTCCTTGAGTGCTCTAAGTCGTTGCAAACGCGCGCATTATAGTCGCAAATACCGTCCGCATAATAGCGCCGCCGTGTGCAGGGACAGGGCAAAAGCCGGTATACTTTGGGTTACGCGCCCGTAGCTCAGCTGGATAGAGTGTTGGTTTCCGAAACCAAAGGTCACAGGTTCGACTCCTGTCGGGCGCGCCAATTCCATCCGCTGGCCGGCGTGTCGCCGCCAATGTGCAATCGAGCTTGAACCGTTTTTCGTCGGCGGCGGATCGAAAATTGACAACGCGGGAGCGAAAGCTTAGATTGCAAAAAGAAACCGTATTCCGTCTGACTAGTGCAAGCAGTTCACCCCAAAAAGGAGAAGGACCCATGCTGAAGAAGCTCGTTTCGTATCTCGCAGCAGCGACCGCGGCGACCGTGCTCGCGGCGTTCGCGCCGGCCGCCTCGGCGCAGACCGAGATCAAGTTGCCGATCAAGGTGAATGCCACGACGCTGCGCGGCGAGATGTCGCAGGCATTCGGCGACGAACTCGCCAAGGCCACCGGCAACCGCTACAAGCTCACCATCTATCCGGGCGGCCAGCTCTATGACGGCGGCAAAGCGGCCAAGGCGGTGCAGCTTGGCAACGTGCAGATGACCAACGAGCCCAACAGCGCTTTCACCGCCTACACCAAGAACGCGGATCTGATGGAACTGCCTTTCGGCTTCGCCGATGCCGACGCCTTCCAGGAGTTCCTCCACGGACCGCGATCGGACCTGGTGCGCAAGGACCTCGTAAAAGCCGGCTTCCACGTACTCGCCTTTTTCGACGAGGGTCCGTTCGTCATCGCGACCAAGTCGGTGCTGGTCGAAAAGCCGGCGGATTTCAAGGGCCAGATCATCCGCACTTCGGGCCATCCGGTGGTGGTCGACGGACTCAAAGGCATGGGCGCCTCCACCGTGAAACTCCCGCTGAACGAGGTCTACTCGGCCTTGCAGCAGGGCACGATCACCGGCGTGTACACGACATTCGACGCCTTCGTGAACGAGAAAATGTATGAAGTCGCCCCCAACGTGATGATCATTCCGTCCTACGGCGCCTATTTCTGGGTCGCGAACAAGGCTTGGTTCGACGCCCAGCCCGCTGCCGACCGCAAGACCATGGATGCCATCGCCGACAAGCTCGCCAGGAAATACGACAAGGATGTCTGGGCGGTTGCGGACGAGCATATCGCTACGACGAAGAAGGCCGGCGGCAAGATCAGCGACCCGGCGAAGAGCGTCGCTGCGCACAAAGCCTTCCGCGCGGCGTTGGCACCCACCTACGAAAAGATGCGCGAGAAATTCGGCAAGGAAGCGGTGGACGCGATCCTGTCGTCGAAGTAGCCGCGAACAGGGGCTCCTGGATTCCATGGAATCGGGCCACGACGGCGGCCGTGTTCCGGCCGCCGTGCGCTGGATCGCGCGCGCCGAGGTCTCGCTCGTAGCCACGATCCTGCTCGTTTCGTTGCTGATCACCTTGTACGCCATCATCGCCAGGAATCTGGGGTATTCGACCGGAGACTGGGCGCTGAAGCTCCCGGAAATCATGCTGGTATGGATGACCTTCCTCGGCATGGGCGCGTTGGTAACGGAACGTGGCCATGTGGCGGCCGACATGTTTTTCATGCTCCTGCCGCCGCGTGGGCAGCGCATCGCGTTGACCGCCTCGGCCGTGACCAGCGCCGCGGTCCTCGGACTCATCGTCGTCGGCGCGGTTTCGATAGTGACCCAACAGATCGACATCGGCGCCACCGACGAGGAACTGTTCGACATTCCGACTGCGTTCATCTTGTCGGTGCTGCCGCTGGGCCTGAGCATCACCATCATGCACCTGCTGGTTGAGATTTACGCCATCTGGCGGCCGGTAAAGACGCATACCCCGTGATCGTCGTCCCCTTTGCCATCCTGCTGGTCCTGATCGTGATCGGCATGCCGATCGGCTTCGCGCTGATCGTGGCTTCCGTCGCCACCCTGTACGCGCTCGGATTGGCGCCGATCACCTTCATCCCGGACGTGCTCGAGGACAGCGTGCAGCACTTCACGCTGCTCGCGATCCCGTTCTTCCTGCTCGCCGCGGAGCTGCTGTCCGCAGGCGGGCTCATCGACCGCATTTTCGACCTCGCGCGGGCCCTGGTCGGCCGACTGCGCGGCGGCATGGGGGCGGCCTGCGTGGTCGCCACCGGCCTGTTCGCCGGCGTGCAGGGCTCGAGCGCGGCCGACGCCGCGGCCATCGGCAAGATCGGCGTCAGCGGCATGACCAAGCAGGGTTACCGCGAGGGCTTCGCCGCCGCCCTGATCGCCGCCGCCGGCGCGACCGCCATCCTGATCCCGCCCTCGATCGCGATGCTGATCTACGCCTCGATGGTGAACGTGTCGGTGGGGCGCATGTTCTTCGCCGGAATCGTGCCGGGGATACTCAACATCATCGCCTTCCTGCTCTACGTGGTCTGGCGCGCCGACAAGCTCGGCTGGAAGCGCGACGACGATCCGGCCTACATGGGGATGAAGGCCAAGCTGACCATGGCCAGGCGCGCTTTCTGGGTGCTGATGCTGCCGCTGTTCGTGCTCTACGGATTCTATTCGGGCGACCTCACCGCCACCGAGATCTCCACCGCCTGCGCTCTCTATTCCGCGGTCGTCGCGCTGTGGGTCTACCGCAGCATCCGCTTTCGCGACCTGTGGCCGGTGCTCACCCAGACCGCGCGCACCACGATCAATATTTTCACCATCATCGCCGGCGCGGTGCTGCTGTCCAAGGTGCTCACCTTCCTCAACGCGCCGCAACTGATTTTCAGCTTCATCGAGCACTACCACCTGAACGCCTGGGAGTTCCTCATCGCCGTCAGCGGCATCATGTTCATCCTCGGCATGTTCATGGAGGCGGTGGCGCTCAACGTCATGACCACGCCGATACTTGCGCCGATCGCGATGAAGCTCGGCATCGACCCGGTGCACTACGGCATCGTGCTGATTTTCAACATCGAAATCGCGCTCATCACTCCGCCCGTGGGCCTCAACCTGTTCGTGCTCGCCGGAGCGACGAAAATCCCGCTGGATAAGATTTTCCGCGAGGTGCTGCCCTTCGTCATCATCCTCGTGCTGCTGCTCGCCCTGGTGATCCTGTTTCCGCGGATCTCGCTCTGGCTGCCGGACCTGCTGCTGCCCTCGACCTAGGGACTTTCCATGCGCCGACCCCTGGCCGCATACACCGTACTCGACCTCACCAACGTGCTGGCCGGCCCGTTCTGCGGCCATCAGCTCGCGCACATGGGCGCGCGCGTAATCAAAGTCGAGACCCCGGACGGGGGCGATCTTGCGCGCCAGCTCGGCGCCGACGCTGCGCTCAACGCGCGCCGCATGGGCGTGTCCTTCCTCGCGCAGAACGCGGGCAAGGAATCGATCGCGCTCGACCTCAAGGACGAGGCGGCGAAGGCCGCGTTCCTGAAGCTGGTCGAGCGCGCCGACGTGCTGCTGGAAAACTTCCGCCCGGGCGTGATGCAGCGTCTCGGCCTGGGCTACGAGCGGCTGCAGGCGGTCAATCCGGACCTCGTCTACTGCGCCATCTCCGGTTTCGGGCAGGACGGGCCACTGGCCCACGCGCCCGCCTACGACCAGATCATCCAGGGGATGTCGGGCGTGATGGCGATCACGGGCACCGAGGCGGCGGGGCCGTTGCGGGCGGGCTACCCCATCGCCGACACCGTCGGCGGCCTCACCGGCGCGTTCGCGATCGCGGCGGCGCTGGCGGCGCCCAAGGGCGCGCGCGGCGTGTTCATCGACGTCTCGATGCTCGAGGCTACGCTGGCCACCATGGGCTGGGCGGTGTCCAACTGGCTGGTCGCGAACGTGCAGGCGCAGCGCATCGGCAACGAGAATATGACGGCCGCGCCGTCCGGGGCGTTCCGCGCCGCCGACGGCCTGGTCAACATCGCCGCCAACAAGCAGGAGCAGTTCGAGGCGCTGATGCGCGAGATCGGCCGCGAGGACCTCCTCGCCGACCCGCGTTTTCGCGAGCGTGAAGCGCGCCTTGCGCACCGCTTCGAACTGAAGGCGCTGATCGAGGAACGGCTGATGACCGCGCCCGCGGCGCACTGGGCCGAGGTCCTGGTGCAGCGCGGCGTCCCGGCGGGCGAGGTGTGGGACGTGCCGCAGGCGCTCGCCTCGCCGCAGGTGCGCGATCGCGGTTTCATCGAGCGCTTTGCCGACGTGCCGGGCGTGGGGCGCGAGGTCTGCGTGGCGAGCGCGGGCTACAAGCTCGACGGCGAGGCGCCGCGCGTGGCTACGCCGCCGCCGCGGCTGGGCGAGCACACGGCGAAGATCCTCGCCGAAATCGGCGTCGACCCGGCATCGATAGCAAGGAAAAGCCATCGCTGAAGTCGAGGCGCTCGAACGCGAGGCGGCTGGCGGCCGGCCCGCGCAAAAAAGGCCGGCGGTGCGATCGCCAGCTCAGTCGCGCAGCGCCGCGCTCAGGATGTCCTGCGCCTCGCGCACGATGCGCTGCAGGTGCCCGGCGCTGGTAAAGCTCTCGGCATAGAGCTTATAAATGTCCTCGGTGCCGGAGGGCCGCGCGGCGAACCAGCCCGCGGCCGTGGTCACCTTGAGGCCGCCGATAGGCGCGTCATTGCCCGGCGCGCGCGTGAGCTTGGCGAGGATGGCATCGCCGGCCAGCTCCGAGGCCTGGACGCTGTCGGCGTCGAGCCGCTTGAACGCGGCCTTCTGCGCCGGTGTCGCCGGCGCGTCCACGCGCACGTAATATGGGCTGCCGTACTGCGCCGCCAGGTCCGCGTAATAGCGCCCCGGGTCCTTGCCCGTGGTGGCCCTGATCTCCGCCGCGAGCAGGCCGAGGATGATGCCGTCCTTGTCGGTGGTCCAGACCGAGCCGTCGCGGCGCAGGAAGCTCGCGCCGGCGCTTTCCTCGCCGCCGAAGCAGAAGCTGCCGTCCAGCAGCCCCGCCGAAAACCACTTGAAGCCCACCGGCACTTCGACCAGGCGGCGGCCGAGGCCGGCGACCACGCGATCGATCAGCGCGCTCGACACCAGGGTCTTGCCCACCGCCGCCGTTTCCGGCCACTGCGGGCGGTGCATTAGCAGGTAGTGAATCGCAACGGCGAGGTAAT
>JBQMQE010000129.1:0-12766 GCA_052172655.1 Burkholderiales bacterium
GTTGCCGGGAGCGGCCGCTCGATCTCCGCCAGGTCGTGCGGCCGCAGTGGGTCGGTTTGAGCCGCTGAAGGAAAAAACCTGAGTGACCGCAACCAGTCTCAAACCGACCTTGACTGGGATGCCGAGCACTTTTTTGTTTGAACGGTAGGTTCAGGGATGATTGCCGCCGTTCAGTTTTTGGAAGTCGCTGACGGCAGCCGACCCAAAGCGGCACATGACACCTGGAAACGTTCAGTCGGCTTACTGTAATGTAGCGGTCATTGAACCGCGGGTATAGTCAGTCCACCGGTAATTGTCTTTGATTGGCTGCCATGGAAGCAAGAAATACCGTCACCGCCTCGATATTTTCCGCATTTCTCAAATGCCCGACGAAAGCGCGTTTTTTGGCGATCGCGGAACTCCCGCCGGAACCCTACTTCTCCGATGTCGAGGGGGAAATATCCTCATTATACAAATCGCGGGCAAAGCCTAGATTGAGCAAAAAGGGCCATGCGGGGAAGGCCGTAACTTTCCAACAGATTATAAACGGCCGAGACCTTGGGCCTATGCCGCATTGGGTCGATTGCGACACGACCTTCTATAACCTTGCGCTTCCGCAGCACGGATCGGCCGATCATCGCGCAAGAAAATCATCGTCATGCGGCGAGGTTGTTCCGGTGCGCTTTTCAACATGGGGGAAACCGGATCTCTCTGAAAGCTTGCTGATATGTTTTGGTGCGCTTTCGCTGGCGCAGGTAACGGGGATAACTGCGGTGACCGGAGCACTGGTTTATGGTGATAATCTTCAGCATAGAACGGTCCGAATTTCCGACCACATTGAGCCGACTAACCGGGCCATCCGCGGAATAGGTGCTCTCCTGCAAAGCAGTCAAGAACCGCCGCTTCTCCTGAACAAACATTGCGCTGTCTGTGACTACCTTTCGAAGTGCCACAGCAAAGCCATACAGCAAGACGATTTGAGTCTTCTTTCCGGGATGACCTCTAAAGATCGGGCAAAGTCACTAGCCAAAGGCATCTTGACGATATCACAGCTGTCATACGGCTACCGACCGAAGAGGCGAAAGCGTACCAAGCCAGACGCCGATCGTTCCGCCAAATCCATTGACCCCACCCGAGTTCGGTCGCCCACCAAGAACGACAACAAGCTCAAGGCGCTGGCGATCAAGAAAGGCCAGATCCATGTCGTCGGAGCGCCAACTCTGGAATTTGAAGGAGTCCCGACCTTCATCGACGTCGAAGGGATGCCGGACAGGAACTTTTACTACCTCGTCGGAATTCGATTTGAATCTGAAGGCGAGCTGGTGGAGCGTGCTTTCTGGGCCGACGGACCGGAAGGAGAGCGCGAGATGTGGGAGAAATGCCTGCAGACGCTCAAGTCGATCAATAACGCGCAGCTTGTTCACTACGGTGCCTACGAGACCCGCTTTCTTCGGCAGATGAAGAAGCGGTACGTTTTGCCGCCTGACGATATTGGATTCGTTGATCGTCTGATGGAAAGGTCCGTCAATCTTGTCGCAAGGATCTATGGGAGTATCTACTTTCCGACGTATTCGAACAGTCTCAAGGAAATTGGCCGGTACTTTGGGTTCAATTGGGCCTGGTCGCATGCGTCCGGCGCCTCGGCAGTATTACTGCGCAAGGTGTGGGAGCTCTCCGAGCAAGGCGACATCAAGAGCTTGCTGATTGCATACAACATGGACGACTGCCGGGCAGCCGCGGTGGTCGCTAATGCGTTGGTGCGGATCTGCGCCGGAGGTTCCACCGCGCCCGCTTTGGTCAACGTCGGCTCGCTTGAAGTAGGATTCCAGCGAACCTTTGGCAAATTCGACTCCGTCCTTCCGGAATTCGCGAAGATCAACGACGCGGCATACTGGAACTACCAGCGATCGAAGGTCTTCGTGCGAACGGACAAAGGTGTGCGGCGGACCGTCCAGAAATCCGAACGCCATCGGAAGATTGCCACGATCGAAGAAGAAATTATGGTCGAGGACTCGCCGACAAGATGCCCCAAGTGCTCCGCGACTAAACTCTGGAGATATCCCCCGAAGAGGTCGAACGTTGTTTACGACCTGAAGTTTTCGCGCAGGGGGATCAAACGGTGGGCAGTGAAGTACCGCTACAGCTATTACGTGTGCAGCGAATGCCGCATCGAACAGACTTTTTATCAGCGAACCTCGCAGTATGGCCCGAATCTGCGCGCCCTTCTGATCTACCTCGTGATCGAGTTGAGGCTTTCAAACCAAAAGGCGGCAGAGCACGCGTCGCTGCTGTTCGACTTGCAGCTGACCAAAAGCTCGGTGAGCCAAATCAAAACCGAAATGGCCGAGAAATACGCGCCGACCTACCAAGGCATCCTTAAACAAATCACGAATGGAACTCTGATCCATGCCGACGAGACCAAGGGTGTCGTCAAAGGCGGAGGCCATTACGTGTGGGTATTCGCAAATATGACGAACGTCGCCTACGTCTATGCCGAGTCGAGAGAATCGACAATCCTGGAATCCTTCCTGGAAGGTTTCAAAGGGGTTCTCGTTTCCGACTTCTACGCGGCATACGACTCGGTGCCGTGCCACCAGCAGAAGTGTCTTGTCCACCTGATGCGTGACATCAACGAAGACTTGCACAGAAATCCGTTCGACGAGGAACTGAAAAGAATGGCCGGCCAATTCGGCAAGCTACTCCGCGAGATTGTCGAAACCGTCGACCGGTATGGATTGAAGGCCCGGCATCTGGGCAAGCACCGACGACCTGCCGAGGGATTCATCGACCACGTAGCCGGTCTGGATTGCGCAACCGAAGTCGGACGGGCGCTCCAGAAACGCATTGAAAAAAACAGGGACAAACTTTTCACTTTCTTGAACCACGACGGCGTGCCTTGGAACAACAATAACGCCGAGCATGCAATCCGCGCTTTCACACGCCTGCGGAACGTCATCAATACGAGTACTCCCAAAGGAACGCAAGACTATGCCACTTTGCTTAGCATCCAACAGACTCTCCGTTACCGCGGGAGGGGATTCCTGGAATTCATGCGCTCAGGCGAGATGGGAATCGGCGGCTAAGTTCCGGTTTCTGACGGCCAACCCACATCCAATCCAAAGTACATAGTTTGATCCGTCGGCGTCGCGATGAGAAACTCAACATTCAACAGAGCAGGATTTGTGAATTTTCTACGTCCGTTGTCCGCAAAGAGCCAAAGCAATCAGTTCTGCAATTCGTTCAGCAGTTCCGGGTGCCGATCAAGAAGTCGAAAAAGATTCGTCACCGCAGGTAGCGGGCGAGCTTTGCCTCGCTCATAACGTGAAAACGCATTCGGACCGCCGCCAGTGATTCGCCCGGCCTCCAATTGTGTGAGCTTCAATTTCTTGCGGATACGCGCTAGTTCAGCAGCTTCCTGGGTGTCGATCTCGGCCGCAATGCGTTTTATGGCTTCGGCGAAGCGCTTGCCTTCTCCCGAGTCAAATTCAACCTCCTGACAATGAGGACAATGCCAACCCGCAACCTTCGGCACCACGGTTGCGTGACCTTTGTATTCATACGGCACTTCCTTGACGGCATGCCGCAGAATTCCCTTTCCGCAGTTCAGGCATTCACGGGGCATCTCATTTCTCCTTAAACTGAATCACAATCGAACCATCCCCGCGCAACGTCACTTTGATGTAAGCCACTTTGCCATTCGGCGCTACACGGTGATACACGTCCTGCCACACTTGGCTCGCTGCATAAGTCGTCATGCTCTTGTAAAAATCGGCTCGTGTCATCGCGCACACCAAGCTGATGGCCTGCGCTAAATTCAAGCCCATTGATTGAGCGCCAACCAAAGCGGTAGCGGTAAAAGCATCCGCGCCGCGTTGTTGCACGGCGATCTTCACAGCAGCCAGATCGTAGTGTGGCTTCCGCTTTTCCATTGCCATTACATTAACCTATAAGGTTAGTAATTGCAAGTGATGTTAGCGATTGGACGGTTACGGCGAATGTCGGGTGTTGAGGGAATACCGGCCATTTAACGCAGGGTTGCCGACCCACCCTCTATGTCCGCAATTGGCCGGGTGCCGAAGCGCAATAAAGCATAGCCGCTGCCTGCAATGCACAGCGAACCTGACGCTCCAGCCGCAAACATGATGGGCGCATTGCGAACGGCCGCTTCTCACTTTTCAGCGTTCGCGGCGAATGGCTGCTTCCAATATTTGCCGGTGACGGGTTCGGGTCGTTTCCACCCCTTCCAATCGCTCACATCCGCAGCGGCCTCCAGTATCCGGTGAGTTCGAGATAGCCGTATCCCTGCAGCTTGCCTGCGGCGCGCGCGCGCACCGCGCCTTCCCAGTAGATGGTGCCGGTGCTCGCGCGTGAATCGAGTTCCTGATCGTCCATCATTGGCTCCAGTTCGAGTTCGAACTCCCCTGCCCTCAACCGCATCGCGACCGGATACTCCGCCCCGGTGCGCGGCGAGCGCCAGCGGCGCGTGGGCTCGAAGCGCACGTCCGCAGGCCCGAGCACGTGCACGCGGCCGTCGGCGCCGCGCAAGGCTCCGCCCGCCCAGTAGACACGTCCCTGTTTGTCGCGAATGCGAAAGGCCATCAGCGCGCCGCCGTCGGCGAGATTCAGCCCCACCCAATCCCAGCCCACGGCTTCATTCGCCAGATATTCGCTGGACCACTCGTGGTCCAGCCAGGCGCTGCCGCTGACCGCGAACTGCTCGCCCTTGACGGTGATCGTGCCGGACACGGCGAGCTGCGGCTGGCTGTAGTAGTAGCTTGCCTGCGCCGGCAGCGGCCCCTTGCGGCTAAGGCCGCGCTCGCCTTGCAGCAGCAGCGGCTGCGTCACTTTGAATTCGAGCGCGTAGCCGAAGTCGCGCGCCGCAATCCTGGCGCTATAGCCGGAATCGGTCTGCTGCAGCGACCAGTCGTCGATCCATACGTCTGTGCTCCCTTCCTTCGCTTCGGCCAGGCCGAAGCCCGCGCGCGCGGCGCGCTGATCGTGCAGCAGCTTGCCGGTTTTCGCGTCGGCGAGAGCCGCATGCGCGAACAGGAGTTGGCGCGGGGCGAAGCGGCTGGGATTGTCTTCGGCCACGCCGGGACGGTTGCGGAAGAACGTGATCTGTATGCCGAGTTCAGTGCCGTCCGCTTTCTTCACCCACCCGGTGAGGTACCACCACTCGGTGCGGAACTGCGGATGGCTGCCGTGATCGCGCGGGAATTGCAGCTCGACGCCCGGCTTTACCTGCGCGTATTCCTGCGCGACGGCGCCATTGCACAGCCAGGCGGAACCGATCGTCAGCAGTAGCGATACCGTCTTACTCATCGTCGCAGACGCCCGCCGACCTTCCTTGCCCCCGCTGCTCGGATCCGTTTGCACTGCACAAGGAATTTCCTTACCATATGGCATTCAGTCGATTCCCGGGATTGAGATCAGCATGATCACCAGCAAGCTTACGACCAAGGCGCAGACCACCATACCCCAGCCGGTGCGCGCCGCCCTGCACCTTCAGCCGGGCGATGAACTGATTTACGAAATCGACGATCAGCGCGTGATTGTCACCAAAGCCAGTCGCGGCAGCAAGACCGACGATCCGTTCCGCACCTTCCACGAATGGAACTCCGAAGCGGACACCAAGGCCTATGGCAAGCTTTAGGCAAGGCGACGTGATCAAGGTACCGTTCCCCTACACCGACCGCTCGACGCGGCAGTCGCGGCCGGCGCTCGTGGTATCGACCGTCGGCATCGAAGACGCGCATGCCCTGTTGTGGGTCGTCATGATCACCAGCGCGGAAAATCGGGCTTGGCCCGGGGATGTGCCGGTGAGAAATCTGGCAGCTGCCGGCCTCCCGGTGCCGTCCGTAGTCCGCACGGCGAAGATTGCGACCATCGAAGCTTCCGATGCCGCGAAGCTCGGCAAGGTAGCGCCTGCGCTGTTCAAGCAGGTCGCCAGGCGACTGGGGCAAAATTTGGGTTTCGAATTGGCGGTAGACTGAATAGCCACGCTTTCTAGTTCATCATTCGTACGACCATTGCACACGTTCACACGCATGGGGCGTACAGCTGTCGAACCGCACTGCCGACAAGAGATCGCCGGCGCGCGCCGCTCCCCGCGCATCACCAATCCTCCCGCACCGCCCGCACCACATCCACGCCGAGCGCGCGCCGTCCGCTCGCGAGCGCGGTCAGCGTGGCGAGCGCGAGCAGTGCCGCCGCGAGCAGCGCGAGCAAGCCCCAGGGCGGATGCAGTTCCATGCTCCAGTGAAACGACTGGCGGTTGACCACGTGGATCAGCACCAGGCTGATGACCCAGCCGAGCGCGAGGCCGAGCGCGAGGCCGAGCGCGCTCACCAGCGCGCCTTCGGCCGCGAGCATGGCGCCGATCTGGCGCCGCGTCATGCCGACGTGGCGCAGCATGCCGAATTCGCGGCTGCGCGCGAGCACCAGCGCGCCGAAGCTCGACGACAGTCCGAACAGGCCGATGAGCACCGCCACCGCTTCGAGCGCATAGGTCACGGCAAAGGTGCGGTCGAAAACATTCAGCGAGCGCGCGCGGATCGCGCCGGGCGAACCGGACTCGAGATTGGCGGCGCCGGGGACGCTCGCGCGTATCGCCCGCAGGACCGCATCCGGGCTCGCCCCGGGCTGGAGATACAGCGCCGCATCATTGGAATTGCGATCGCCGCTGAGGCCGGCATACAACTCGCGCCGGATGATCACCGCGCCCTGCTGGCGCGCGTAGTCGCGCCAGATGCCGGCCACCGTAAAGCGCCGCAGCTTGCCCGCGAGCGGCAGTTCCACCACCTGGCCCACGGCATAGCCGTAGAGATCGACCATGGCCTCGCTCGCCCACAGGGGCGGCGGCTCGTCAGCGCGCGGCGTCACTGACGCGCCCACCAGCGGCAGCCGCGCGTTCGGATCGTCGCCGCCGAACGAACGCGCGAGCAGCGCCACGCGCGGCCTCCCCGGCGCGAGCAGGAGTTGCTGGAAACGCAGGAACTCAGCCCGGCGCACGCCCGGCAGCGCGGCGATGCGCGCCTCGTCCTGCGGTCCGAGATACGCCGTGTCGCCGCCCGTGCCGGTGCGCAAATACAGGTCGGCCGGCAGCACCTGGTCCAGCCAGGCGGCTAGCGAAACGCGAAACGAGGCGACCATGATCGCCATCGCCACCATCAGCGAGAAACTCGCGACGATCGCCGCCAGGCTCACCGCCGCCTGCCCGGGCGCGCCCTGCAACTGCGCCAGCGCCAGGCGCGCGCCCGCGCCGCGCGGGCGCGGCAACAGGCCGAACACCGTCGTCGCCAAGTGCGGCATCAGCGCGAGCGTGCCCACCAGCATCAGCGCGATCGCGACATAGCCGAACAGCGGAATGCCGCCCACGGGCCCGGGCAGGATGCAGACCGCGCCCAGCAGCAACAGCGCGGCACCCGGCCAGGCAGGCCGCAGGCGCGCGAACGCGGTCTGCTCGTCGCCCGCCTTCAACGCCTGCGCCGGCGCCGCGCGCGCCGCCTCCAGCGCGACCGCCAGGCTGCCGGCCACCGCGACCAGCACGCCCAGTACGAAGAACAGCGCGCTCGCCCAGGGCTCGGCATGCAGATCCGGATGCAGTCCGCGGAAGTCGCCGGCGCCCAGATCGGCGCCGAAGCGCGCGAGCACGACAGCGGCCATGAGGTAGCCGGCGACGAGGCCGATAGCGGCGCCGGTGGCGCCGATCAGCGCGCCCTCGGCCAGCAGCATGCGTACCAGGCCGCCGCGGCTGACGCCGAGCACGCGCAGCAGCGCGAGTTGCGCGCGCCGCCGCACCACCGACAGCGCCTGCGCCGAGAACACCAGGAAACCGCCGGTAAACAGCGCCACCAGCGCGAGCACGTTGAGATTGACCCGGTAGGAGCGCGACAGGCTGGCGTTGCGTTGCACATCGCTTTGCGGGCTTTCGACGATCAGGCCCGGCGGCAGCCCGGCCTGCAGGCGCGCCCGCAACGCGTCCGCGTCCGCTCCGGGCCGCAGGCGGATGTCGATGCGGCTGATGCTGCCGATGCGGCCCAGCGCCAGTTGCGCCGCGGCGATGTCCATCACCCCGAGGCGCTCGCGCCCGCCGCCGCGCAGCAGCCCCGCCACGCGCAAACTCACCTCGGTCAGGCCCACCTGCAGCGCGAGCCGGTCGCCGCTGTTTACGCCCAAGCCGTCGGCCGCGGCCGGACTGAGGAACAGCGCGTCCTGGCGCAACAGCTCGAGCCTATCGGCGGGCGCATAGCCTATCAGTCCCGGTTGCACCACGGCCGCGCGGAACGCGTCCACGCCGAGCACGCGCAGCGGCTCGCGCCTGCCGGGCAGCTTCGCCTCGACTTCCAGCACCGGGCTCGCCACGGCCACCTGCGGCAGGCGCGCGACGCGCGCATAGAGCAGCTCGTCGAAGCCCGCGCGCGGGCCGCGGATCTCCAGATCGGCCTCACCCGCAAGCGAGCGCACCGCCTGCGAGAACTCGTTCAGGGCCACGGCGTTGATCAACTGTACCGCATAGCCCAGCGCCACGCCCAGGGCGATCGCGAGCACGGACACGGCGAGCCGGCCCTTGTGCTGCGCGAGCGGCGCGAGGAGGAGCGCGACAGGCGACAAGCTCAGCGCGGCCGCTGGCATCAGCCGGCCTCCCGCAGGCCCTGCGCCGTGAGAATCACAATCCGGTCCGCCGTCGCCGCAGCCGCCTGCGAATGCGTGACCAGGATGCAGGCGGCGTTCCTGGTCTTGACCTGTGCGCGCAGCAGTGCGAGCACCTGGGCCGCACTGTCCGGATCGAGGTTTCCCGTCGGCTCGTCCGCCAGGAGCAGCTTGGGGCGATGCACCAGCGCGCGCGCGATTGCCGCGCGCTGCAGTTCGCCGCCGGATAACTCGCGCGGCATGCTCGCCTCGCGTCCTTCCAGGCCGACAGCCGCGAGCATCGCCCGCGTGCGCGCCGCGGCTTCAACCTCGGCGACGCGGTTCAGGATCAGCGGCAGCGCCACGTTCTGCGCGAGCGAAAGATAAGGCAGGATATGGAAGGCCTGGAACACGAAGCCCATGCGCTCGCGCCGCAGCAGGGTCAAGGCATCATCGTCCAGGCCGGTGAGATCAACGCCATCGAGCCGCACGCTGCCCGCATCGGGCGCATCCAGCCCTGCGATCAGATTGAGCAGCGTGGATTTGCCTATGCCGGATTCGCCCATCACCGCGATGTACTCGCCCGAGGCGAGCACCAGGTCGACGTCGCGCAGCACGCTGCGGCTGCGCGCGCCGGCGTAGGTCTTGCTCAGTTTTTCCAGCACCAGCATTATCTTTCGCCCTTGCCGCCGCCAGCCGAATTCGTTTTTGTGTGCACACGGCGAGGTTAGCTTGCGCGCCCGGGTGTGGCAAGTTGTTGCGGTCACTGCGGCGCTCGACCATGGCAGGTTTGTCTACTGCTTCTTCGGCGATAGTCTAAACTTCGGCATGACGCAATTCGAAAATCGGACCGGCACGCAGGGCGACCACGCTTGCCCGCTCTATTTGTCCAACGCTGACTGAAACACCGCATTTCGCAGATGCCGTTCGAAGCCCCCAACTCAGCGCCGCCCGGACCACGCCAGATCGCAGCCGACTTCGGCGGACTGTATGCCGTCAACGCCCTGGTGGCGTTCATTTTCGCGACGACGGGCCCGGTGGCGATCATTCTCGCCGTCGCCAGCCAGGGCAGCCTCGCCGAATCTGACATTTCCTCGTGGATGTTCGGCGCGTTCTTCCTGAACGGCCTCATCAGCCTCGGCTTCTGCTGGCTATACCGTCAGCCGCTGGTGCTGCTCTGGAGCATCCCCGGCGCGGTGCTGATCGGCCCGGCGCTGGGGCATCTGAGTTTCGCCGAGGTCATCGGCGCCTACCACGTCACCGGGCTGCTGATGCTCGTGCTCGGCGCTTCCGGTTGGGTGCGGCGCGCGATGCAAGCGGCGGTGATGCCCATCGTCATGGCCATGGTGGCCGGCGTATTCCTGCGTTTTGGCCTCGACCTGGTGTATGCGCTGCGCGACGACCTCTGGATTGCGGCGCCGATGGTGGCGGCGTTTCTCGCTCTGAGCGCGTTGCCGCGGCTGGCGCGATTTGTCCCGCCGCTGATCGGCGCGCTCGCCGTGGGCGCGGCCGCGACCGCCTTGCTCGACCGCTTTCAGCCGGGGACCGGCGCGATCTTCGGTTTCGCCCACCCGACGCTGTATACGCCGGTGTTTTTCTGGCGCGCCATGGTGGAGCTGGTCGTGCCGCTCGCGATCACAGTGCTCGCGGTGCAGAACGGACAGGGCTACGCCGTGCTCGGCGCAGCCGGCCACAAACCGCCGATCAACGCGGTGACGATCGCCTGCGGCGCCGGGTCGATGCTTAGCGCCCTCGTCGGCTCCGTATCGACCTGCCTCACCGGGCCGGTGAACGCGATCATTTCGAGTTCCGGGGAGCGCAGCCGCCAGTACACCGCCGGCCTCCTGGTCTCCCTGCTCGCCCTCGCCTTCGGCGCGCTCGCGCCCACCTTCACCCACCTGATGCTCGCCACGCCCAAGGCCTTTATCGCCGCGCTCGGCGGCCTCGCCATGCTGCGTGTGCTGCAGACCGCATTCGTCGCGTCATTTCGCACCACGCACACCTTCGGCGCGCTGATCACCTTCATCGTCACCGTGGCCAACGTGCCGATTTTCAACATCGGCGCGCCGTTCTGGGGACTGGTGATCGGCTTTCTCTGCTCGAAGCTGCTCGAGCCGGGGGATTTCGCGAAGGCGCGTGAAAGCTATTAGGCGCGAACCGGGTATGGGGCTTGACGCGCCCCATCGTATAGGGCACGATACACCCCATGAAGGCGCGCAGGGATGTGCCGACGCTGATCCGCGATTTTCTGCAGGACGTACAGGAGACTGAATCATGAGCGTGCTGGAAGTGCGAGTTGGGGAACCGGTCAAGACGAGTCTTGCGCGGTTTGGACAGACGCTAGCAGCGGCAAAGGCCGGCAAGAAGGTGAAACCGTATTTCGGCATCGGCTTTCGCACGATGGCGCAATTTGGCGAGGTTTTCACCCCGAAGCGCTGGGAACTGGTGGAGTTCCTGAAAGCCTCCGGGCCACTAACGATCTACGCCCTTGCCAAGCGCCTTGGGCGCCACTACCGCAACGTGCACAAGGACGTAACCGCCATGATCGAATGGACGGTGATCGAGAAGGACGATGTCGGGCGGGTGTTCGTGCCCTGGGATGAAATCGACGTACGCTGGCCGCTGCTCAAACAAGCGGCTTGAGCAGAAGCGAAGCGATAAGCGGCCGGAAAACAAAAATGCGCTGGGTAGCACCCACCGAAAAAGACACCGCGAACGAAACGCTGGAAAAGCGCCTATGGGCCGCCGCGGACCAGTTCCGGGCGAACTCCGGACTCAAGGCGGCACAATACTCGGCACCGGTCCTGGGCCTTATATTTTTGCGCTTTGCCGAGGCGCGCTTCGCCAAGCGCCGCGCCCAGCTTGAGAAAGGCGCACCCTCCTCGCGCCGCGGCAACTCGCGCATCGACGAGCCGAGGGCCTACATGGCCGAAGGCGTCCTGTACCTGACGCCGAGCGCGCGCTTCGACTATCTGCTGCAGCGCCCTGAAGGCAGCAACGTTGGCAAAGCCGTCAACGAAGCGATGGCGAACATCGAGAAGCACAACCCGCAGCTTGCCGGCGTGCTGCCGCGGAACTACCAGATATTCAACGGCACACTCCTCAAGGAACTGCTGAAGAAGGTCTCCGAAATTCCCGTCAGCCTCGACTACGACGCCTTCGGGCGCATTTACGAATACTTCCTCGGCCAGTTCGCCCGCACCGAGGGGCAGAAGGGCGGCGAGTTCTACACTCCGGCGCCGATCGTGCGCCTGATGGTCGAGATCCTCGAACCCTTCCACGGCCGCATCCTCGACCTGGCATGCGGCTCGGGCGGCATGTTCGTCCAGTCCGCGCGCTTCGTCGCCGAGCACAAGAAGAACCCCGCATCCGAGCTGTCGATTTTCGGCGTGGAGAAGACTGACGAGACCGGTCGCCTCGCCCGCATGAACCTCGCGGTGCACGGGCTGGAGGGCGACATCCGCCATGGCGGCGACGTCAACAGCTACTACGACGATCCGCACCAGGCGGTGGGCGCCTTCGACTTCGCTTTGGCGAATCCGCCGTTCAACGTCAATGCCGTCGATAAAGATCGCCTCAAGGACGCAGTGGGTCCGGGCCGCCGCTTCCCCTTCGGCCTGCCGCGCACCGACAACGCCAACTACCTGTGGATACAGCTCTTCTATTCGTCGCTGAACGACAAAGGCCGTGCTGCCTTCGTCATGGCCAACTCCGCCAGCGACGCGCGCTCATCCGAAATGGAATTGCGCAAGCAACTCATCGAGGCCCGCGCCGTGGACGCCGTCGTCGCCGTCGGCCCGAACATGTTCTACACCGTCACCCTGCCCTGCACCCTGTGGTTCCTCGACCGCGGTAAGGCCAACTTACCCCCTCGCCCCGCTCGCGGGGAGAGGGCCGGGGTGAGGGGGCGCGATACAGTGCTGTTCGTTGGCTTCAGGTGCGACCTTCAAGGAAATTAGTCGCGGTGTCTTCAAGACGATTGAGTTCCTGCATCCGAGCGCGGCGTTGGTGCGCCGCTTCGAGTCGCAGGTTGGGCCGATGGCGAACCAGATGCTCGTCCTCCAACGCCAAATCCAAAACCTCCGCCGGACGCGCGACCTGCTGCTGCCGCGGCTCCTGTCTGGTCAAATTCAAGTCGTGTGTTCAGAATGAATAC
>JBQMQE010000130.1:0-12593 GCA_052172655.1 Burkholderiales bacterium
GTTGCTTTAGCTGGCCCAGGCCGATGCGCGCCGCAATGTCGGTCAGATTGTGCTTGCCGCCGGCGACCTCGACCTCCTGGCCGCCGTCCGGGAATCGCACTACGCCTTGCAGGCGCAGCCGCGTGCACAATTCGGCTTCGACTGCGTCGGTGAGCACCAGGCAGCCGCCTTCCGCAGTGGTGATGTTCTTGTTGGCGTGAAAGCTGATCGCCACCAGATCGCCGAAGCTGCCGATGCGCCGGCCGTGCCAACTTGCGCCCATGCTCTGCGCCGCGTCCTCGATCACGCGCAGGCCGCGGCGGCGGGCGATGTCATACAGCCGGTCGCGGTCGACCGGCAGGCCGGCCATGTCCACCGGCAGCAGGGCGCGGGTCTTCCCCGTGATCGCGGCCTCGACGCGCGCGAGATCGATATTGCGCGTGACGGCATCGACGTCCACGAACACCGGCCGCGCGCCGGCGCGCAGGATCACATTGGCTGTGGCTACCCAGGAAAGCGGTGTGGTGATGACTTCGTCGCCGGGCTGCACGCCGGCGACGGCGAGGGCGATTTCCAGCGCTCCGGTGGCCGAGCTCATCGCCCGCACCGCCCGGCCGCCGAAATACTGCGACAGTTCCTGCTCCAACTGTTTGACGCAGGGGCCGCTGGTGATCCAGCCGGAGCGCAGCACTTCGACCACGCCCGCGATGGTTTCCTCGTCTATGGAGGGGCGGGTAAAAGGCAGGTAGTCCATCAGGAGCGCGCGACGATGTATACGCCGATGATGATTACGCCTATGCCGGCCAGCCGCGTCATGCTGACCGCCTCGCCGAACAGATACCAGGCCGCCACGGCGTTGAGCACGTAGCCTATGGACAGCATCGGATAGGCGATCGAGACTTCGACCCGGGAGAGGCCCATGATCCACACCACCAGGCTCACCACGTAGCAGGTCATGCCGCCCATGATGTGCGGTTCCAGCGCGAGCTTCATCCCCACCGGAACGATGTTGCCGGCGCTGAATTCGAACTGCCCGACCGCGTTGGTGCCGGCCTTGAGCAGCAATTGCGCCGTGGCGTTGAGGAACACGCCCAGCATCAGCAGCGAAAAGCTGACGATGTTCATGGATTCGCGCCCACACGGCGGGAGACGATGACGCGGCGCGTGTCGCGCGCAACGAGGCGCATCGGCAGGCCTTGGGCGCGCAGCGTCTCATAGGTGGCTGGCGACATCAGCGCCAGCGCCTCGCCGCCGGCGTTCCAGGTCTTTTTGAACAGCGTGACGTTGGCGATGAATTTTTCCGGTTCCTGCGCAATGCCGAAACCGAGCTCGTCTTTGTATGACACCATGGTAGTGGGGCGCCGCAGATAGAACTGCAGCGACTGATCGTAGGTATCAACGCTGTAAAAGGGCATGCCGGACTTCAGCTCAGGCTTGATTTTCTGGGCGATATAATACGCGGAATTGGCCCTGGACAGGCTTTCGTGGCCGCTCAACGCGAGTTGTGCGAACGCGAGACCCGCGCCGGCCAACACTGCGAGCGCCGCATTCGTCTTGCCGCGCCATGCCAGCCAGGCGCAGGCTGCGGCGCCGGCAATCTGCAGTATCGCCGCCGCGATCAGCCAATCAGAATAATCCCGGAGCATCTCGACCGGCACTTCGCGGCTGGCGTAGCGCGCGATGCCGGGCAGAAGCGCGAGCAAGGCGATACCCGCAAGCGCAGCCGGCAGTGTCTGCCAGGCGAGCGCGCGCGCGCCGAGCTGGGTCAGGCGCACGCCGATGAGCAGCGCCAGCGCCGGGAACATGGGCAGGATGTAGGACACCAGCTTGGAGTCGGAAACGGAGAAAAACACGAACACCACCGCCGCCCAAATAAACAGAAAGCGCTGCGCCTGGAAGCGCTGCCGCGGGTCGCGCTTCCACGCGCGCGCCAGCGCGTCGATCAGGGTGACGGTCCAGGGGAGCATGCCCGCCAGCAGCACCGGAATGAAATAGTAAGGCGGCTGGTAGCGCCCGTGCTGCTTGGTCAGGAAGCGCTCGAAATGCTCGTGAATGAAAAAGAAATGGAAGAACTCCGGGTTGGCGCGCGACACCGCCACGAACCAGGGCAGGCTCAGCGCGAGCAATAGCGCAATGCCGGCGACGAGGCGCAGGCGGCCGGCCAGGCGCCAGTCGCGCTCGATCAGGATGTAGAGGAAGAGTGCCGCGCCGGGCAGCACCAGGCCGATCAGACCTTTGGACAGCAGCGCCAGCGCGAGCGCGGCCCAGACGGCGAGCATCCAGCGGCTGCGCGTGTGCTCCTGCGCGGCGTCGCGCTGGGCGAGCGCGAAGGCGCAGACCGCGGCCGACAGAAAGAAACTCACGCCCATGTCGAGCGTGTTGACGTGCGCGATCAACACCCAGAGCAGGCTGGAGCCCAGCACCAGCGCCGCATACCAGCCGGCCTCCCCGCCGAACAGCCGCCGGCCGGTGAAAAATACCATCAGCACGCCGAGAAAACCCGTGACCGCGCTCCATAGCCGGGCGGTCCATTGATGCTCGCCGAACAGGTTGTAGGCCGCCGCCGTGGCCCAGTACTGCAGCGCGGGTTTTTCGAAATACTTGATGTCGTTCAGACGCGGCGTGATCCAGTCGCCGCTCGCCACCATCTCGCGCGGGATTTCCGCGTAGCGCCCCTCGTCGGGGTTGACCAGCTTGCGATATTCGAGATTGGAGAACCAAACCGCCGTGAAGGCGACGAGCAGTACGAGGGTGCGGGCGGCGGCGGCGTTCAACTGAACAGGAGTGCAGCGGCGACCTTGCGCTCCTCGGCCGCCAGGAAATTGTAGGTGCGGCAGGCGGCTCGAATGTCCATCACCTCGAGGCCGATGCGCGCCTCGATCAGGGCGCGCGTCAACTCCGGCCGCGGAAAGCGCAGGCGCGCGCCGGTGCCGAGCAACACGATTTCAGGCTTAAGCTCGGCAAGCAGGGCGAAATCCGCGGTGTCGAGGTCGTCGAACCCTGCGGGCTGCCAGTCGGTCACGATGCGGTCGTGCAGCACCACCAGGTTGCGCTCGTAGCGCTGGCGGTTGACCATGACGTAGCCCTCACCGTAGCCGGTGAAGGCGTTGATGCCGGAGATGCTGGACAGATGGAGCTTCAAGGGAGGGCTCAAATAGGCTAAAATTATAAACTTATTCAGCACTTAACGCGACTGACTTACTGCCACCTTGCGCTGCACCATATGAGAGAATTCGCACGAATCAATCGCCTGCCGCTGTACGTCTTCAACATCACCAACGAATTGAAGATGGCGGCCCGCCGCGCGGGCGAAGACATCGTCGACATGAGCATGGGCAACCCCGACGGGCCCACGCCCAAGCACATCGTCGACAAGCTGGTGGAGGCGGCGCAGCGCCCCGACACCCACGGCTATTCGGTGTCCAAGGGCATACCGCGCCTGCGCCTCGCCATTACCGCCTGGTACCGGCGGCGCTACGGCGTGGAGTTCGACCCGGACAGCGAAGCCATCGTCACCATCGGTTCCAAGGAAGGCCTGGCGCACCTGATGTTGGCGACGCTCGATCGAGGCGACACGGTGCTGGTGCCCAATCCGAGCTACCCGATCCACATCTACGGCGCGATCATCGCCGGGGCCGATATCCGCTCGGTGCGCATGACACCGGGCGTCGATTTCTTCGCCGAGACCGAGCGCGCGATCCGCGAACTGATTCCGAAGCCGAAAATGCTGGTGATCGGTTTCCCCTCGAACCCGACCGCAATGTGCGTCGAGCTGGAATTTTTCGAGCGCGTGATTGCGCTGGCCAAG
Source organism: Burkholderiales bacterium (assembly GCA_052172655.1). GTDB lineage: Bacteria > Pseudomonadota > Gammaproteobacteria > Burkholderiales > SG8-39 > 2-12-FULL-64-23. The sequence goes on from JBQMQE010000130.1 coordinate 3,788, forward strand.
GCGCACGACATCCTGGTGGTGCACGACCTCGCTTACGCCGACATCACCTTCGACGGCTGGAAGGCGCCCTCGATCATGCAGGTGCCGGGCGCGCGCGATGTGGCGGTCGAATTCTTCACCATGTCGAAAAGCTACAACATGGCCGGCTGGCGCATCGGCTTCATGGTCGGAAACAAGGACCTGGTGCACGCGCTCGCGCGCATCAAGAGCTATCACGACTACGGCACGTTCGCGCCGATCCAGGTGGCCTCGATCGTCGCGCTCGAGGGCCCGCAGGAGTGCGTCGAGGAAGTCCGCCTCAAATATCAGAAGCGGCGCGACGTGATGGTGAAGGGGCTGCACGAAATGGGCTGGATGGTCGACAACCCGAAGGCCTCGATGTACATCTGGGCGAGGATTCCCGAGCACTACAGCGGCATGGGCTCGCTCGAATTTGCGAAGAAGATTCTGGTCGAGGCCAAGGTGGCGGTGTCGCCGGGCATAGGCTTCGGCGATTACGGCGACGACCACGTGCGCATCGCGCTGATCGAGAACGAGGCGAGGAGCCGCCAGGCATTGCGCGGCATCAAGGACATGTTCAAGAAGGACGGACTCGTGGCTGTTCCCGCGGCGGCGCAGGCTTAACACCACAGAGCGCAAGCTAATGCTCAAACCGATCAAGAAATCCTCCAAGCTTGCCGATGTCTGCTACGACATCCGCGGGCCGGTGCTCGCGCGCGCGCGACAGATGGAGGAGGAAGGCCACCGCATCCTCAAGCTGAATATCGGCAATCTCGCGTCGTTCGGCTTCGATGCGCCCGACGAGATGCGCCACGACGTGATCGTGAACCTCTCGAACGCCTCCGGCTACACCGATTCCAAGGGGCTGTTCGCGGCACGCAAGGCGATCATGCATTACGCGCAGCAGAAGCGCATCGCCGGCGTCGAACTCGACGATATCATCATCGGCAACGGCGTCTCGGAGCTGATCGTCATGGCGATGCAGGGGCTGCTCGAGGACGGCGACGAGGTGCTGGTGCCCGCGCCCGACTATCCGTTGTGGACGGCGGCCGTGCGCTTGGCCGGTGGCATGCCGCGGCACTACCGCTGCGACGAGGGCAACGGCTGGCTGCCGGATGTTGCCGACATCCGCGCCCAGATCACCCGGCGCACGCGCGCGATCGTGATCATCAACCCGAACAATCCGACCGGCGCGCTGTATCCGGACGACCTGCTGCGCGAGCTGGTGGAAATCGCGCGCAGGCATCAGCTCATCGTCTATGCCGACGAGGTCTATGACAAGACGCTCTACGACGGCGCGACGCACACCTCGATCGCCTCGCTGGCCGACGACCTGCTGTTCGTGACCTTCAACGGGCTGTCCAAGAACTACCGCGCCTGCGGTTACCGCACCGGCTGGATGGTCGTGTCCGGCGAGAAGCGCTACGCGCAGGACTATATCGAAGGGCTGGACATCCTCGCCTCGATGCGTCTGTGCGCGAACGTGCCCGGCCAGTATGCGGTGCAGACGGCGCTAGGCGGCTACCAGAGCATCAACGACCTGGTCGCGCCGGCCGGGCGGCTGTGCCGCCAGCGCGACCTCGCCTGGGAGCTGATTACCCGGATTCCAGGCGTTTCGTGCGTCAAGCCGAAAGCGGCGCTGTACCTGTTCCCGCGCTTGGACGCGAAAATGTATCCGATCAAGGACGACCAGGAATTCGTGCTCGAGTTGCTCGAAGACGAAAAGGTTCTGGTCGTTCAGGGCAGCGGCTTCAACTGGCCGCGCCCGGATCACTTTCGTCTGGTGTTCCTGCCCAACAGCGACGATCTCACCGAGGCGATCGCGCGAATGGCGCGGTTCCTGGACGGCTACCGCAGGCGGCACACGTGAGCCGGCTGCGGCAAGACCGCCGTGCTACCTGATGGCGGCGCTGCATCCGCCTTTCCACCCCACCCATTTCGTAACTGAGAACTGCAACACATGAAACCCATCAGCGTTGGACTGCTCGGCATCGGCACCGTTGGCGGCGGCACCTGGAACGTCCTGTTGCGCAACCAGGAAGAGATCACGCGCCGCGCCGGACGCGGCATTCGCATCACCAAGGTGGCCGACCAGGACTTCGCGCGTGCGCGGCAACTGGTCGGAGACAAGGCCGCGGTCAGCGCCGACGCCAGGGAGGTGGTGAACGACCCCGATATCGATATCGTGGTCGAACTGATCGGCGGCTACGGCATCGCGCGCGAGCTGGTGCTGCAGGCGATCGCCAACGGCAAGCACGTGGTTACCGCCAACAAGGCGCTGTTGGCGACCCACGGCAACGAGATTTTCGCCGCCGCGCAGGATAAAGGCGTGATGGTGGCGTTCGAGGGCGCGGTGGCCGGGGGCATTCCGATCATCAAAGCGCTGCGCGAGGGCCTCACCGCGAACCGCATCGAATGGATCGCCGGCATCATCAACGGGACCTCGAACTTCATCCTGTCGGAAATGCGCGACAAGGGTCTCGCCTTCGACACCGTGCTGAAGGAGGCGCAGCGCCTGGGCTATGCCGAGGCGGATCCGACGTTCGACATCGAAGGCATCGATGCCGCGCACAAGCTCACCATCATGTCGGCGATCGCTTTCGGCATCCCGATGCAGCTCGATAAGGCCTACACCGAGGGCATCTCCGCGCTGACGCAGGAAGACATCCGCTATGCCGAGCAGCTCGGCTACCGCATCAAGCTGCTCGGCATCACGCGCCGGACGCCCGAAGGCATAGAGCTGCGCGTGCACCCGACCCTGATTCCGGCGCGGCGCCTGATCGCCAACGTCGAAGGCGTGATGAATGCGATCCTGGTCAAAGGCGACGCGGTCGGCGCCACTCTTTACTACGGCGCCGGTGCCGGCGCCGAGCCGACCGCCAGCGCCGTCGTTGCGGATCTGGTCGACGTGACGCGCATGCACACCGCCGATCCGGAGCACCGCGTGCCGCATCTCGCGTTCCAGCCCGACCAGTTGTCCGACGTCGCCATTCTGCCGATGGAAGAGGTGGTCACCTCCTACTACCTGCGCATGCGCGTGGTCGATCGCCCCGGGGTGCTCGCCGACATTACCCGCATCCTCGCCGACCGCGGCGTTTCCATCGACGCGATGGTGCAAAAGGAGCCGTCCGAGGGCGAGGAGCAGGTGGACATCATCATGCTCACGCACGAGACGCGCGAGAAGCATATCAACGCCGCTATCGCCGCGATCGAGAACCTCGCCGTAGTGACCGGCAAGGTGACGCGCATACGGCTGGAAGAGCTCGGGCGCAACTAGTTTCACAATGCGCTACGTTTCCACCCGCGGCGGCATGGCGCCGCAGACTTTCACGCAGATCCTGCTCGGTGGCCTGTGCCCGGACGGAGGCCTGGCCATTCCGGAGAGCTATCCCCGGGTTGGTGAGACCGAACTTGCCGCTTGGCGCAAGCTGTCTTACGCTGAGCTGGCGTACGAGATTTTGTACAAGTTCTGCGACGATATTCCGGCAGCGGACCTCAAAGCCCTGTGCGCGAAGACCTATACCAAGGCGGTGTTCCGCACTGACGCGATCACTCCGGTCAAGACGCTGGCGCCGGGCCTGCACATCCTCGAATTGTCCAACGGGCCGACGCTGGCGTTCAAGGACATGGCGATGCAACTGCTCGGCAACCTGTTCGAGTACGTGCTCGCCAAAAGCGGCGAGCGCATCAACATCCTCGGCGCGACTTCGGGCGATACCGGCTCGTCGGCCGAATACGCGCTGCGCGGAAAGCGCGGCGTGAACGTGTTCATGCTTTCGCCGCTCGGCAAGATGAGCGCGTTCCAGACGGCGCAGATGTTTTCGCTGCAGGACGCCAACATATTCAACATCGCCGTGCGCGGCGTGTTCGACGACTGCCAGGACATGGTCAAGGCGGTCAGCAACGACGCCGTGTTCAAGCAGCGCCACAACATCGGCGCGGTGAATTCGATCAACTGGGCGCGGGTCGCGGCGCAGGTGGTGTATTACTTCCGCGGCTATTTCGCGGTCACCAAATCGAACGACGAACAGGTCGCGTTCGCAGTGCCGTCGGGAAATTTCGGCAACATCTGCGCCGGCCACATCGCGCGCATGATGGGTTTGCCGATCGCGCGGCTGATCCTCGCCACCAACGAGAACAACGTGCTGGACGAATTCTTCCGCACCGGCCGCTACCGCGTGCGTCCATCGAACGAGGTCAAGCAGACCTCCAGCCCGTCCATGGACATTTCCAATGCGTCCAATTTCGAGCGTTTTGTGTTCGACCTGGTCGGGCGCGACTCAGGCCTGGTGCAAAGGCTATGGAGCAAGGTCGATGCCGGAGGCGAGTTCGACCTCGCCGGCACGCCGTACTTCTCCAATATAACGGAGTACGGCTTCGTATCGGGCTCCAGCACCCACGCGAACCGGTTGGAGACTATCCGCCGCGTGTATCAGGATTACGGCGTGATGATAGACACGCATACCGCCGACGGGCTCAAGGTCGGGCTGGAGCACAGGCAGCCGGGCATTGCGCTCGTTTGCCTCGAGACGGCGCTGCCGGTGAAGTTCGCGCAGATCATACGCGAAGCGCTGGGGCGCGATCCGGACTATCCGCCGGGCTGCGAGAATCTGGAGTCGCTGCCGCAGCGGTTTGAGGTGATGGATGCGGATGCGGGTGCGGTGAAGGCGTATATCGCGCGCAATACCGAACTCTGATTGCTGCCTGGCGCCCCGCGCGATTTTGCCGGAATTGGCACCACGACCCATGAATTATCAAATTTGGCACTGCTATGTGCCGGAGCGCCTTACGCTGCCTGATGTTCAGTCAAACCAATTCCTTCATTCACGCTGGTGCCCTACCGCGAGGAGCTGCGCAAGCGCTACGAAGCATGGTTCAATGAGCGCGGTGCGAACGCCTTTACGTCAGAGCAGAGGGAATGGCTTGACCGCATGGTCGAGCACATCGCCACCAGCCTAGCCATCGAGCCTGGCGACTTCGAGGCCGGATGGTTTGGCCAGCACGGCAGCCTGGGCAAGGCTCACGAGCTTTTCAGGGAGCAGCTCCAGCCGTTGATGCGGGAGCTCAACGAGAAGCTGGCGGCTTGAGTAGTTGACAAATAGATCATTACGATCATAATGGTCGTTATGATCAACACCATGTGGGGCTTGCACCATGATCACCGAAACCAACGCCGTCTTATTCCGCCAGAACCTGGGCGAGATGATCAGCCAGGTGCAGTACCGAAAGGACAGCATCGTCATCAACAAGGACGGGCGCGCGGTCGCGGCCCTGATCGATGCCCGGCTGTTCGAGCGCATCCGGCGCATGCAGGAGCGCTTCGACGCCTTGTCGGCGCGCCTGGGAGAAGCCTATGCCACCGTGCCCGAGGAACAGGGCATGGCTGAAATCCAGCAGGCGGTGGCGAAGGAACGGGCCGGCTCGGCAAAGACACGCATCCGGAAGAAAGCCTGAGCTTTGCCCACCCTGCGGGTGGTGCTCGACACCAACGTTCTCGTTTTAGGGATCGCCTATCCCGCGAGCGTGCCGGGAAGGATTGTCGGTGCCTGGCGCCAAGGCGCTTTGGAAGTCGTTCTTTCACGGTACATCCTCGATGAACTCGCTCGCGTGCTTCCGCGGCTCAATCATCGCTTGAAGTGGGGGCCGGCCGATTTCGCCGACTTCGTCGATATTCTGGCTATTCAGACCGACCTGGTGGAACCGCAGCCGCTCGAAGGCAATGCTGCTCGCGATGCGGCGGACGTGCCGATTTTGGGAACGCTGCTGGCTGCCGGGGCCGATTACCTCATCACCGGGGATAACGACCTGCTTGCGCTGGCGGAGCGGTATCCGAACATTGTGACGCCGGCGGAATTCTGGAGACGGCATGGCGCGTGAGGTGGGCGAGGTGGTCGGTAATGCCGGACCAGTGCCGCGTGGTTGGACCGTCGCGTCGCTGAACGAAATTGCCCAGATAAATCCTGCCACGAATTGTCAAAATTGACACTGACATATACAGAAGAGCCTTATGCCGCCTGAGGTTCAGTCAAATCAACGTTGTGAATTTACAGCGTAAGCCGATCATATAATTCCTATCGCCGCGGGGATCTGCGAGCTTCGTACCACCATCAGTCGTGGCTACGGCGTACAGTAGCGGAACACGAGTACGCCCATGCAAATACGCCAGATGAACAAGAAAAACCTCACCGAACGCGACATCTGCACCAAGTACATCACGCCCGCGTTGGTGCGCGCGGACTGGGATGTGCTGTCGCAGATCCGCGAAGAGGTCTTTTTCACCAGAGGGCGCATCATCGTGCGCGGCAAGCTGGTGACCCGCGGCAAGGCGAAATTCGCCGACTACATCCTGTACTACAAGCCGAACATCCCGATCGCGCTGATCGAGGCGAAGGACAACAACCATCCCGTCGGCGGCGGCATGCAGCAGGGGCTGGAATACGCTGCGACCCTCGACATTCCATTCGTCTTTTCATCGAACGGCGATGCTTTCCTGTTCCACGACCGCACCGGTTTGAGTGGCCAGATGGAAACGGAGCTGGCGCTGGACGCCTTTCCGACGCCGGAGCAACTCTGGGCCAAATACCGCGCCTGGAAAGGGCTCGCCCCCGCGGAAGAACGCATTGTGCTTCAGGACTACCACGAAGACGCCGGCGGCAAGGAACCGCGCTACTACCAGCGCGTCGCCATCAACAAGGCGATCGAGGCTATCGCCAAGGGGCAGGACCGCATTCTGCTCGTAATGGCGACCGGCACGGGCAAGACCTACACCGCGTTCCAGATCATCTGGCGGCTGTGGAAAGCCGGGCAGAAGAAACGCATCCTGTACCTAGCCGACCGCAACGTCCTGGTCGATCAGACGATGGTGAACGATTTCCGCCCCTTTGGCGCGGCCATGGCGAAGCTCAGCACCGGATCGAAGACCATAGCGCGCGAGGACGGCGCCGACGTTCAACTGTCGCTCGCCATCGACAAGAAGCATCGGCGCATCGACACCGCCTACGAGATTTACCTCGCGCTTTATCAAGCCATTACCGGCCCGGAGGATCGCCAGAAGCTGTTTCGCGAACTTTCTCCGGACTTCTTCGACCTTATTGTGGTCGACGAGTGCCACCGGGGCAGCGCGGCGGCAGATTCCGCCTGGCGGGAGATTCTCGACTACTTTTCCAGTGCCACGCAAATCGGCCTCACCGCCACGCCGAAAGAGACCGAGTACGTCTCGAATATTCACTATTTCGGCCAGCCCGTCTACACGTACTCGCTGAAGCAGGGCATCCATGACGGCTTCCTCGCTCCCTACAAAGTGGTGAAGGTTCATCTCGACGTAGACGTGGAAGGCTACCGCCCGGAAAAGGGTGAGACCGACAATTACGGCTACGAAATCGAGGACCGCGTCTACAACCAGAAGGACTTCGACCGCAGTCTCGTCATCGACGAGCGCACCAAACGCGTCGCCCACCGGGTGAGCGAGTTCCTGAAGGAAAGCGGCGACCGCTTCCAGAAGACCATCGTGTTCTGCGTGGATACCGAACACGCGGCGCGCATGCGCCAGGCCCTCGTCAACGAGAACCCGGACCTGGTGCAGCAGAATGCGCGCTACGTGATGCGTATCACCGGCGATGATGCGGAAGGCTGCGCCCAGATCGGCAACTTCATCGACCCGGAAGCGAAATACCCGGTCATCGTCACCACTTCGCGCCTGCTATCCACCGGCGTGGACGCCCAGACCTGCCGTCTGATCGTGCTCGACCGCGCAGTCGGGTCGATGACCGAGTTCAAGCAGATCATGGGCCGCGGCACGCGCGTCCACGAGGACACGCGGAAGTATTACTTCACCCTGCTCGATTTCCGCAAGGCGACCAACCACTTCGCCGATCCGGATTTCGACGGCGTGCCGGTGCAGATTTACGAACCGGGCGAGGACGACCCGGTCAGCCCGCCGGACGATGTGCCGCCTACCGACGATCCGGACGATCCAATACCGCCGGAACCGGGCGAGAATGAAACGGTCATCGTTGATCCGACCCCTCCGGTCATCAACATTCAGACGGCTGAACAAGCACGCGCGAAGTACTACATCCACGGCAAAGAGGTCGCCATCCTCGCCGAGCGCATCGAATACCTCGACGAAAACGGCAAGCTGGTCACCGAAAGCCTACGCGACTACTCGAAAAAAACGCTGAGGAAACAATTTGCCAGCCTCGACGCTTTTCTCAAGCGCTGGAAGGGGACAGAGCGCAAGCAGGCGATCATCGAGGAACTTGCCGCCGAGGGCCTGCTGCTAGCTCCGCTGGCCGAAGAGGTGGGCAAGGACCTCGACCCGTTCGACCTGATCTGCCACGTGGCCTTCGACCAGCCGCCGCTCACGCGGCGCGAGCGTGCCGACAACGCGCGCAAGCGCGATGTCTTCACCCGATACGGCGCACAGGCGCGCGCCGTCCTTGAAGCCCTGCTGCAGAAATACCAGGACGAAGGTGTCACCGGCCTCGACGATCCGCGTATCCTGAAAATAGCTCCATTCGACGCCATGGGCACGCCGGTTGAATTGCTCAAGGAATTCGGTGGCAGGAACGGCTTCGAAAAGGCCGTCCACGAACTTCAATCCGCTCTTTACGCAGTTTACGATAGGGCCGCCTAAAACCCATGTCCGTCCGCAATAGCGTCGAATCGATCGACTTCAACAAGCCGCGCGTCGTGGCCGACGACCACGGCGGTCCGGAAATCCTGCTGCAATGAGCGTGAGGAGCAGGCAGAATGTGGGAAAGTACCCGTTTGATAACCGGGAGTAGAGCCCTATGCACCCTCTGAT